>JBBQXY010000017.1:0-53190 GCA_038209195.1 Ktedonobacterales bacterium | reverse complement strand
GTACTCTGTCCCACTTCATGTGACGAGCAGGGATGCAAGGGACGGCAGTCCCTTGACTGGGTTCTAGGGCTGCGCCCTAGTTCCCTTCCCTACCCGGCCGCCGTAGGCGGCCAGTCAAATGAAGTGAAACAAAGTAATAGTTTGCAACGAAGGATGGATCGATGAAGTTAAGAAGCTTGGTGACTGCCGGAAGCATCACTTTGGGTGCTGTAGCGGCTAGTCTCGCAATCAAGAGTTTTTTGCCACAACGCTGGAATACTACCGAGTGGGGTGAAATAGAAACCAAACCGACTCGATTAGATACCTCAGCCATGCCTAAAATCGAAGTTTCGTTTTTACGCTGTGGTTCTGTAACTATTCCTGAACCTATCGCCGTGCGTGGTGCACTGACCCTGGCTCCACGTGTAATCTCTCACAGTGCTGTTTTAGTGCGCCATCCCCAGGCCACTTTTTTATATGACACTGGTCTCTGTGCCGATATCTATTTATATATCATTGGTCAATCGCTCTTCTTTCGTAAGACATTGGCCAACTTTGAATTTGAGCAGTCGCTGCACAGCCATTTGCAAGCGTTAGAGATACATACCAGCGATATTGACTTCGCGTTACTGTCCCATCTTCACTGGGATCACGTCAGTGGCATTCCTGAAATACCCGGTGTACCTTTGCGTATCAACCGTGTCGAATACGAGGCTGCGCGGCTGGGTATACTGGATGCTAACCACGGGCTGGTGCGTCAGTTAATGAGCGATAATCCCATCGAGTTGTTTGATTGTCACGGCCCAGCCTATGAAGGTTTTCGCTCGAGCTACGATATGTTTGGTGATGGTTCTATCGTTCTAGTACCTTTGCCAGGGCATACCGCTGGTAATACCGGAATGTTCATCAATCGCTCGAACGGGACCCGCTTGTTCCTGCTTGGAGATGCAGCCTGGGTATCGCAAAATTACCTGCGACCAGCTACGATGCACCCTTTTATTTGGTCTGGCGTGACAAGCGATGACGCGACCGCTCGCCAAACGCTGATTGACCTGCATCATTTCGCGTTGCGGCGTCCCGAGGTTCCCGCGATTGCTATGCACGACGCAACAATGCAAGAAGAGTTTATGGGTTCTGAAGAGCACGAGCAGGCGTTGCAGCGGTAATGCACCCCACTCCTCAATGTAAGCCGCTCGCCACCGATGACCTTTTTCGCTTGTCTTGATGCGCTTGGCATAGTTTCTTAAAGCAATTAGGGTAAAACAAAAACACCTGAACTTTACATTCAAGTGTTTTGGCAGGGGTGAAAGGAGTCGAACCTTCTGAAAGTCGTTTTGGAGACGACCGCCTCAACCGTTGGGCACCACCCCTAAATAGATAGTTAATTAAATTGGCGGAGAGGGTGGGAGTCGAACCCACGGAGGCGGTTAACCTCAAGCATTTAGCAAACGCTCGCACTAGGCCACTATGCGACCTCTCCGAATCGGCACCATGGCTTTAAACCACAGCACCATGACAAACATACTATCATGGAAGGGCGGGAATGTCAATAGTTTTTTTCTCTTCTATAGCTCGGTTTTCCCCTCGTGGAGGAGCGGTAAGGTGAACCAGAAAGTTGAGCCAACATCAGGGGTGCTTTCCACACCAACACTGCCGCCGTGCTGCTCAATGATTGTTTTGCAGATGTATAAACCGAGTCCCAGGCCAGCGTAAGCACTCTGGGTACTACCTTCTACCTCGATCCCATGGACGCGGTGAAAGCGTTCCCAGATGTAGCTTTGCTCCTCCTCTGAGAGGCCGGTCCCTTGATCTTCGATTGCAACAAGCACCTGCTGGTCTTCTTGTAGTTGCACCGTGACATCTATGGGTCGATCAACGAATGAGTACCTGTGAGCATTGCTCAGGTAGTTAGTAATGACCTGGCTAATGCGGCTAGCATCAGCGTTAATGGTAGTTTGCTTGTTTTCTGGCAAGGTGAGACGAATGGTTCTTGTCGGCCAAACCCGCCTTTGTTCCTCTACCGTATCCTGGACAATCGTGGAGAGGTCACAAGAGGCGAGGCTTAGTTGTAATTGATGTGACTGCGTGCGTGAGATATCGAGTAGGTCATCGACAAGGCGATCTAACAGGCGAATCTGACGTTCAGTGCTCACCATCATTTCTTGCATTTTTTGCATATTCTGCATACTATTATGCAATTGGCGCACAGTGAGTTGAGTATTGCCTTTGATACTGGTGAGAGGAGTCTTGAGTTCATGACTGGTCATGCCGAGGAACTCGTCCATTCTGCGATTTGCTTCGCGCAGGGCCAGTTCACTGGCGTGGGCGTCGGCTCGTTCGCGCAAAAGGCGTTCGCGTTCAATGACGAGAGCAGCAAGTTGACCGACAGCTTTAGCCAAGGCGATTTCTTCACTCGTGTAGCTATGCTCATTTTCGCCATAGTCTAACGAGAGGAAACCAACAAGTTGGTTTCCCGCACACATAGGCGCAACGAGCATAACGTGAATATTATATGGGTTGGGTGCTGCATTAAAAGGGGGTTCTCTCATATCAATGAGTAGGACTTCATTGGCGAGCAGACGGGCGGTAAGTATTGGGTCTGGGCCGTCGTGCAAATGTGCATCTTGTGGCTGTTCAGCCCACCACTGGCGTTCTTGCTCAGGAGGAAGGCCAACGACGGCTATAGGGTAAAGAATCTCAGTCTCTGGTTCGACGGCAGTGATACTGACACGCTGGCAGCCCAGCACGCTACAGGTTAACTCTGCCATCCGTTCTGCTACCTTACTTGCTGTATTTGGTCCTTCGAGTTTTTGCGTTGTTAGTTTACCTGTAGACTTAGAAGTATGCTCTGGGGTGAGTACCAGGGCTTCCGCCATTGCCAATAAGGCGCGGAGAGTCTCTTGCGTACGTCTCTCCAACTGTCGGCGTTCGGTCACGTCACGGCAGATGCAGAGCGCACCGATCAACTGCCCATCCTGGTTACGCACAGGTGCGCCGCTGACACTCACTTCTCTGGTACGTCCGTCAAGTGTTTGTATCACTAATTCGGCTGCGTTAGCACCTTTGAGTACCTCACCACGCAAAATGCGCGATTGTGGCAATTGGTCATACGAGAGCAGTTGACCGCTTTCAGTGCGGGCAGTCACTTGTGAACGACGTTCGTCGGGCTGGAAGAATCGTTCTGCATCAATTTGGGAGGTAATACCCATGAGTTCGCGGAAGGCGGAGTTCATACGAGAAATCTGCTGGTTGTTGCTGAAGACGAAGACGCCATCGGTGATGGACTCAAAGATGGCTTCGAGCTCACTTGCATGGGTAGCAGCTTCTCGCTCCGACAAGTAAAGGTCGGTGATGTCGTGTGTAATGAGAACCGCGCCGTCGATTGTACCCTCTGTATCATGTAGGGGAGCGGCACTGATGGTTGAAAATCTATCTCGCCCATCGGCATCCAGGTAGCGTACCTTCATGTCTGAGACTGTTTCGCCATGCAGGGCGCGTGTAACAGGAAAATCCTCCAGTGCAAGAGGTGCGCCCGTGGGAGTGCGGACAGCAAACGCTTCCTGGGAGGAGCCCAATGTTGCATTACTGCGATCAGCCCCGGCATTTTGTAATCCCATGCTATTGAGTTTGATAATGGTGCCCTGCGCATCGTGAATAGAGACCGCACCAGGCACAGTCTCTATAACGGCCTCAAGACGCGAACGTTCGGTAGTCAAGGAGGCCGCTAGGATTTCTGCGTCCTGACGGACACGCTCAATGCGACTAGCGACGACGGTGAGGATGAAGCCGACGAGTAAAAAGAGGAGGATTTCCACGATACTTTTGGCACTATTCAATGTCCACGAGAAGCTTGGTGGGGGGATGAAATAATCAATAAGCCCAGCACCTACAACCGTTGCGACCGCGCTGGGTCCCGCGCCCCAATTTAAGGCGATCAAAGCGATACCGAGCACTCCTAATAGGCCGTTAAAAGCGAAAGAAGGAAATACCTTGACAAAGAATAGTGTGAGCAATATGGCCAAAATTTGTAAAAGAATAGCGATAACATAGCCAAAAGTGGCGTGACGCCAGCGTTTGGGTAGCCAGGAAGGGATGAAAGTGTGGGTCAAGAACCAGTGATAGATTGCTCGCCAAAGTTGAGCGAAACGTTTAAGAGCAGAGCCATCTTTGGTAGAATTGGGAGGTGCTTGTTCCGACCCCAAAATATTATTTGTATTGGAGGGTGGCAAGCTTGATTGTTCTACGCTCATACGTACCTCTTGTTGGGATATTTAATACTCTGTATTTCATAACGAATAACATGTCTATTTTGGACACATGAAACCAGAGATGATCTGCATATTAACTTTTACACGCCTCAGGTTAGAAAAAAGTTGCAGAGCTAATACTTCTATGCCAAGGGTAGCGTAAACCAGAAGGTAGAACCCAGACCAGGAGTACTTTCCACACCAACCTGACCGTTGTGCCGTTCAATAATAGTGCGACAAATGTACAGGCCAAGGCCCAGTCCTATACCGGATCCGCTTAGCACTTCGATACCCCGGGCACGGTAGAACCGATCCCAGATATGCTGCTGCTCCTCCAATGACAATCCTGGCCCTTTATCGCTGACCAGTACCCGCGCCACTGATCCTTCATGCTGCAAGGAAACGTCTACTGGCTGCTGTTCAGCAGAATATTTTAACGCGTTGGACAAATAGTTGGATACGACTTGCCCGATACGGTCAGCGTCAGCAATGATTGGAAAACTCTGTTCGGTTGGGATATCGACGAGGATGGTTCGTCTCACTGCGTCGGACTCAAGGAGCTGATCTTGGACGGCGTCACGCACAATAGTAGCGAGGTCATGGTGCTCAAGATGAAATTCAAGCCGATTGGCTTGAACGCGGGAGATATCCAGCAATTCATTGACCAGTCTCCCCAGTCGCTCAATTTGAGTGTCAGTGCGTTCAAGGAGTTCCCCGGCACCTTCGAGCATATGTTTGAGGGGGAGATCCAGTATTTCAACGTTACGGCTGCTATTTTTCAAGCGGCGAGCGACGAGCTGGACATAGCCCTTAATCGTGGTGAGAGGTGTTTTCAGCTCGTGACTGGCAATTCCCATAAACTCGTCCATGCGTCGATTGGCTTCGAGCAAGGCCAGTTCATTGGCCTGGGCCTCGGTGCGTTCCCGTAGCAAGCGTTCGCGTTCAATTACCAGGGTAGTGAGCTTGGCGATGGCCATGGTCAGCGCAATCTCATCCGGTGTGAACTCGTGTGGTTGGTTAAAGAAGTCAAAGGAAAGCATGCCGACAAGTTGCTTGTCTATCCATAATGGAGCGACAAGGATGCTAACACTGCCAAATGGATTAGGATAGGCATCGTATGGTGGCTTTGAGGTATCAATGATATATTCCTGGCCTGCATGCAACTTCGCACGAAGTGCTGGCTCCGGAACAATATCGCTGAGCTTGATGCCATTAAGACTAGCCCACATCAGTTGATGGAGTTCTGGTGAAAGACCGATTTCCGCCACGGGATGGATTGTTTCCGTTTCAGGCTCTATGGCGATGATGCTTGCTCTTTGACAGCCCAGGATATTACGGGTTAACTGCACCAAGCGTTCGCTAGCAGGTGTCGCAACAGATTGATCGGGTTGGTGTTGGCCATCAAAGGGATAGACAATTGTTTCAGCGATTGCCAACAACCCCTCGAGGGTTTCATGGGTGCGTCGTTCGAGTTGTCGTCGCTGAGTAACATCGCGGAAAATTATGACGCCACCGACAACTTTGCCCGTTTGATCGCGCATGGGTGCGCCGCTCACATTGAGCTGTTTGCGCTTGCCATCGAATGATCGTACGATAATATCCATCATATTCTTCCCTGTCATCACTTCGCCGCGCAGCATTCTTGCCACTGGACGTTGATCTTGGGGAAGCGGTTCATCAGCTTCGTTGTGCAAGTCTAACATATCGCCGCGTTCATCAGGAGAGAGCAGCGCGTGTTTGGGGTTGAGATCAATGGCGATCATTCTGCGGTACGCGGAATTTAAACGCAGCATATTGCCCACGGCGTCGTAAACTACTACACCATCGGTCATTGCTTCAAAGGTGGCTTCGAGTTGCTGTGTATTAGCGATGACCACGTCTTCCGATGCTCGCAGTTTTTCTTCAATATGTTTACGTGCGAGGTGATCGCGCATAATGTGTTCATTTTCCAGCGCGGCTCTTTCGTTATACTTTTGAAAGAAATTGATCAACTCTGGCTCGTCTGCCACTAATGCTGCTAGGTGGTTCTGGACGCGCTGGTCTGTTTCCGGTGAAAGCTCTGGATGGGCTTCTACCCAAAAGTGGCAGGTTTTGATATACGAGAGAAACTCTATCAAGGCGTTGTAATAGGTATCGCCCAGGAACTGTCGCACGATGATGCGACAATGTATAGCCCGTCCAGGCAGTAAGAAGAGAAAAATAGTACACAAGAACAGGCTGTGTTCAGCTTCGGAGCCACGCTCTGGCCAGTCAAGAATTGGGCTCGTTATGGTGGCCAAAATACGTAGATGAGTTCCAATTTCGAGATCGGTTGGTGGAAGTGTTTCAAGTAGCGTGAGTACTTGACCAGCGGTCATTCCCAGTGGATGAAGCGCACAACTATGAGCGATGATGGAGTAGCTTACGCTACAGTAACGTGAGAGATAACTAAAAAGCTGTTCTTTGAACAAGAGCGGGATAGGATTATGAATGTATGCGGCGATTGTTTGCTGGTAGAGATTTTGTTGTATCTGAGGCGTCTTTTGTGCTGAAGCAAAGATTGGTGGCAAATAGCCAAAAAACTTGCGAATGATTCCTGCTAATTGCTCATTCGCGATACTATCCGTGGTTTGCATATATGAGAGCCTCCACTATTTGCTGAGATAAGGATACCGTCCTACTCAAGATATTTCTCAGCTTGTGCAAAGTATTGCACGACTTATGTATGTAGTCAAGCTGAACAATGGTAGTTTACTTGCTGAAACGTCATGGGAGGTTTTCTCGTGTCAGTTACAGGATGAGTTACTTATTTTCTATTGCTATCAGGAGATGTTCAATGCATCGTAAAAAGGTTTCTCTGGTGATCAATCCTAGGGAAGGACAAAATATCGCAAAAATTACCGATATTTTAGCGGTGTTAGCGGCGGCTGGTTGGGAGACGCGACTATTATTGAAAAAATATTGTGGAGAAACAGTAAGTCTGGGTATGAAGGCGGTGCAGGAAGGTGCGGACTTGGTCGTATCCTACGGCGGTGATGGGACGCTGAATCAGGTCGTCAATGGTGTGTTAAAGGCCAAAGGAAAAAGCATTGTGGGTTTGATTCCTGGTGGTACGGCCAACGAGTGGGCTGGGGAAATGCATATACCAGCGGACCCGGTGAAAGCAGCCTTGGCTCTGGTCAATAGCAAATTGCGTACTGTTGATGTTGGTCATGTGGCTGTACAAGAACTGATCTTTCCGCCTGCTGAGGAGGGCCAAACTTCTACACCTTCAGATGCTGGAGCGAATAAACAAGGGCGTAGGAAGAAACAAAAAGTTTCGTCTAAAGCGAAGCACGACTTTTTAATGATGGCCGGATTAGGGTTTGATGCACGGGTGATTGGTCATACCTCCAACCAACTCAAGCATAAAATAGGCCCGCTGGCGTTTAATATCGCGGCGGCGAAAACGTTGTCGAAGCAGCACAGCTTTTCTGTTGAAATATGGGATGGTGGGGTTGGTGAGCAGGCCAAATTGCTCTGGAAGGGCGATGCGTTGCAAATTATTGTGGCGAATACACGCACGTATGCTAATATGGTGCAGATCGCGGACGATGCCACGCTCGACGATGGCGACATTGATCTTTGTGTGATTACTGGCGGTGATCCGTTGTCGGCCATTGGGCAGTTTACGTCGATAGTATTGCAGCACAAGCCAGATGACGAGAATACACACTACTTCCGCGGCGCACATTTTTCTATCCGTGTCCCGGCCAGTATCCTTTTGCAACTGGATGGCAGCGTTGTTAAACTCAAAGATTATATCAGTAAAGCGGATGGAGAGGCTTTGCAGCAAGAGGACCTGGGGCGCGTAATTGTTAATTATCGCTTCGATGCCTTTCCTAAGGCAGTTAAAATGCTTGTACCAAGCAACTACAATGACGCGCTCTTTCATAAGCAGCAACCCGGTGACGCTCTAACTGAACCGCATGAGACAAAAAGTGTTTTCGCTGAAACACCAAGGGATGGAAATGTGGCACAAAAGAAGCAGCTAAAGCCAGATGTAGAGCAGCCGCGCCTGGAAGCATTGTTAGATAATGGACGCAAGGTAATCGTCATTGGCGGTGCTCCCAATCCGGATAAAAAACAGAGTTATATTCTTGCTGGTGGAGAAGTAAAGCAAGCCACTGGAGACTCACGTCCAGTGGCGGTACTGATTGATCGCAAGACAGCTATCATGAACCAGACTGGCCAACATGTTGCGCCTTCAGCGTTAGAACAATTGCAAGAAGGCGCGTCGATTGTGGTCACTGGTAAGAAAAGCAAGCGCGGCGTGATTCACGCTGAGCATGTGATTATTTAGTTCTCTTCCTCTGGTGGCGGTAACTCAGGCCACGGAGACGTGTTGGCGCGAGAAACGTGCTAACTGGAAACGTTCCAGCGATACAGGTGAAGATACCCCACAAACCATGCTGCCAAGCATTTCGCCCAGCAGTAGGCCAAATTTAAAGCCGTGACCACTGAGGCCAGTGGCAAAAGTAATGCGGGGATCGTAAGGGACGTGATCAAGAATAAAGTCTTCATCAGGTGTGACATCGTACATGCATGAGTCAACGCGCACCAGTTCTGCTTGGTGCAGTGCGGGCAGCAAATCCTGTAAGCTTTTCGTGATTCGGGCGAGTGCCTGCTCTTCTGTTGGGAGAATGTCGTCAGGGTCAATGGATGAGCCAAATGCATGTGAAGCGGCTTTAAAGTAGGAATATCCCTGGCGGCCAGGGGATTTGTGCCGCGGGAAGCCGTACAGATCAGCAGTAATAAAGGCGGGGAAGGCGTTGTTCTCGAATGTAGAGGGTAAACCCGCGAAATAGAGCAAATACTGCCGAGTGAGTTGTACAGGGAGGCGTAGGTCAGCCAGCAGACGATGTACCCATGCACCGGTAGCTAGCACAATCTGGTCGGCTAAAAATGTCTCACCTGTACTGGTGTGGATGCGTATGGGGCGCGAGAGATTATCATGATTGATAGCAGTTACGCGGCATGATTCATAAATTGTACCGCCAAGATCGATGATTAGGTCCTTTAAGGTTTGTACACAAGCGGAAGCATGGAGTACGCCGCCCTCAGCATTATATGTAAAAATGTCGTTGCCCTGGGTTGAGAATTGCGGAAAACGCTGTTGGCAGTCTTGCCGTGAGAGGCGTTCCGTTGGCATATGTAATTCCTGCATTGCTTGATAGCTCGGTTGTGCAAAGTTGTCGCGTTCGTTTCCTAGGACAAGTAGCCCTGTTGGTGTATAGAGCGTTCGTTTGGTAATGTGTTCAAGAGTGTGCCAACGATCCAGGCTACGGCAGACCATCTCCGAATAGAAGAGCTGCGCCCCGTACTCGAAGCGTAGCAAGCGCGAAACTCCATGCGATGCGGCCCTACGATGATCGACGGCCTCTTGTTCTAAAACGATAACATTTTTTAGTCCCTGGGCGAGTAGAGCGTAGGCGGTTGAAAGCCCAACAATACCAGCCCCTACAATGACAACTCGTTGTTGACGCACTGTAATACCTTCTTCCTCTTTCTCGTTTCCTTGCTTGATAGTGTGGATTATAGCAGAATAGAGGCTGTTAGTCAATCATATAGGGAAAACTTACACTTGTATTACATAATGAATAGTATGTATTTCTTTGCATTATATTTTGTGAAGACACAAGAATGAATATGTGTGTTCATTTGCTATGATAAAATGTAGGAGAACGTTATCATGAGGAGTGCGTTTGGTTGCATCTTGTAATCGCGAGAAAAGCGTACACTCAACATTTATTGAAAGTGATCCAATGCAAGAAGAAATAACGAATGCTGCCGAGAACATGGGGCAACGGCTGTATATTGCGCCTACGAGTTTGTTACGGGGTGAGCCAACCTTACCTTCCTCAAAGTACTATACTTTGCGCTATCTTTTAGCGGCTACGCTGTCAGCAGGTGAAAGCACTATTACCTTGCCTGCACTTAGTGATGATAGTGATGCGCTTTTTCGCGGGTGTCGTGCCTTAGGTGCAGAACTTGAGTGGGATGACGAGCACGAACGTGTGTTGCGAGTCAAAGGCGTGGGGCGTCCGTACCATTCAGGTCCGGTAACAATTAACGTGGGGAATGCAGGAGCGGTGTTACGCTTACTGCTTGGACTGGGTGCTTTCTTGTCTGAGGTGACCTTTGTGACGGATCATCCGCAGTCATTGGGCAAGCGGCCCAACCGCGAACTGCTGGAAGCACTAACCGCGCTGGGAGCGAGATGTGAAGGGACAGGGGCAGAAGGTTTTCTACCAATTACGCTTTACGGGGGCAATTTACACGGTGGGCATGTGACGGTTTCAGGGAAGCGAAGTTCGCAATATTTGAGCTCCTTGTTGTTTCTCGCGCCATTGCTGGACGAAGCACTTGAAATTAGCGTGGTGGATGATTTGAAGTCACAAGCGTTAATACATGTCACACTCAATGTTATGCGAGAGGCTGGTATCGCTGTTACACATGATGACGCCTTACGACATTTTTCTATTGCCGCTGGGCAACATTATACGCCCCAAGATTACGTGGTACCGGGTGATTATCCCGCGGCGGCGGCATTGTTGGCTGCTTGTGCGAGTAGCACTGATCCTGGTAGTGAAATTCTCCTTTCGCGTTTGCATGCTGGCGAGGAAGATGGAGCGGCACTCGTGCAGGCTATGCAGGATATGGGGGCGAATATGCGCTTTGAGGGAGATGGCATCAGGTTGCGGGGCGGGCGACGATTGCGCGGAATTGAAATGGATGGGGATAAAGCCATTGATTGTATTCCAGTGCTGGTCGCTGCTGCATGTTTCGCCGAGGGTGAAAGTGTTTTCTATAATATTGAAAGCTTGCATTATAAAGAATCCGACCGCATTGACGACCTCTGTACGGAGTTGCGCAAAGCGGGCTGTATGGTCGTCGCGCAACACGATGCGATCATTGTGCGCGGTCAGCCGCAAGGGGTTGAAGGTGGTGTCGAGGTCGATGGACATTCTGACCATCGCTTGCTCATGGCACTGGCCATTGTGGCGTTGCGGAGCCGTCGTGGACTCACGTTGCGGGGTACTGAACATATCGCGAAGAGCTATCCGGGCTTTTTCGAGGATTTGCGGGAGCTGGGAGTTGTGATGCGGTAGCCAGGGTTTCTCAAACGTTTTTCTGCTGCCCTCTGCAGAAGGGTTCACCTGCCTGGGACGTTGTGATGGAAGGGACATTTGTGACTCCCAATTTTCAGTGGTATGGCGTCCGATAGGAAAATGCTTGGGATTTTTGTAGGGTTAGGACATTTGTGACCTCGGGACATTTGCGACTCTTGTCATCGTGATTCTGTGAGTTAGGACATTTGCGACCTCGGGACATTTGCGACCTGTCTTTTTTTCATGGATGGTAGAAGAGCGATAGAGGCGGGTGGGTGCTACGCGTTCTGAACAAGGGGCATGGTATTGCCTTAGGAAGAGTATAGCATATTTCTGCCAAGCAAGCAAGGGGCGAAATAGTTCGACCAGGATGCTCCTGCTTGGTGCGACTTGTGAGAAGCCCTGATGCGGTAGTTTGGCTTTCCATCCATCCGGGGGATTGGCGAGGACGGGCCGATTATTACCTGTCCCCCAGACAGGGTGCGGCAGTGGCGGCGATAAATCGCAATACCATTCAAATAAGAATAATTGGAGGAGAAATGGCTCTATAAACCCATCGATAGTCCGATGACGTGAGCGTCAATGCTTCAGCTTTTGATAGCTCTTGTCCGGCGTTTTCGAGTATTTTACGAGCGATTCCCCTTATTTGAATGTTATTGCGATTTATCGGCGAACGGGACGGGCGATGAATCGCAATACCATTCAAATAAGCCTGGGGAGTGGCGTGTGTAGGGACAAGGGGACGAGGCGTGGCAAGATGGGGGGCCTTGTGCTTGTCCTCGTCCGGTGGGATGTCCAGAACCCCCACCAGGACAGGCACAAGGCCCCCACATCCCCGCGTCCCAGCCCCCTGTCCCTACACACGCTTCGTACGCCGTTCCACCTTATTTGAATGGCATTGCGATAAATCGCGCCCTACGGATGGCCCGCAAGGATGGAGATGCGGTAGTTTCTGGCTATGGTAAAATGGACCATAGAATGATACAATACCTTTGATTATTGGGCGATGGGATGTTGAGTGACGAACAGGAGCGACAAATTTTCACATGTGAAAGGAAATCACTTTGTACAGGTTCAAGGGCTTTGATAGTACAGAATGTGGAGATAGCATGTCCGCGCTTGAAACTATAGTCAACGCTTGGATGGAGTCAGAACACCCACGCATTCGTCATACATGTCAAAGCATACGCGGGGAGCATATCTTGCTCAGTTTTGTCTACGAGGAATCGCACGAATTAGAGCAGCGAGTTGCATTGCAGACGCAGGCAACGAATCCGTTGCCCAGATTTTTTGATGATGAAATACTCGATGAGCGACCGACTAACCCACGTATTCCGGCGACACCTCCAGCTATGCCCATGCATTAAGTGAGCGTAAGCACTGTCAATGTGCTGCGTATGAAGCTTACGTGACCAGTGGGATACATCTCTAAGGAAAAGAATGGCTACTCCATATCTCGTTTATTGTACCCCGGATGGGGACATTCGCGAGGAGCCGCGTTTGCAGGCCCTCGCTTTCGGAGGGCAACCGTTAACCATCGGCGATCTTATACCATTGCCTGATGGGGTTACGCTCTCAATGATGCCAGATCGGCTGGCAGTTGGGCAAGCACGAACAGGCGAACAGCATATCGTACCTGCTACCCGTGGTTGGGCTGCTGCTGCCCTTTTACCGATTGGTTATACGCGTACCTTGTTGCCGGCTTATGAAAAGGTAGTAGGGACAGAGCCGCTGCCTTTCTTTGGCTATTGTGCGGTAGCTGGCATGAATGGACGCCTTTATGTCGCAGCTATCAAGACCGACGACTCGCATAAATGGCATCCACGAGCCTTTCCGAAACGCACACTGGCACGACTGGTGCAAGAGAAACAAGCGGCTTTTCCACAGAATCGCGTGATTGCGCAACATGCACACTGTGCGCTGGACTACGCGTGTCCCACTGCCAGCAATCTCTTTTTTGAGCGTTGGGAGATGGCGATTGCCGTTTCTCCTGGCTGCAATGCGCGCTGTATTGGTTGCATCTCCAAGCAAGAAGAGGAAGACTTGATCTCGCCGCAGGATCGCCTCACGTTTATTCCTACCATCGAAGAGATTGTGGAGGTGGCAGTGCCGCATTTGGAGCGGGCGGAAGAGGCCATTGTCAGTTTTGGGCAGGGATGTGAGGGCGAGCCTTTGTTGCAGTGGCGGCGCATCGAGCAAGCTATCAAAGCTATGCGTGTACGTACTGAGCGAGGAGTTGTCAATATCAATACCAACGGGAGCAATCCACGCTGGTTGCAACGGCTCTATGATGCGGGTCTTGATACTATTCGTGTCAGCACGATTTCTGGACATACAGAGACCTATACAGCCTACTATCGTCCCCTGGGCTATAGCTTTGAAGATGTGAAAGAATCCTTAAAGCGAGCGCGGGACGCGGGAGTCTATAGTTCAATTAATCTGCTCAGTTTTCCTGGTTTGATTGATCGTGAGCGCGAGGTGGAGGCTCTATTGACGCTGATTCGGGAGACTGGTTTGCGTCTGGTACAGTTGCGCAATCTGAATATTGACCCAGAGGTTCTCCTGCCGCGTATGCCGTCCTTTGACACGATGGGCAAAGCGTTGGGCATGCGCACGTTGATCGAGATACTACGCCGGGAAGTGCCCGATGTAATCATTGGCAATTTTACGCGCCCTGTGCAGCGAGTGGTGCGTGAGGTTACGGCTCAGCCGTAGTTTGAGCTAACGCATTACAAAAATTTTCTGAGGTGGTATGAGCCGCCCTCAAAGCCTTCTTGTAGGGATGCTAGAGAAACGTTAGAGCCCCCAGTTACCACGGAACGCGGCGGCCAGTTCCTCGATAGTGACGCTGGCGGTACCGACTTTTCCGACGACAATGCCCGCGGCGTAATTGGCTATCTTCGCCGAGGAAATCATATCTAACTCTGTGGCTAGAAGCAGGGCGAGGACAGCTACTACGGTGTCACCTGCTCCTGTGACATCATAGATATTGCGAGCTTGGGCTGGAATGTGTACAGGTGGAGCGTTATGGGTGTAGAGGGACATGCCTTGTGCTCCACGGGTGATTAAGAGTGTGCCGTTGCCGATCTCGTTCAGGAGACGATCCGCGACCTGGTCGATGGAGAGGCGGCCATCGCCATTTGCTGCTGCGATGTTCGCCTCTTTTGTATTTGGTGTGACGGCTGTGGCACCGTGGTAGCGTGAGTAGCGATGTCCTTTGGGGTCAACAATGACGGGAATATTGGCTTGCTGACAAAGGGTTATGATAGCACTGATGAGGCTGTCGGTGAGCACGCCTTTGCCGTAGTCCGAGAGTACACAGGCGTGAAGGCCGTGCAGGCTTTCGCGAACACAGTTGAGTATTTGGTCTTCGGCTGCGGCGGGAATAGCTTGTCGTTCTTCTCTATCGGCACGCAACATCTGCTGGCTGTGGGCAATAATACGGGTTTTCGTGGTGGTGGGACGATCCTCGCAAGGGAAGAGATGCATGGAGGTGCGCGGCGTCTGTGAAAAAAGCTCGAACAATTTGGCTGCTTGAGTATCGGTGCCAACGACACCTGTTATCCACACGTTGCTGCCCAAGCCGGAGAGGTTAGCCGCTACATTACCCGCACCCCCCAGGGCATAGGTTTGATGGTGTATCTCCACTACTGGTACGGGCGCCTCGGGAGAAATACCACGCACGCTGCCCCATAAATATTCATCTAACATCACATCCCCGACCACTAAAATGTTGCGGGTGGGTAATACTTCCAAAAGATGCTCAACATGCATGATGCTCTCCGTTTTGTTGCACTACTCTAGCCGATTTTTAGGAACTTGTTAAACGATCTTCGATTAGTTCGCAGAGGGTATGGATGACGGCCATGTGACCTTGTTGGATGAAGGCTGTGTTGGCACTGGGGATGGGCAGGTGAAAATCTACGTTTGCTCCCAGTTTGCTCGGATTCTCGCCGGTCATGCCAATTGTGCTCATGCCAATGGTGGTGGCGACATCCACGGCTGCCAGCACATTTTTTGAGTTTCCACTGGTGGAAATAGCGATTAAGATGTCGCCTGGACGCCCTAGAGCCTGCACTTGGCGGGCAAAGATCTGTTCAAAGCCGTAATCGTTGCCGAGGCTGGTAAGTATCGATGCGTCTACTGTGAGGGCGATTGCTGCCCAGCTTGGACGTTTGCGTCTGAAACGGCCTACCAATTCGGCGGCAAAGTGTTGGGAGTCGGCAGCACTCCCACCATTGCCACAAATCAGAATTTTGCCGCCCGCGCGCAATACGTTGATAATGTGTTCTGCCACTATGACGATAGCGGGTGCCAGATTATTGGCGGTTTGACGCAGGACTTCGCTACCTTCGAGGAGTTCGGCGATGACGCGTTGTTCCGCTATCTCTTGGTCGTTTTGTGTACGATTCATTTATTCTGTTCCGCTACTATTGCTCCGACACGCTTCATTTGTCAGGCCGCCTTCGGCGGCGGGGGAGAGGGAAGCTAGGGCTGCGCCCTAGAACCCCGTCAAGGGGTTGCACCCCTTGCATCCCTGCTGCCAAATGAAGTGGGTCGGAGCACTATTGGGCTGTCAAGGTTCAAATGATGGGTGGGCCGGACGCCCACAAGGGGCGTCCCTACATGTCAGGATTCCCTCGCCCTTTCACATGAAGGTTGACAGTTAACTATGCTGTCTATATCTATATTCTATCTTTTATTATCGGTTGGTTATTTATTTTAGCACGGTTTGCTGACACTCTGTCAAGGTCTGCCGCGAGATGCTTTGCTGTGCTCAGCATGACAGGCAAAGATGCTGTGTTGCTATAGCTTAGGTGCTGGTTGGTTTTTGGTGGAACGGAGTAGGCGGCGGGCGGCTATAGCTACAGGGTCAACGTCTAGCAGGGCCAGACAATCCCGCGTGGAGCATCCCTCCGGCATGCCGAGGTCGTGACCACGGTAGAAACAAGGCATACAAGGGAGATTGAGACGCACTACAGCAGCTTGTTGCGCAGGGTTGCCTCCGGTATAAGGTCCCCAGGCTTTGGCGTTGGTTAGTCCAAAGATAGTGACGGTGGGAGTTCCGCCTGCTACCGCGAGCTGACCGAGGGCGGAATCGTTGCCGACAAAGAGATCGACCTGTTCCAGGATAGCTGCGGTGACTTTGATGCTGCCACGACCCGCCAAGCTGCGCACAGGCATCGCTGACTGCATCATACTGGTGATCTGTTGGTGTAGGTCTGCTTCTTCTGGCCCACCGAGCAGGAGGAGTTGGCCCCCAAAGTCGCTGTAGAGCGTATCAGCCAATTGCGCGAAGCGTTCTGGTGCCCAGCGTCTAGCTGTGCTATATGACCCACTGCCGGGGTGCATGGCGATGATGGGATGGGTGATGGCAAGAGGAGATTCGTGTTCGTAGAGAATGTGCCAAGCTGAGCGATGCTCATCCTCGTTCAGGGGAACGGTCAGTCGCTTGTTCGTGGTGGTTGCGCCGACCGCTTCCGCTATAGCCAGGTTGTATTCGGCTTCGTGCATTGCCCCAAAACCCTCGTCTTTCACGCGCACGTTGAGGAACCAGCCATGCCCATTATCCAAACCTACGCGCCACTTCGCGCCTGTAGCCCGCAATAAGGTCTGGTGTTTCAAACGACCAAAGGGCAATGTTAGATGATGGAGCAAGAGCACTGTGTCATAATGACCGTCGCGCAATTGATGCCAGAGGGGAGTGAGACGCGACAGGTTACGCGGATTTTTCAGTATCTGTTGTGGGTAGTCGAAGAGGTATTTGTCGAGCACAATGATGTTATCTATGATGTCCCAGCCGTTGAGGAGGCCACCGGAGGCGGGTGTGACCAGCAAGTCTATGCGTGCCTGGGGGTACGTTTCGCGTAAGGCGCGTAGTGCTGGCGTTGCCAGCAAGAGATCGCCGATACCAGCCATTTTAATGACTAAAATGTGAGCGTCAGGTGCCAGTTTAATCGCATGTGTGTGCATAGTGTAGTGTATCCTCTATGGTGAAAAGAGCTATGATAGCCGCAGGGAAAACTCCTTACGAGGGATGATGCCAACCCTTATTGCTCTGTTTCACTTCATTTGACTGGCCGCCTACGGCGGCGAGGTAAGGAGGGAAGACTAGGGCGCAGCCCTAATTACCTGTCCCCCAGACAGGGTGCAGTCAAAGGGCTGCCGCCCTCTGTACTCCTGCTCGTCAAATGAAGTGAAACAGTGCATTATTCTAAATCGGAAAGTAATTGCTCTTGTGCTGGCAAGGGTACTTTTTGTTGTTCAGAACGCTCATTGGCGCGCAATTTTTGTTGTACGACTGCGAAAACTTGCGATGGAGTGATGTTTTTCATGCATTGTGTGGTATAAAAACGGCAATCTGCCGTAGCTTTGGCGTTGTAACAGGGGCTGCACCATATAGTGCTGCGTAAGACAGTGGCTTCAGTGCTGACCGGACCGCCAAGGGAAGGATTGGTGGGGCCATAGATACCGATGATGGGCGTGTCACAGGCTACACCCATGTGCAAAGGGCCGCTATCGCCACTAATGAGCAAATCGGCACGTTGCAAGAGGGCAGTTAGCTGTGGCAAACTCGTTTTGGCGGTCAGGTTGATGGGGCGCTCGTGCATACGCCGCATGACGTCTTCGATTTGTGGCAGGTCGCTAGGTGCGCCGGTCAAGACGACCTGAGCGTCTTTTTCGCGTATCAGACGGTCAATAAGTGTAGCCCAGTAGGGAATGGGCCAGCGTTTGGATTGCCCGTTATTGGAGTTAATGTGGCAGACGATCAGGGGTTTGCCCGGTTGTACGCCGGCATGTTGCAGTATCTGCTCGGTCTCCTGGCGCGTTTTTTCATCTGTATAGAGGCGGGGAATACGATCTGCTGGAGTGATGGTCGCGCCAGCAGCTTGTGCCAGTGCCAGGCAGTAATCAACCTCGTGCTTATTGTCCAGGGGTGACCAGTGCCGCCAGCGTCCAGGGATGCCGCCAGGGACGTTGTCGGTCATAAAGCCAGGAAAGCCTTCGCGACGATAGCCAACACGTCGCTGTGCCCCACTGAGTACGGCGAGGGTGGCGGCCCAATTAGCGTAGACGCTGACAGCTAGATCATAGTGGCGTGCATGTAGTTTGTGCCGCAACTTGAGGGCATCACGCCAGTTTTGGGGTTGAAGTAAAGCCTTGGGACGTCGCCAGATATTCGGGTCATAGGTGATAATCTCAGTGAGGTTGGGATCAAAGGTGGCAACTTTTGCACTGGCGGGAATCGCCAATAAGTCAATCTCTGCCTCAGGGTAGGTGCGTTTTAAGGCTCGTACCACGGTGAGTGAGAGGACGAGGTCGCCGATGAGATCGAGGCGAATGACCAGGATACGTGTGGGATGAAAGGTTTGTGGTGACAAAGGTGGATATTTTTTCCCGCGCCTGCTGAGCCATAGGAATCCACCGATGATGCTCATGAGCAGGAAGATGCCTTTGCCTACGATGCCTCTGCTGGTGCCAACGATTGCTTTGCGCACTTTGCGGCGTACCGGCGGTGGCATTGGGTAGCCATAATCATCAACATTACTCAATAGTTCTTCTCTATACGACATTTGTTTTCCTACTACTTTGTTTCACTTCATTTGACTGGCCGCCTTCGGCGGCAGGGGAGAGAAGGAGAACTAGGGCGCAGCCCTCTATTACCTGTCCCCCGGACAGGGTGCAGTCAAGGGGCTGTCGCCCCTTGCATCCCTGATGGTCAAGGGAGAGAAGGAGAACTAGGGCGCAGCCCTAGAACCCCGTCAAGGGGCGGCGGCCCCTTGCATCCCTACTCGTCACATGACGTGAAACAGGGTATTACTATATGGTGAGATGACATTCATGGCATCCTAATATGTATGTTACGTGGGACTGGGCTGCGACTGTATGATTGCGGCGATGCCCACTTCCACTTGCTGTTCTGGTATTAGGCGCACACAGGGATGCGCTGACAACTCTTCTGGTCGGAAGTCGAGGCGTCCACATGGAATGCAGGGACAGCCTGGACAGCGCTGGCTAGATGCGACCACGATATGGCGTTCGGCTTTGCCCCAGGGACCAAAGATGCGTGGGTCAGTTGGTCCAAAGATGTTCAGCGTCGGTGTGCCTTGCGCGACCGCCAGGTGCAGTGGCCCACTATCGACTCCCAGTACCAAACGTGCTCGTTGTAGTAAAGCAGCCAGTTGACCAATGGTCAAATCGGTGAGTAGTAATGGTGGTGAGGCCATTTCTTGCCTTAGTTGCATACCCTGGGCAATCTCTGCTAACATGGGTCGCTCACCTGTGCTGCCCGTAAGAATAATACGGGGAGGAAGGGGAGTTGTCAATAACCCTGGGAGGGCATTGGCGATAGTTGACCAACCTGCTACGCGCCAGAGTTTGACGGCTGCACCTGTACCGGGATGAATGGCTACAACAGGAGTGTCGGCGTCGATGTCTGCTTTTGCCAGACGTGAGCTGACCCATTGGCGTTCCTCTGCTGTTGGAATAAATTGCAATGGATAACGTTCTGGCGTCAATGGCTCTGCCAGTGGCTGCTGTCCTAACACTTCTAGTGCCGCACTGACCAGGCGCAGATTGGATAGAGCAGCGTGTTCAGGTGATGAAAAAGGCAGAGCACGGGTCAAAAATGGGGTACCAGGGGCGATAGCATAGCCGATACGGCGCGGAATTTGTGCTAGATAGAGCAAGGCAGCTCCCCACCAGAAGTCCGGTCGCAGATTAATGGCAAGGTCATAATGACCACGTCTCAACTGTTGCGCCACACTAAGAAGTAGGATATAGGGAGCGAGAGGTTTTTGAGGCGTGCGTTGAAAGCCAGGAAATGGGCAGGGTAGTAAACGGTCGATGTCTGGATGACGTGAGACGACTTCACTTGACCACGGCCCAACCATCATAGTGATCGTAGCCTTTGGAAGATGTGCTTTGATCGCGTGTAGCACTGGCGTTGTCAAGACCAAGTCGCCGAGGTGGTCGGGACGAATCAGTAAGATGCGTGGCGAGCCTGGAATGCTTGTTCGTGCTTCGTGCGCAGCTTTTAATGCACCTGGCAAACCAACTACGCGCAGTAAGGCTAAAATCACAGTGCGTAGTAGCTGTTTCACAGGGAAACCTCTTTACTCTGTGTGCTTGGGATCA
Source organism: Ktedonobacterales bacterium (assembly GCA_038209195.1). Lineage (GTDB taxonomy): Bacteria > Chloroflexota > Ktedonobacteria > Ktedonobacterales > Ktedonobacteraceae > JBBQXY01. The sequence goes on along the minus strand of JBBQXY010000017.1, from coordinate 32,696 downwards.
GGCGTTGGACGGCTTCCCATACATCTTCGACTGTCACCGCTTGCATACAAGTACAGTTAGTGCAGGTTTGCATTTTGCCCAGGAAAAAGCATGGTTGCCCGGTGGGATGACGCCAGAGGGCGATGTGCTGGGGATCATCGAGCGGATAGGGGCCATACTCGTCTGGACTGGTGGGGCCAAAGATTGCAATAACGGGTATGTTGACCGCGGCGGCCAGATGCATTGGGCTGCTATCGTTGCCAATAAAGAGGGCGCACTGCTCAAGTTGCGCGGCCAATTCTCCTAGGCTCGTTTGTCCGGTAATATTGAGAACGGCATCAGCGGGTGCATGAAGTTCATTTTGTAATTGCTGATTGAGGGCTATGTCGCTCTCACCACCGATAAGCAGGATTTGAGCATCTAACTTTTGTATAAGCTGCTGGGCCAATACACGATAGCGTTCTAGAGGCCAGCGTTTGGCAGTCAATGCCATACCAGGGTTGTTACCGCCGCCAACGAAGATAGCGATACGCGTGCGAGTGGCAGGAGTGACGGATTGTCGTTCTGCTGCTGTGGGTAGGAAGCTCATGCGCGGTTCATGAATGGGGAGCTTGATAGCACGGGCCAGATCAAGATAGATTTCAGCCTGATGTTGTAGTTGTGTGGGTGAGCTTGAGACGGGGACGCGGTCTGTCAGCGAGAAGCCACGACCCAGGCTATCTGGCCCAACACGACGCGGGATACCTGCCAGCCAGGGCAACAGTGTCATCATGGGTGAGCGATCAAGCACAAAGGCCATAGCAAAGTGCTGTCGCTGTAGCTGTCTGGTGAATTTCATATAGTCACTCAGTCTATAGCGTCCAGCGATGCCGATGTTGCCACTATCGATGACGGAGTTGACGGCAGGAAGATGTTCGGGAATGACTTTTGACCAGCTACCAGCAACATAGGTGATGGTAGCTGTGGGATAGGCCTGGCGAATTACGTCCAGCAAGGGAGTGGTCATAACCAGGTCGCCCAGGCAGCATGGCTTAATTACGACTATCGAATGTGGGTTGTGCCATGCATATTGTGTGAATGGGCGACGCAATAAGTCAATCAGTGTACATGGCAAGCGCAACAGGTAACAGAGTAGAGTAATGATATTCTGGCGCATTATATCCCTTTGTGTGGTTCAGGTGCTGGAGCAGCCTCGCTGACGGGTTGAGGGGTACTGGCGCGAACAGTCTCCTGGTTATCACCGAGATCAGGGGTACCCGTCTGTCTTTGACTATCGGCGGTAGCAAGTTGTGTCGCTTGCTCATTGGCAGCAAATTGTTCAAAGGAGCCAGCACGCATTGTCGGTGAATGGAGCGAGTCGCCCTCCTGTACCGGTGCCCCACAGTTATGGCAGAAGGGCATATTCTGCTGAAGTTCCGTGCGGCAAACATTACAGAGGCGGCTACTGGTTTGCGCTGGAGCAGGAGCCATATTCATCCTCATAGTTTCGATTGCGCTCACGGTCAATGCTTCCATGCCAGGTGGTGGGGGTGGCACGGTGTTGGAAGTGGTACTATCCATGTACGATTGATACTCTGGCGGTGGTGGCGGCGCGTACAGAGCGTTCTGTTCGTTATCTGTTGACGCTGGTGTAGTATAAGGTGCTTGTCCAGGCTCTGTTATGGCTGGTGGAGGGAGTTGATTTGAGTTGGGCATACTCTGTGCTGGTAACGATGCTTGTGAACTTTGTGACTGGCTCGCTTGCACCTGGAGTTGTTTCAATTCAATTTGGGCCTGATTTAACTGCTGATGGAGATTCATCATTTCTTGGCAGAGTGGTAGCAATTCGTTTTGTGTCATTTGACCAGAAACGAATAAATCCATGGCTTTATTGACGATGGCGGTATTTTGCGTGTTTATCTGACGTGAGAGCCCTTCTGTAATAGAACGTAAACGCTGTGTTCGGGCAATGCGAGCGGCTTCCTGTGAAGCTTTCTCCAGGCTACGCTGAACTGAGTCCCAAAGAGGCATATCTTCCTCCTCCTGCTCCTAACTCGAGATGTCTATAGGCTGTTCTGTTATCGTTCCATTATATCAGAGTTGTGCCTGGGAAGTCGAGAGAGGGTGGGGGTTGCAGACATTTGGAGAGAAGGCCTGTCATCCTGAGCGCAGCAAAGGAGCTGGCTTGACGGGCGGAGAGATACTTCGCTGCGCTCAGGATGACAAGCTGCACTCAGGATGACAAGCTGAACTCTCCTCCACTGCCTTGTTCTCAGCAGATCAGGCTGGTAACTTAAAAGCGGTAAAGCCCCCGTCAATGATCAAGGCCGACCCGGTGGCAAAACTGGCTTCGGGTGAGGCTAGATAAAGGATCGCTCCGGCAATTTCCTCGGCTGTGCCCAGCCGCCCTATCGGCTGCCGCGCCACCATCTTGCGCCGGGCATCCGCGGGGTCAGCATAGCTCTGCACCATCCGCTCCACCCAGGGGGTCTCCACCGTTCCAGGGCAGACACAGTTCACGCGGATATTGTCCTTCACATGGTCGGCCGCCATCGCCTTCGTGAGGGCCAGTACCGCCCCTTTTGACGCTCCATAGGCGGCACGGTCTACTACTGCCACGAGCGCGACGATGCTCGAGACGTTGACTATGGTACCTCCGCCCTGCTCAATCATCTTCGGGATGGCAGAGCGGGAACAGTGGAAAATACCTTTCACATTCACGGCGAAGATGCGGTCCCAGTCTTCCTCGCTGGTGGTCAGGATGGTACCAGCCACTCCTACCCCAGCGTTGTTGACCAAGATAGTTACCTTCCCAAAAGTTTGGACTGTAAAATCAACGAGGGCTGAGGCATCCGCGGCTGCCGTTACGTTGGCCTGAAAGGCTGCGGCTCTCGTTCCATCCGGGGGCCTTCCGTCTTCCTGTTCCAATGTATGGATGAGCCTCACCGTTTCTTGGGCTGCTTGCAGATTATAATCGGCTACCACCACGATGGCTCCTTCCCTGGCAAAAGCCAGCGCCGTCGCCTGCCCGATTCCGCTGCCCGCCCCGGTAATGACTGCCACCTGATTTTCCAGCTTTCGCATCTCTGTCTTTTCCTTTCGATTGGGCTTCTTTTTACATGAAACGTGCGCCGCGTATGGTTCAAGGCTGGTTACTGTCCAGCCTCGCTGGTCGGCCATGCTATGAGGACGTTCACTATGGCGCGTGACCAACCGTCGTCCAGCCGCCGTCGAGCATCAGCGTATGGCCGTTGACCATGCCTGCCTCAGGCGAGACGAGGAACAGCAACGCCGCTGCGGCATCCGCAGGCTGGCCGCAACGGCCAGTGGGTATCACCTCGGCCCAATGCGTCTCGTAGTCCGGATCGTCGCGCACATTGCGCTCGTTCACCGTCGCGCCGATACCCAGGGTGTTGACGGTGATGCCGGACCCACCCAGTTCCAGTGCTAATACCTTCGCCATGTGGTACAAGGCCGCCTTCGTGACGGCGTAGGCCGAGCAGTTGGGCAGTGCCACCACGCCGGTGACTGACGAGGAAAAGACAATCCGACCTCCAGAAGGGTCGCCAGATGCTCGCTGCGCCATCATCTGGCGTGCCGCAGCCTGCGCGCCGAAGTAGGAGCCCTTGAGATTCAGATCGACCACGGTATCCCAGGTCGTCTCGTCGACCTGAAGGAATGGCCCCCACATGGTCAGCCCGGCGTTGGCCACGAAGATGTCTAGCCGACCAAATGCCTCGACCGCCTGTGCGATGAGCCGCTGATTGTCTGCCACGCCGGACAGGTCGGCCTGGTAGGCCACCGCCTGCCCACCGGTCGAACGGATGCGGGCGACGATGGCCTCGGCGAGTTCCGGTGCTCCGTGATGGGCGATGACCACGGCTGCCCCCGCCCCTGCTAGTGCCTCAGCCATGACGGCTCCGATCTCGCGGCTCCCGCCTGTGACGATGGCCACTTTGCCCTGTAACGATGTCATCAGTGTACCTCCTTCTTGGGCAACACGCCATGCATGCGAACCAACGTGGTGCTACCCATGGCATGGTTGTGTTGCAAAACCTCCATCGTAGCGAACCTCATGGTCTGTTGTCTCTCGTTCGTTTTGTGAATTATTCCTGACGCCCACAAGGGACGCTCCTTGTGGGCAATACATTTCAAATAAGGAGGGAGTGGCGTGTGTAGGCACAAGGCCCCCACGTCCACCTCAACCCAGCCCCCTGTCCCTACACACGCGTCCACGCCACTCCCAACCTTATTTGAAATGTATTGCCCCTTGTGGGCGTCCTGTAGAACTTCCCGCTTTAGGTTATGGACGCGCCCTCGGACGCACTGCGGGCGACGCGTGCATAGAGGGAAAGGATGCCGCTGCTGTGGCGTGGTGGTGGTGGGACCCAGGGCAAACGGCGCTCGGCCAGCACACGTTCCACTTGCTCCTCAGGGAGCGGCTTTCCCTGGACGCCAACGATTGCTAACCTGCGCTCGGGCACATGAATCTCGATCAGGTCGTTCTCCTCCACCAGAGCGATGGGGCCGCCATCGAGGGCCTCGGGTGTGACATGCCCGATGCACGGGCCCTTCATGGCTCCAGAGAAGCGTCCGTCGGTGACGAGGGCCGTGGTGGTATTGAGCGTGGGATCAGCCGCGATGATGGTCGAGGCGAAGTACATTTCGGGCATGCCGTTGGCACGCGGCCCCTCGTACCGGATGACCATCACGGAGCCAGGGGTTACCTTGCGATCCCGCAGCGCAGCGAGGGCCGCCTCCTCACTGTCGAAGACTCGCGCGGGTCCCACATGGATATGCATCTCTTTGGGAACAGAGAACACCTTGATCACTGACCCGCCGGGAGCCAGATTGCCGCGCAACACCGCGATCCCACCGTCGGGTCCAAAGGGGTCCGAACGGGGGCGAAGAATCTCGCGCCGCGTCACCTTGACGTTGTTCAGGTAGCCGATGCGCTCTGCAAAGAACCTGCTGTGCTCAATCTCCGCGAGGTTCTCGCCCAGGGTTTTGCCTGTGACGGTGAGGCAGTCCAGGTGGAGCATGTCTCGTAGCTCGAGCATCACGGCGGGCACTCCCCCAGCGTACCAGAAATACTCGACCGGGTAGCGGCCAGTGGTTTTGACATTGGCCAGCACTGGCACCTGGCGATGGATGCGATCGAAGTCGTCAATGGTGATCTCGATCCCGGCCTCGCGCGCAATCAGCGGCAGATGGAGCAGCATGTTGGTGGAGCCGCCCACTGCCGCGTGAATGACCAAGGCATTCTCGAAGGCATCACGCGTCAGAATGCGCCGCGGGGTGATGTCCTGCTCAATCAGGTGGAGGATCTGTTTGCCGGTGGCGCGGGCGTAGCGCAGGAGGTGTGCCAGTGGTGCCGGGACGAGAGCGGAGCCAGGGAGTGCTAGCCCGAGGGCCTCTGCCACCACCTGGCCGGTGCTGGCACTGCCCATGAATTGGCAAGCTCCGCAGGTCGGACACGCCACACGCTCGGCCTGCTCGAAGTCCTCTTGCGAGAGCTCTCCACGCTCGACAGCCATGCCCATGGGCCACAACTGGTTCGAGGTCACAGAGTCGGGCGCGTTGAGTTGAGTGCCTCCGGGCAAATGAATGGCCGGGAGGTTACAGCGGGCAATGGCCAGCAGGTGTGCCGGTACAGATTTATCGTTGCCGGAGATCAGGACCATGCCATCGTGCGGGTGGCCGAGGGCATGGATCTCGATCATGGCGGCCATGATGTCGCGCGAGACGAGGGAGTAGCTCATCCCTTCGTGCGCCTGAGCGACGCCATCGCAGATGTCGCTGACGGTGAAGACGCCCGGCTTGCCACCGGCCTCGAAGACGCCATTGCTCACCTCTTCGATTAGTGGCCGGAAGTGGAAGGTGCCTGGGTGGCCCATGCCATAGGCACTGTCGACGAGCACCTGTGGCTTGGCCAGGTCTTCTTCCGTCCAGTTCATGCCTAAGCGCAGGGCATCGCCTTGATAATTCACCGAGCGTAGACGCTGGCTGCGCAGTTTTTGTGGATCTCGTGGCACTCTCGTGCTCCTTTGCTCTAGCAGGAATCAGTCATACGAGCTTATTTCCGGTGTCTTGCTTTAGTACCATTGTACGTGCCGCAATACGAGTTCGTCCACCATCTGTTATTGCAGAATGTTTAGCAGCCGTCCGAGCCCTGTAATCTCGACTACGACTTCGTCCCCTGCCGTTTTTGAACGGTCCTGTGGTAGGGCTAGGCATCATCGCATCAGGAGCAATAATTTACTAACCCTCTAGTGGTAGTATGGTGGTTAGATGGCATGAGTGAGATAAACTTCATAGCCCTGATCTTGCATGAGTTGGTGTATCTGGAGGGCACTGGTGAGGTCAGCAAAGGGGGCAAAGAGGGTAGGCCCACTGCCAGAAAGGCGGACGAGTGGAGTACCAGCGTCTCGCAAGGCTGCTTTGGCTGCGGCAACAGCGTGGTATTGTGCCAGAACGCCGCGTTCAAGGCTGTTATGGAGATGTTCCTGTGGTAGGGGGCTGCCCGTGTTGAGGGCGGCACAAACTATTTGCGTGTGTCTGCCATCGGTATAGTCGCTGGCGGGTAGTTGGCGAAAGACGGTAGCGGTAGATACGCTGATGGCGGGTTTGAGCAGCAGGAGCCAACGCATCTGGGGTGACTGATACTGTGCGAGTGGAGTGACGCGCTCGCCACGCCCTTCACAAAGAGCTACACCGCCGGTGAGAAAGAAGGGAACGTCGGAACCGAGCGACGCCGCCATAGTGAGTAGGTCGGAAGGGGTGAGCTGTAATTGCCACCACTGTTGGAGTGCGAGCAGGACTGCCGCGGCGTCACTACTACCACCACCAAGGCCAGCCGCCGTGGGAATATGTTTGTATAACTCGATACGCACACCTTGTGATGAGGGCAGAGATTGTTGGATGAGGCGGGCAGCGCGTACCGCCAGGTTGTCATCATTGCTCAATGCGGCGGTTGAGCAGGTGAAGTGAATGTGCTGATCTTCGCTGGCTGTCAGACAGATGGTGTCGTAGAGGTCAATCGTTTGCATGATGGTGGCTAGCTCATGGTATCCATCGGTTCGTCGCCCCAGGACATCGAGTGTGAGATTGATCTTCGCGTATGCGCGAATGTAGCTTACTGCTGGTGATATTTGTGCTGATGGTGGGTGATTCATGTTTGCATTGTGCATAAAAATGATCTTTTTGTCAAGTTCTTTGGTCTTTCTTTGCCGCCTACGGCGGCAGAGGAGAGAGGGAGAACTAGGGCGCAGCCCTAGAACCCAGTCAAAAGGCTGCCGCCCTCTGATACCTGTCCCCCAGACAGGGTTCTCCTGCTTTGCCGCCTGCGGCGGCAGAGGAGAGAGGGAGAGCTAGGGCGCAGCCCTATTACCTGTATTACCTGCCCCCCAGGCAGGGTGCGGACAGGGTGCAGTCAAAGGGCTGCCGCCCTCTGCACTCCTGCCATTGCTGGGTGGTACTGTTCGTGGGACAATAGCCAAATTGGCTCTCGAACTGATGTGCATATGATGCCTGTGGTATACTACGGATACACAGATGAGTCTTTTGCGCTTTTCTTGTGAGGGTTGCATAGTTACATATGGATAGATAGGGTGTTTGGATGTATGGATATAACCATTGCTTATTTTCATTCGCTGCTTCATCCTGAAGTTGTGAAACACGACTTTGACCAGATTCGAGCTACAGGGGCGGGAAGTATTGTTATTGCTCTACACGAACACGAGGCACAGCGCTTTCCACGCGACCTCGAACGTGGTTTGCGTCAGGCCCAGGATGCAGGTCTAAAAGTTCACTTGAGCCTTGGGCGGCACGGTAATTTATTTGCTGGCCCCTCGCTTATGCCAAGCTGGTATACCTTCCATCATCCCAATACGCGCGTGCTGGATCGCCATGGGCGTTATCATGACATCTCTTGTTTTAACCACGAGTCGTTTCGATCCTGGCTTTTCAAGGAGATAGAGCAGTACATGCGCGATTTTCCGCTCAACGGCATACTGATTGATGAGCCACGAGGTCCAGATGTGACCTGTTTTTGCTCGGTATGTCGCGCACTGTGCCCTGATGTTGCCGATCTGCAACGCTTCCGACGTCGTTCAATGATTGATTTTTTGGGTGAGATCTGTACGTGTGTCAAGGGGGTGGATGCCCATGCGAAAACCACGATCGTGCTGTTGCCGCAAGAGCTAGGGCAGGTTGACGAATTAGCGGCTTTGCCCAATTTGGATACTATTGGTGGTCATCTTTTCTGGCAATTGCTGAATGAAGATGTGTCAAATGTGGAGGAGTGGAGTCGTACTATTGTTACTGTGACGCGGCAACACAAAAAGCGGAGCCAACTCTGGTTACAGAACTTTAACTTGGGTGCTAGCGATGAGCCGCACTTAGAGAAGGCTTTCCAGCAACTGTTGAGCGTGGAACCGGATGAGATGGCTGCCTATTACTATTGGCGCAACAATGAGCAGCCCACTCGGGTCTGGCAGGCGACGCGGAACCTGTTACGGCGCATACCGCGTCGGCAGTTGCATTGGCAAGCTACGCATGGCTCATTGTAATCGGTAGAGGGGCGCGTCTCCCCTGATGCGCAGGCGCGTCCCGGCCCGTCTCCCCTGATGCGCAGGCGCGTCCCGGCCCGTCCCCCCTGATGCGCAGGCGCGTCCCGGCCCGTCCCCCCTGATGCCCACAAGGGGCATCACTACATTTTGAGATCGGTGGGCATTCAGGTTTCCGAATTTGCTATTAAGTAGTGGCACCATAGAAAGACAGGGGTGAGCGCAGTTTTGCGCTCACCCCTGTCTTTCTATGGTGCCACAAACATGCATTATTGCTTGAGGGAAGGGGTCTTATCTTTGTCCTCCTGATGGACTTTTTCCAGCAGTTCAAGCACTTTTTTAATGTTCTGCTTTGTTTTTTCGTCGGTTTTGCTGGCATCCAGCACAACAGCCTGAACGCCTAAGGTGGTCAGAGTGAAGGCATCGGCTTCGCTTAAGTCCTCTTTGATGTTGAGCAGGGCGGGGAAGCGGACAGCCTCGCGTACTGAACGATATTGGAGAATGTCCTCGATGGTCATCTTGCCGATATCATTGGAGAGGCCGAAATCCAACTGTACTGCCGTAATCGTATCAAAGGTGGTCAGATTGCGAATGAAGATGGGATACATATCCCCTTCACGCATTGGGACGGTAACGACGAGATCAAGGTCTTTGTCGTGTAGTGATAGTAGGCGGGCGGGTGCCTGTAGTGGGAAAATGACGTAGTTTATGCCCTGATCTTTGAGATGTTCAACCGTTTCATGGGTCAAACTCTGCCAGTTGCCTGTGATATGCAGACCATTGACTGCTTTCTCATTACTGGCTTTGGCCGCTTCAATGACGCCTTTGAGCGTTTCGAGCTCGTCGGTATCTTTGCCGTCCCACTTGAAGAGCAGTCCATCGGCTCCAGCTTTGAGTGCGGCTTCCGCGCTACCCGCGCTGGCCGCCGCGAATTCGATGACGAGCGAGGCGGCTCGTGGTTTGAGATCAGAGCGGTTTTTGCCTAGAAATCCCATTCCACTACCGCTCTGCGTGCGACGTGCCTGGGTAAACATGTCTAGCAGCTTACTCATAGTTCTATGTTACTCCTTATCGTTGTACGGTCATCGTTCGATCGATGGGCCGTGATGTATGCAAGGCAGAATGTGAGTGTATTATACTACATCTGGCTAGCAGTTGGGGATGTGGTTTGCTATCTTGCCCCCTCTTGCTACATCGCTTATAATGGGCTTCATTGGACAATAAAAATATTGGTGGCTGACAGAGCACTGTTGGCTAGATGTGGGGCAGTACATTATGTTGCAAGAAGCTGTGGATGAATATATCGACACGCTCTCTTCTAAAGAAGACGAACGCGGTAACGGCAATCAAAATACTGTTGCAGCGTATCGAAATGATCTCAATCAGCTCTGCGCGTATTTTACGCAGCAAGGGATTGAGAACTGGACAATGGTAAGCCGCGAACAGATAGCACTCTATTTATCGAAAATGCGGGATGTTACAGGTCAGGCGTATAAGCCAACGACGATTGCGCGCAAAATAGCTGCCTTGAAAGCATTTTTCCGCTATCTGCGTCGTCATGAATATATTGCGGTTGATCCTGTAGAGAAGTTGGAGGCACCGCGGGTACAAAAAGAACTACCCAATGTGCTGAGTGTGGAGCAGATCAGCAATCTCTTCAAGCAGGTAGCTATAGAGACGCCGAGTGGGCAGCGCGATCTGGCAATGTTGCAAATGCTCTACGCAACCGGTATGCGGGTGACAGAGCTTGTTTCATTGGATATGGCTGATTTTGATGTGGTGCAGGCAACGGTTGTGTGTCCTGGACGCAATGGGCGCAATCGACGCGGACGCATTTTACCTTTGTCAGCCGTGGTGGTCGAGGTGACGCAGCAGTATGTTTTGAAGGCGCGTCCTCGTTTGGTGGTGCGGCACCCTGAAGAGGAGGCTTTATTCCTGAATCATCATGGTGAGCGGCTGACCCGGCAAGGCTTCTGGCTGATCATTAAAGGGTATGCGAAGCAGGCTGGCATCACGACGATTACGCCGCATATGCTACGGCACTCGTTCGCGATTTTGATGCTGAACGGTGGCATGGAGTTGCGCTTGGTGCAAGAATTGCTGGGCCATGCTCATATTTCGACGACGCAGGTCTATAGCCAGCTTGCTCGTGCTAAAACGCTTCCTATGTAGAGTAGAGGCCGGTTATGCAAATTAACAAATTACTTTGGATATCCGGCAAACGGGACGGGCCGATAAATCGGCAGTGGCGGCGATAAATCGCGTCCTACGGGTAACGGGACGGGCCGATAAATCGGCGGTGGCGACGATTATTACCTGTTATTACCTGTCCCCCGGACAGGGTGCGCGCCCTACGGGTATCCAGGATTGTTTCTTATAGGGGGCAGTATGGCATTGTATGAAGAGGTTATGGAGGCAGTGGCGGTTATCCAGTCGCGCACGCCGCTGAAACCTGTTGTGGCTTTAATACTCGGCTCAGGGCTGGGAGATCTCGTGACGGACATACGCGATGCGGTGGCTATACCCTACGCGGAGATACCGCATTTTGTTCGTTCGACGGTAGTAGGACATGCTGGCCGTTTGCTGGTAGGGACGCTGGACGATGTGCCGGTTGTGGTGATGCAGGGGCGTTTTCATCTGTACGAAGGCTATTCCCTGGCGAGCTTGACGCTACCTGTGCGGGTGATGCGGCAGCTTGGTGCGCAAACGCTGATCGTCACTAACGCTGCGGGAGGAGTAAATCCTGCCTATCGTCCAGGTGATTTTATGTTATTACGCGATCATATCAGTATGCCGGGTCTGGCAGGTGCGAACCCCTTGCTAGGGCCGAATGATGAACGTTTTGGTGAACGTTTTCCGCCTCTGGCGCATGCCTATGACGGGGAGTTGCGTGCCTTGGCGCGCACTGTCGCGACGTCGTGGTCAGAGATTACCCTGCATGATGGGGTTTATACAATGGTGGGTGGGCCGAACTATGAGACAGGGGCGGAACTCAAGTACCTGCGCACCATAGGCACCGATGCTGTGGGGATGTCTACGGTGCCAGAGGTGATTGTGGCGCGCCACATGCGGATGCGCGTGCTGGGGCTGAGCTTGATCACCAATGCTGCTACTGGAGATGAGACAGCAGAGGTCAACCATGCCGAGGTGTTGGCATCGGCTGAAGCTGTGCGTCCCAAATTCGCTGCGTTAGTACGTGGCATCGTGCGAGGAATAGCCCAACTCACTTCTTAATGATAATTTGCGACCACGACCAATTATAGTGAATGCCGCTCCAGTCCATGAGCACGACAAGATAATAGGTGCCGCTATCTAGCGATGAGGATAGGCTGTAATTCCAGTTGCCTTGTCCAGCCGTGCATGATTGTACTTGTGGGGTTGTGGAAGCGAAGTTCAACGCGTTCACCACTTCTTTGGGAAATGGCTGAGCAAGCGTATCAACGGCTTTGAGCCTGTTTGGCGGTATATTGTTGTTGACCTTCCCATCATGCGTAAGCCACATTTTACAGGTAATACCTGCATAATGAAGAGGTTGTTGCAGTTTATCCACCGCCTGGGCAGTGAAGGTATAGTTTGTGGTGCCATCGGCATTTTCGGAATACTGGAACGATTTTATGGTAGGTATGCCCAGGAGTTGAGGGTTTATCACTGTGGGTGTTGGCGTTTGGGTCCCGGTTTTTCCTTGGACAGGGGCATTTATTGGTTTATTAGAATTGGTGGCTTGGTGTGGCTGGTTGGGTCGCACGAATGCTCCCACAGCAAAACCGCTGATGAGGCCTGCGAGGGCGAAAAGTAGGATGGCAATAGTCGCAATCATGCGAGATTGCGTCCCTACATTGTGGGTTGTGCTCTGTCCGGTTAGTGTTTGCATACGTTGTCTTCGCTCTTTTCTAGTCCCTCAGATTTCCATTGGAGCTCATCATACCATAGCTGCTGTCTATTCCTGATTAAATGGCCCATTTGGGCCTTTTTGGGGATGGCAAGCAAACGGGACGGGCCGATCATGAGTATTAACAAAATAATCTGGATATTCTGCTACTGGGACGGGCCGATAAATCGGCGGTGGCGGCGATAAATCGCGCCCTACGGATGGCCAGGTTGTTGCATTATCGGCCCGTCCCGCGGGCCGATAAATCGGCGGTGGCGGCGATAAATCGCGCCCCCATAGGGTGTTCATGCGCTACTATGGGCCGGTGATGGCGCAACCGTTTTGGGCATTGTCCCATTCTTCTTGGACAAGGTAGGGGTTGTTGTTCCAACTGACATCGGAACCATCAGTTGCGGCGGTGGCAAAGGTGAAGTTGCATTTATCCCCGATTTCTTGCCCGCTGGAGTCCGTCCAGGCGTTGAGGAGTGGGTCAGTGGCTGCTTCCATTTGTTCGTGTGAAGCTACGTTGATGGTGCTATCGGCATCGTCATTGTTGGGACTGGAAGGTGTATTGCACCCTTGCACACCACCAACATATGGCATGGCGGCATAGATGGTGTTGGTGCCGAAGTAGCTGTGGTAGCCGCAAAATGTGGTGAAACTGCACTCGGATCCACTACAAATCGTCTCGTTTTGCGCGGTAAAGACAAAGAAGATGTGCGTGACATCAGATGTCCAGCCGTTGACATTTTGTGCATTGGTGACTTCATTCTGGATATCACTGTCTTGTATAGTGCTCGACGAATAGGGAGAGGTATCGACCCAGGAGCCGGCCAGAGCAGCATTGCTGGGTGCCGCGCTGGTAGTGTCGGTGTACTGGGAATTGTTAGCATACAAGCCTGTACTGCCCACATCGCCAAAATAGCGCAGGATCAGGCTGTTGTAGTTGGTACTAACATACGAACCAGTCGGTTCCCAAAATATCGCATAGACTTGTGCCGTACCTGCCATCACAGGGCCACCATTGTAGGTCAGGTTGCCACTGGTACCAGCGAAATTGTAAGATGCTGGTCTGAGATAGTGGATGTGGTTGTTAGGCGTGCTATCGTGAGCAATGGTGCTGCTCGCGTTCATAGCATGTGTCCTCAGTGGGAGGAGCGTAACGAATGTCAGGATGAGAGCACAGACGGGGAGAAGTAAGAACCAAAGACTGTTTCTTTTCAAAAGATCGCCTCAATTTCTAGCTTTACAAATGACGGAAAGCGACAAGAGTCTTTCTAGCAAAAAGAACGTGTGGTAGCAGTAAATTGAGGGAAATTCTTCAAAAAATCAAAATAAGACATGATGATACCGCTCTCTGCACCTGAAGAGAGCGGTATCATCATGTGAAGAGAGTTTTAATGACCACGAACAGCGGTGGGGTGGATGCGCATGGTAACGGAATAGATCGAGGCAAAATTTTCTGGTGTGGCATAGCGGCTAGCAATGAAATCGGCGTATTTTGCTACATAGCTGGGCAACTGGTGCGCGGGTGGATCGGCAGTGCCTACTTGAGCTGTGCCAACGATGACGATGATATCACCACCGTAGCCGTTGCCATCGAAATTGAGGGCTACGTGGGGGTTTTGCACTAGATGTGCCAGCCGTTTAGCATCGGCTCTGCTATAAATGAGGAATGTTGCGGTGGCGTCATCCCATAAGAACCAGACGGGAGTTGGTTGTGGGATGCCTTTGGCGTTGACAGTGGTAAGCCAGATTACACGTTCGTCATGCAGGCGACGAGCGACCCTTTCACCAAAAGGTGTCGAGGGGTCGGGAAGTTGAAATGCCATAATCTTTTTCCTTCTTTTGCCAGAAATAAGTTGGTAGCCCGCGAGTAGTCGCTGAGCTACCATTGATTATAGCCCAAGTTTAGTTGTAGCAAAAAAGAGGCCGGTCGCGTCCTGGGGGAAACACGACCGGCAAACCCAGATTAGGGGTGTGTGGGGGAAGTCCTGGGCTAGAATACCTCCGACTGTCAACAAGATGGTTGGCTCAATGGTGCTGGATGTTCTGAAACCCCAACCAAAGTCATTGAGTCAGCCAACCTCCTGTCAGCTTCTTGTACACTCTCTACTACAGTAAACGGCAGATCTTCATTTTTTCGTAGGGAGATTTTCACCAATTTGTGCATTGCCTAGGAAATGTGGAAAGTGGATTGGCATAGTGGCAATCATCCATAGGATAGTGGTCATCGTATGGTATTATAGAGTAGGTAAATAAAAAGGAATGTAATATGTTGTTTTCATGGAAAGGAGCCTTACGATGGGATTTCATCCGATAGAGCTTGTCGTGATTGCTGTGATTGTCCTGGCATTGCTTGGTCCCAAGGCTCTGCAATCGATTGCTCGTGGCGCGGGTAAGGGCGTGAACCAGGCCAATGATATGAAGAATAAGATGCTAGCCGAGCTGCCGATGGAAGAAATTTCTCAGGTATCGAGCAAAATTCCGCGTATTCCTACGCATCCCCACGATGTGGTGAAGATGCTGATAGGGCCAGAAACTCAGGAAAAAAAGCAGGAAGCCAAACCTGAGTGATTGCTTTGTATTGAAAGGGTAGTTGAACTGATATGGCTCAATTGACACAGATGGAGTGTACCGCGTGCCGTAGGGGTGAACCAACGGTTACTGAGGCGGAACTGGCTGAATATCATCCTCAGGTACCTGAGTGGCATATTATCGAGGTTGATGGTATTCAACGCTTGCAGCGCGTTTTTACTTTCGATGATTTCGTGCATGCTCTCGCTTTTACGAACGAGGTGGGCGCATTGGCTGAGGCGGCTGGTCATCATCCGGCTTTGTTGACCGAATGGGGTAAGACGACGGTGACATGGTGGACACATAAGATTCGAGGCTTGCACCATAACGATTTCATTATGGCGGCGAAAACGGATGTGGCTTACAAGGGATAAAAAGAGGGAAGCAGAGAGATATACTTTAAACCATCTCTCTACTTCTTGCTCGTATCATCGAAGGTAGGCTAGGCTCTCCATCCTTCCGGGTGATTGGCGAGGACGGGCCGATTATTACCTGTCCCCCAGACAGGGTGCGGCAGTGGCGGCGATAAATCGCGCCCTACGGAGAACCCGAAGAAAGTAGTATTGTATGCTGGGCTCAATTATGCCGTTTGTGTTGCGGAAGCGTCAACTGGTGCCTGTTGAACAGCGGCGAGGTCAATTTCGACATTGACTTTATCACCAACTAGAACGCCGCCGGATTCAAGCGCGACATTCCAATTCAACCCATAGTCTTTGCGGTTGATTGTACCTTTGACGCTGAATGCTGCACGCTGCATGCCGTAGAGGTCCTTTAACTGGCCGGAATATTCCGCGTGGAAGGTTTCCTGTTTTGTGACGCCATGAAGGGTGAGGTCGCCGGTGACGCGATACTCGTCTTTGCCAGTGGGTTCTACTTTGGTGCTTTTGAAGGTGATTTTAGGATACTGTGCGGCATCAAAGAAATCGGGTGAAACCAGCTGTCCATCGCGTTTCGGATCGCGCGTATCGATCGAAGCAACATCAACCTCTGCCTCGACCCAAGCGTTCTCAGGGTGTGCTTCGTCGATGTCGAGTTTGCCGCTCAAGACGTTGAAATGTCCGCGTACGGTACTGATCATCATGTGTTTGACTGAAAATGTTGCCTGTGAATGTACTGCATCAATGTTCCAAGCCATAGTGTATCTCCTTTGTAAATTGCTGTGTTTTTCTTGTTAGCAGCGAAATAGTTAGTAACAGTTCTAACTCAAGTGATTATACCATCTTGGCTTTTGTTTGTCAAGTAACTAATAAAAAGTTAGTTAATAATAGGATGGTTATTTTTCGAGTAAAGCGACCGCGTAGCAAGCAATACCTTCGCTTCTACCGGCAAAGCCGAGACCATCGGTAGTGGTGGCTTTAATGCTAACTTGTGTTATATCAAGGTGAAGATGTTCGGCTACATGAATGCGCATGGCGGGTGTAAAGGGTGCCAATTTTGGGCGTTCGGCAACGATGGTTGTATCAATATTGTTAATGCGCCATTGTTGTTGACATAATAAATCAAATGTGTAGTCGAGGAAGATCGCACTGGGTTGATCTTTCCAGCGTGGATCGTGAGAAGGGAAATGGTTGCCGATATCGCCGAGGGCAGCCGCGCCAAGTAGCGCATCGACGACGGCATGAATGACGGTGTCGGCATCAGAATGGCCGGAGAGACCCAATGGAAAGGGAATGGTAACGCCCCCTAATATCAGTGGACGACCCGTTGCAAAGGCGTGGACATCGTAACCAAAGCCAATACGCATCATGAAAAAAATCCTTAAAAGTGTCCTTGTAGAAAGGCTTCTGCCAGGAGGAGGTCTTCCTGGGTAGTAATTTTGATATTCATATAGTCACCGGGGAAGACCGCTACGGGATGCCCTAACAGTTCTAGCAAGGTGGCATCGTTGTGTGCGACAGGATTGTGATAGGCCGCATGAATGAGCGGTAGGGAAAAGACTTGTGGCGTTTGTACGGACCAGAGTTGTGAGCGATCAAGCGTTGTGCTGACGATACCATGCTGTACCGCTTTGATGGTGTCTTTGACAGGTACGGCGGCGATGGCGGCACCGTGTTCCTGTGCTGCTGCGAGCCCTGCTGCCAGGATAGTCGGTGTTACAAGGGGGCGTGCGCCATCATGAATCATAACCCATTGGCAGGTAGGTGTGGTTTGCAGGAGTGCGTCCAATCCAGCAAGGACGGAATCTTGGCGACGGAGACCACCCGGCACGATGGCGGCAATTTTGCTCCACTGTTCCTGGCGACATAGCTCTAGCGCAACGGGAAGCCGTTCGGTACTTATGACTAGAATAATGGAAGCTATTACAGGTGAGGCATCAAAAACATCGATAGTACGAGCCAAAGTGATACGACCTGACAGTGGTGTCCAGAGTTTATCACGTCCTTGCATGCGACGGCTTACGCCAGCAGCTACAATGACGACAGCCGCGGTATCTTGCATATGCTCCCTAGCTCCTCACCAGTGTGGCGATGAAGAGGCATGCTCTATCTTTGTTTCGATGGTGGCAGAAGTGAAGGGCCGCTGCCATTGTTGCCTTGTTTCGGGTGGGCGAAGATCATGCGCCCGGCGACGGTTTGCAGAACGCGGGTGACAATGACTTCAATGGTTGTGCTCATATATTGTCGACCACCTTCAACGACGATCATTGTGCCATCATCCAGGTAGCCTACACCCTGGCCTAGCTCTTTGCCTTCCTGCATGATTTTGATATGAATATCTTCACCTGGTAGAAGAACTGGTTTCACGGCGTTGGCCAGTTCATTGATATTGAGGACTTTGACGCCCTGCAATTCGGCTACACGATTGAGGTTAAAGTCGTTGGTGATGATGGGGCAATGGAGTGTACGGGCCATTTTGACCAGTTTCCCATCGACCTCTGCCACATCTTCAACATCGGCATCGGTGATCTCGATAGGGACGGTGGCGTCTTTTTGTAAGCGGTTCAGCATTTCCAGTCCACGTCTACCGCGATTGCGTCGCATCGTATCGGCAGAGTCGGCAATGTGTTGTAGTTCATTGAGGACAAAGCGCGGAACAAGTAATGCGCCAGAGATAAAGCCTGTCTGGCTGATATCGGCAATACGCCCGTCGATGATCGCGCTCGTATCGAGCAGGATTTGCGTGACTGGTACAAATTGTTGTGAACCTTCTGTTTCGTGTTCTTTGCTCTTCTCTTTTTCGCGCTCATCCTCGCGCTCACGTTCGCGGGCGCGGCGGGCGGCGATACCGCTTTGGAAGAGGTGAATCATATCAGTTTTGCGCTGAACTGCGAGGGCGAAGCCCAGTCCGCCACAGACCACTGTGCCCACAAAAGGAAGGATACGCCCCCAAATACCAGGGAGATTGGCTAATGGAATATCGATGAGGAATGAGATGATAAGCCCTACTATAAGTCCGATAACAGCGGCGATAAGATCGCTCGCCGCCACTTCACGCATCCAGCGATAAGGAACGACACTGATATATGGCGAAATGATAAAGCCGATAATGGCAGCACCGATGGCTATACCAACTACCCACCAGATATTTAATGGCGGTAAGGTTCGATCAAAAAAGTTAGCTCCAACAATGATGATTAATGCCAGCAACGCGCCCACTAAGCGCGAAATGGTGGTAATAGACATCCCTGCATCCTCCAGTATGGTATTCATGAGCGGCGCAGAGCTTGTGGAAGTACTGCTTCCGTGGTTGTGCATCACCTAAGAATACCTGTAAAGGGCTGCGTGAGGTAAGACGTGCTGGCAGAGCAGATGAAAAAAACAAAAATGATAATAGCAAAAGATGAATGTTGCCAAGCATACTTTGTTGACCTCTAAAACGCGCCCGTTGAACCGCTAAAAATCTCTTTGTTGATTACGGAGTATACACCCTTAAGGCGTAAGAATCAATATACATCGTCGTACTGATTAGTGTAGCGCAATTTCCAATGCGACTGCAAGTGAACTTGACGTAATGATTTTGAAATCGGCGGGTAAGCTTGAGTTTTCGAGTTCTGAGCGCATTTGTGCGCCTTTGCCTGCGCTGGGGACGATACAGCGTTTAAAGCCAAGTTTCGCGGCCTCACGAACGCGCATGGACATGCGGCTGACGGCACGTAGCTCGCCAGAAAGCCCAACCTCTCCAATCAGTACCATATCCGCGGGAATATGTTTTTCGCGATAGCTGGAGGCGATGGCTGCGGCTACTCCCAGATCGATAGCTGGTTCCTCGAGAGTAAAGCCGCCGACGACATTGGCATAGACATCGTGATTACCTACAGCCAACCCGACACGCTTGGTGAGCACTGCCAACAGCATCAAGAGGCGGTTGTGTTCGATACCGTTTGTGGTGCAACGTGCATTGCCGAAGTTGCTGGGGGTGACGAGGGCTTGCACTTCCACCAGAATGGGTCGTGTTCCCTCCATGCTGACCACTACGACGGAGCCGGTGGCACCAGCGGCGCGGTCGGCCAAGAAAACTGCTGAAGGGTTAGCAACCTCCACCAATCCTTCGCCATGCATTTCGAATACGCCAACTTCGTGCGTTGCGCCAAAGCGATTTTTGACTCCGCGCAGCAAGCGATAGGTGTGATAGCGTTCACCTTCGAGGTAGAGAACGGCATCGGCGATATGTTCCAATGCTTTGGGACCAGCTACCGTGCCTTCTTTGGTGACATGACCAATAATAAAAATGGGGGTATGGGAGTTTTTTGCCAGGTGCATCAACTGTAAGGTACATTCGCGTACCTGACTAATGCTGCCGGGAGCGGCAGTTAAATGGCTGGCGAGGAGGGTTTGAATGGAATCTACGACGAGTAAGGCGGGCTTCAAACGCCCCAGCGCCTCGGCGATAACGTCAAGTTCAATGGAGGCCAGGAGGTAGAGCTGCTCACCAGTGATGTCCAGGCGTTCCGCTCGCATCTTCACTTGTTCAATTGATTCTTCGCCGGAGACATAGAGGACTGGGCCAACATCCCTGGCAATGGCACCAGAGACTTGGAGGAGCAAGGTTGACTTGCCAATGCCAGGTTCACCGCCGATGAGTGTCAAGGAGCCAGCGACCAGCCCACCGCCGAGGACGCGATCCATTTCTGGATAACCGACCGAGATGCGCTCTTGGGCAAAGGGCTTGATGGCTGGAAGAACGAGAGGAATGTGGGTGCCCTGTGCAATGGATGACGTTCCCAACAATGATTGTTTGCGTTGTTGGGCTGGACTCTGTGGGAGGTCTACAGACTCTTCCATGGTATTCCATGTGCCACAATCGGGGCATCTCCCTACCCACTTGCTTTGTTCACCGCCGCATTGTTGGCAGATATATTTTGTGCGTATTTTGGGCATAAAAAAGCTGCATCCATTGGAAATACAGTAGGGGCCGATTTTCATGTCCATCGTCAATGTATCGGCAGACCGGACGGGCCGATAAATCGGCGGTGGGCGCGATAAATCGGCCCCTACGCTTGTACTAGTTATTGACTACAATGTTTCGGTGCTCACGCCGCTTTCACCACCTGCTGAGAGGGCGGCTTCTGGTGTCGCAGGAGCAGGTAACTGCTCGATGCGATTGCGCACGGTGAGTAACAAGTCGTCGTCGATAATGCAGCCTTCCACCAGGTCGCCCGGATGGAATTTGCCTTGTAAGAGACCTTCTGCCAGAGGGTCTTCGACCATCCTTTGGATAGTGCGGCGCAATGGGCGGGCACCATACTGGGGATCGAAGCCTTTCTCAATCAGGAAGTCTTTGGCATTTTGCGGCATGATCAGTTCGATTTGCTGCTCAGTCAACTGGTTGCGCACGCGATTGAGAAGCAGGTCAACGATAGAGTACATTTCTTCCATGCGTAAGGAGTGGAAGACGATGATTTCGTCGATACGGTTCAGGAACTCAGGTTTGAAGGTGTTCTTGAGTTCACCCAAAACCTTGCCCTTCATACTATCGTACTCGTTCTGATTGGCTTTGGCTTTATCTTTTGACTGTTTGAAGCCAATGGAGGCTTCTTTGTTCAAGAGGGCCGCGCCAACGTTGGAGGTCATGATCACGATAGTATTACGGAAGTCTACAGTGCGTCCCTTGGCGTCGGTTAACTTGCCATCTTCCAAAATTTGAAGGAGCATGTTGAAGACGTCGGGGTGAGCCTTTTCGATTTCGTCGAGGAGGATCACACTATAGGACTTGCGGCGTACCGCCTCGGTAAGCTGACCGCCTTCTTCATAACCGACATATCCGGGAGGGGCACCGACGAGGCGGGCAGCCGCGTGGCGTTCCATGAACTCTGACATGTCGATTTTGATGAGTGCGTCTTCACTGCCAAACATGAATTCGGCTAGAGTGCGTGCCAATTCGGTCTTACCGACGCCGGTTGGTCCCATAAAGATGAACGAGCCAATGGGGCGTTTGGGGTCTTTCAGACCGGCACGGGCACGGCGTACTGCGCGTGCAACTTTTTCGATGGCATCATTTTGACCGATGACGCGGCCATGCAATGCTTCTTCCATCTGGAGCAGTCGTTGCGACTCCTCCTGGGCGATGCGCATGACCGGGATACCTGTCCACATCGAGACGATCTGGGCAATTTCCTCTTCGCCAACGGTGGGCTTGTCGGTACCACGCTCGCGATGCCAGCCCGATTCCAATTTAGAAATGCGGTCGCGCAATTTTACTTCGCGGTCGCGCAGTTCTGCTGCCAATTCATACTCTTGCTGCTGGATGGCAGCTTCCTTCTCCCGAAGAACTGATTCGAGACCCTTCATGGCCTCTTTGAGGTTGAGGGGGGCAAGCGAGTTCTGCATACGAACGCGGCTTGCGGCTTCGTCGATCAGGTCAATCGCTTTGTCTGGCATGAAGCGATCGGTAATATAGCGGCTAGCCATATCAGTGGCGGCTTTGAGGGCCTCGTCTGTGATGGTCAAGCGGTGGTGCTGCTCATAGCGTTCGCGTATGCCTTTGAGGATTTCGATAGTCTCCTCAACGGTTGGTTCGCGGACGATGACCTCCTGGAAGCGGCGTTGTAATGCGGCATCGCGCTCGATATACTTGCGATATTCGTCCAGTGTGGTTGCGCCAATACACTGCAATTCACCGCGAGAGAGGGCGGGCTTGAGAATGTTCGCAGCATCAACTGCGCCTTCTGCTGCACCGGCACCAACAAGGGTATGAACTTCGTCGATAAAGATGATGCAGTCACGGCTACTGCGAATCTCTTCGATGATCTTTTTCAAACGCTCTTCAAATTCACCGCGATATTTGGTGCCAGCAACCAGCGAACCAACATCGAGGGTAAGCAAGCGTTTGCCGATCAGCGTCTCAGGAACTTCACCTGAAACCAGGCGTTGTGCCAATCCTTCGACGATTGCCGTTTTACCAACGCCAGGCTCACCAATGAGCGCGGGGTTGTTTTTGTTACGGCGGGAGAGAATCTGGATGACGCGCTCAATCTCTTGATGGCGACCAATGACGGGATCGAGTGTCCCGGCGCGGGCAGCGGCGGTGAGGTCGATGCCCATCTGGTCGATGGTGGGAGTTTTCGAGTGTTTGGCGTCGCGCTCGTGTGGTGCGCCGGATTGACTGAGCACCTGGATAGTTTGTGTGCGAACTTTCTCCAGATTGACGCCCAGGCTTTCAAGCACGCCCGCGGCGATGCCTTCGCCCTCGCGTACCAAACCCAATAAGAGATGCTCTGTACCAATATAGTGATGATTCAAGCGACGGGCTTCATCAACGGCAAGCTCAATCACTTTTTTGGCGCGCGGGGTGAGGCCGATCTCACCGAGGACTATGCGGTCTCCGCGACCAATGATAAATTCAACGGCACTCCGAACTTTATTCAGCTCGACGCCGAGGTTACTTAAAACTTTAGCCGCAACGCCTTCCCCTTCTCGGACGAGTCCAAGCAGAAGATGTTCCGTGCCAATATAATTGTGTTGGAAGCGCTGTGCTTCCTCTTGGGCGAGACTCAGGACTTTGCGAGCCCGCTCTGTAAACTTGTCAAACCTATCTCTATCATTCACCTGTTTGTCACTCCCCTTTCAAAGGTAGAGGGTGGAACCGAGCCCTCTGAGTCGCTCAGGTAAACCACGTACTTCATCATACAACACCCGTCAGGTAGCGTCAAGGAAAACAACTCAAGCCTCCCTCTGTCGATATACGTTCATATTTCCTTACTAAGAAACAATCGACCCCCTCACTGCTATATACAAGTGCATACGCAGCGAGGAGGTCAGACGATCAGTTTTTCAAGTGCGAATAACGTGGTAAGCAATGAACGTTTCTTCTTCAGATGCCTCCGTTTATCTTTGTTCGTTTTTCCGATACTGCTCCTATCCCATATTACAGGAATAGGTGGAAAAATACTCTTACTGTTTGATTTTTTTACTTTGATAGTATGTGCTCATCATACAACACATATTGGAGAGAGTCAAGGAGAAAAGTTCTCGCGACGTGTATATCGTGTGATTTCAATGTGAAGAGTTCGCAGCACCCTTAAGAGAACATTTCGTCCTCGTTTCAACGAGAGGAGTTCACAGCACCCTTAAGAGAGCACTGAGAACTCTTCACATTGAAACGAGGACAAAAATGCTTTAGCTTTCAGGAGTTTCTGGATCTTCCTTTGAGCGTTGGCGGGCGGCAGCACGGAAAGCTTCGGCCATAGCGGTTGTCTCTCCAATTTCGCCACCGGGCAGACCATTCAACAGAGGATTTTCTGCCTCTTTGCGTTGTCGCTCAGTTCGCCCTTCACCGCGCCGTGGCGTTTGTGCGCCGCCTACAGCCTCTAACGAAGGGGGGGCAACTTCCGGTTGTGCTTGCAGATCTTCTAATGCAGGAGTCGAAGGTGCGGTCGATGCACCTGCTGTATTAACGCCCGCTTCCGAGGTAAGTTCGGAAGGCACCGGCTCGGCATCTAGCTCATCGGCCTGGCGGAGGCTGAGACCTAAGCGGCGGCGTTCGGCGTCGATACGCAAGATGCGCAGTTGTAAAGGGACCCCCTCGTGCAATGTTTGTTTGGGATCAACACCCGGAGTGAGCTCAGAGAGGTGGATGAGACCCTCGATGCCATCCTCTATCCGTGCAAAGGCACCGAACGGAGCAATCTTGGTGATGACGCCCGTGACCACTTGTCCCGGTGTGTAGCGCTGCTCAACCGTTGTCCAGGGGTCAACTTCGGCCCGCTTGATGGAGAGTGCGATTTTCTTCTTTTCTTTGTCCACGCTCAGTACCTGTACCTCGACCTCTTGGCCGACATGGAGTACTTCACTGGGGTGGTTGACACGACTCCAAGCAAGTTGGCTGATGTGTACCAAACCGTCCGCTCCACCAAGATCGACAAAAGCACCGAAGTTGGCAAGGTTGCTGACGATACCGGTACGCACTTCGCCGGGCTTGAGCTCGTCGAGGAGTTCCTCGCGGCGGCGTTGGCGCCATTCTTGGACAGCTAAACGTTCCGAGAGGATCAAGCGGTTACGCGCCCGATTGATCTCAATGATTTTGAGCTGAAGCTCTTTGTCTTTCATGCTCTGGAGCTTTGCAGCCGTCTCCTGGTTCTCACCGCCGGAAGCCACTTCTTCGCGCTTCAGGTTGAGAATCTGGGAGATAGGGACAAAGCCGCGAATGCCTGCGACATCGACGATCAGACCACCTTTATTGTAATCGATGACCCGAGCCTTGAGCAGTTCGCCGTTTTTGTACTGGTCTTCAGCAATACGCCATTGCCGTTCTGCATTGGCTCGCTTGAGTGAAAGGAGTGCGTGCCCATCTTGAGTTTCCGGTTGAATGACGTAAACGAGAACTTTATCATTCAGGTGTAGCTCACTAAAGGAGCCATAGCCGTTAGCTGGAAGCTCTTTAGTTGAGAGGACGCCTTCGGATTTGAGGCCAATATCGACCAGGATTTCATCCTGATCAATACGCACCAGTACGCCCTCGACCACATCGCCGCGTTTGATATTGATGGGACTGGCTGATTTCTCAAGTAAATCAGCCATTTCATTATAGCCTTCCATCTCTTCTGAGTTGTTGTTGTTTTGACCTTCTTGGTCGTTTTCTTCAAACATCGTCTGTACCCGCCCGCTTTTATGATTTGCCGCTGGCATAGTCGAAAGGTCGCCGTGCTGGTTTGCTTGCATGGGTAAAATACCCCCTTCGATCCACGGTTATTGCCAGTCCATCATGCGTTCACTTTCCACGAAGACGTTTGTCGTTGTGCCGCGACGTTTGTGATCGCAATCTTGTCTGAAGATAACGAATGGACTTCGCGCCGAGACCATGGGGAGTGCGACTTTGGACATTGGCTTATCGGGAGAGGCTGCTTAGGCGGTGATCGTCTCGGTCTGATTATATCTCATTTAAAGAGTGTTTTTTCTGAGTGACTATTTTATGCCCTACAGAACGGTCATACGAAACGAAGCTCGCAGACAGGAAAACTCGGTACGAACACAATGAGAGCCTGAAAATTAGCATACCCCTACTCGATTGCTCTAATTATACCAAATGCCGCCCCTGAATGCAAGACAATACGGTGCCTTTTTGCGATTCTCCCGGTGTTTTTTTATTTATCACATTGTATCACACTGATGCAAGTGTCGGTTTGTGGTAAAATGTCTGTATGGATGTTGAGAATATTTCTGCCATTGTTTCTCTTTTACAGGCTTGCTTAGAGCCTGTTGAACATGCTGAATTGTTGTCGGATGCGCTTGAAGGCGTGCTTCCTTCTGCTCGGAAAGCGGCGGTGCTGTTAGCACTTTTTGAGCTACAAGGGGAAATGCAGCTTCTTTTTATACATCGTGCTACAACGCTACGTGCTCATAGCGGTGAAATTGCGTTTCCTGGCGGGGGCAGTGAGGCAAATGATGGTTCACTGGTCGCGACAGCATTGCGGGAGGCGCAGGAAGAGATCGGCTTAGACGTCTCCGATGTGAAGATTTTAGGGCTATTACATCCTGTTTTCACGTTTGTCAGCAACTACCTGGTTGTGCCTGTGGTGGCTTTCTTGCCAGAGGGATTGGGTACCCTGCGCTTGCAGCCTAGTGAGGTGACGGATATCCTGCTCACTTCGCTGCGTGGCCTAGCTGATCCTGCTATCTTTCATACAGAAGAATGGATGCGTGAGGGACAAAGCCGAACTATTTATTTTTATCAGTATGAGGGATACCGTATCTGGGGCGCTACGGCTCGCATCCTCAATGAACTTTTGGAGTTGTTGGGCAATATTCCTTCTGCATGAAGACATTAGTCCCTAATCTCTTGAAATTTTTCGTTCTTTCACTACAATAGATAGTAATAAGGATGAATGTTTGTAGTGTGTGCACTGTATGTTGTTTGTTTGTTGAGATGCGGTTGGTCTGTATGATCCCCTAGCGGAGAAAAACTGTGACATTGCCACCATCTGATGCACAATCTTCGGGATTTCGGTTGCGCCGACCTACTAATGTTCCTGACCCTATTCACTCGATTCCCACCACGCCTCTTCCTCTTCTTGCTGCCCCGCAGCCATCTATGTTGCCGCCGACTTTACCTCAAACTGACGCCCCTTACGAATTCTCTCAAGATCGCGCAATTGATTTTGCATCAAACTCCTGGGATCTGGCGACTGGCGGTTTGAAGAGCTTAACTGCCAAACGCGAACTGCCGTCTCCGGTTGAAAGACGTCCATCAGATCGACATGCGGAGCCAACATCTCTACCGCGTAGCTACGCGTTCATGCTCGTAATTTTAGCTTGCGTGGTTATTATGCTCATTAGTGGGGGCGTCGTCTTATTTGTAATGCTACAACCTTAGCTTGATTGAATAACGGAGTGCTTAAAGCGAGAGATGTGTTGCTGGTACACCATGCAGAGCTGTGGCATTGCGAATTGCTTTGATGACGGCCCTGGCAAGTGTGGTTGCCGCCGCCGCCCCAATCATACTGACTTGTGATGCGAGCGTGGCCTGGTTCGGTCGATTTTCTGACTGTGGCCCCAAGGCGAGCGCGAAGACAGTGTCACCATCGAACATAGTATGTGCAGGTCTAATGGTCTGTGCCAGGCCATTGTGTGCCATTTGTGCGACTTTATTGATTGCTACCTTTGGAAGTGGAGCAGTGGTGGCGACGACAGCAATCGTTGTATTACTAAAGGGATTGGATGCGATAAAGCCACCTAAGGGGTTACGTGCGCCCGCTATTACTTGCTGTGTTTGTGGGTCAATAATGTCACCTAGAGCATTAACGGCGACAATTGCTCCAATGATCGTGCCATCGTCCAGACGCATGCTGGCGGAGCCCAGGCCACCTTTCATGCAAAAGGCTGGGCCAAACATTTTGCCAACGGTTGCCCCCGTGCCGGCTCCAACATTTCCCTGCTCAACTGGATTTGCTGACGCTTGCATGCAAGCACGATAGCCGGAGTCGGCATCGGGTCGGGCCGAGGGGGAGCCGAAGGCGAGGTCAAAGAGGGCCGCGGCTGGCACAATAGGAACACGCGCTATCCCGACATCGAAACCGATGTTCTGTTCCTCCAGATAACGCATGACGCCACTAGCGGCATCGAGGCCGTAGGCACTGCCACCGGCTAACACAATAGCGTGAACCTCTTCGACCATATGCATCGGATGTAGGAGATCTGTCTCGCGCGTGGCGGGGGCACCACCACGCACATCGACTCCACCAATAGCTGGTGTGTCGCAAAGAATGACGGTGCAACCCGTACCGCCCTCTGTGTTGGTATCATGACCGACGCGCAGCCCTGGAATATCAGTGATATCATCATGCATAGTTATTGTTTCGCCTTCCATTTTATCGATCTATGGACGGGCCGATAAATCGGCGGTGGCGGCGATAAATCGCGCCCTACGGACGGTCGGAATATTTCGTTAATGTGCATAATCGGCCCCTATTGAATGGCTTTTCGCATTCTTTCCATGGACTGGGCGACGCTTTCGCGCTGATTGTAAATAGCGGAACCGGCAACGAGGAGGTTGGCTCCGGCTTGCACGACTTGGGGGGCGGTGACTTCGTGAATGCCGCCATCGACCTCTACATCGCATTGTAGATTGCGTTGGGTGATCATCTGGCGCACACGTGCAATTTTGGAGAGGGTTTCGGGGATGAAATCCTGTCCCCCAAAGCCGGGATTGATAGTCATAATCAGCACCATATCAAGAAATGACAGTACGTCCTCCAGCATAAAGACGGGCGTTGAGGGATTGAGGGCGACCGCAGCTTGTTTGCCAGCGTTTTTGATTTGTTGGATGACGCCATTGAGGTGAGGGCAGACTTCTTGGTGGACAATGATGACATCGGCACCAGCCTTGGCAAAGGCATCGATAAACTGTTCTGGGTTGGTAATCATCAGATGCGCCTCAAGGGGAAGGTTGGTGCAGCGGCGCACTGCTTCGACAACGAGCGGCCCCATGGTGAGATTGGGGACAAAGTGTCCGTCCATAACGTCGATCTGGATGCGTTGGGCGCCGGCTGCGTCGGCCTCACGCACCTGATCTCCCAGGCGCGTGAAATCGGCAGAAAGAATGGATGGGACAAGTCCAAGCATAAAAATTCTCCGTTAACTAACGCTGTTGTAATTTGCCTGCTGCGGCTGTATCAAGCATCCAGGTCACTTCTCCATGTGGTGGACGAACGATTTGGGCTGGATATTCATCTGGTTGGTAGCTGCCTTCCAGAACGGCTTGTATCGCATCGGCTTTATCACTGCCAGTGACGAGGAATAAGACATGCCGTGCGGCATTGAGCAGCGGTGGCGTAAAGGTCAGGCGAGGTGGCGGTGGCTTGGGTACGGTGACAGGCATGACCAGCCGTTGCTGCTCGTGTAGAGATGCCTGATGAGGGAAGAGCGAGGCGGTATGCCCTTCTGGCCCCATACCGAGTTGCAAGAGGTCGAAACTGGGTATACCATCGGTGCCAAAGACGCGTTGCATCTCCTCGGTGTATTCCAAGGATGCTGCGTCGCGGTCAGCTTTATCGGCAGGCATACGATGAATCTGGCTGGCAGCGATGGGTACTTTGCTGAACAGAGCCTCTTGGGCGAGTTGGTAGTTGCTATCGCTGCTGTCGGGTGGGACGCAACGCTCGTCAGACCAGAATATCTCTACCAGAGCCCAATCGATCTGACTGCGATATGGTTCATTGCCGAGCAGGGCATAAAGAACTTTGGGCGTTGAGCCGCCCGATAGAGCGATAGTGAATTGACCATGGCTCGTGATAGCTTCGGTAGCGAGGCGAACAATATAGTGTGCCGCCTCGTGACTCAAGGTATTGCTGTCAGGATAGATAGCGACGTCCATAGCTTGCTCCTGAAATACAGTTTATGCTAGTAGTTCAGTCAACTCTTCGAGTGTTTGCTCAAAGAGGTGATCGTGTCCCACAATTTCTAACTCGTCGTGGAGTAATTCACTCTCTTTATGCGCGGCTGCCAGGCTCACCGTGCGCTGTGGGCGAACCTCGTCCGACAGCTTCACGGAGGTAAGGACGAGATCTGGGTCCCCTTCGCGATTGATGGTGAAGGTGGCGCGTTTGCCATCAACGATGCTGGTGAGGCGGACGAGACAAATTGAGCCAGGACGCATTTGAGACTGCACCTGTGGACGAATATCGATGCTTGGCTGTGGTGTAGCGGTTAGCTTGCTTGTTTTACTGCGGGCAGGACCCAGTCGTTGGCTCGTAGCGCGTGTAAAGGCCCAATGGTAGCTGCCGCTAGAAGTATCATGAATATTGCTGGTATTATCTATATCAAAAGACCAACCGAGGCGGGCTTTGAGCCAGCCAGCTAGTAAAAGGGCGCAAGCTGGGTTGGGCGAGACATCTCCTTGTTCGGAACGCGTGGGAGATGCAAGAGGGGCTGCCGCGTGTTCTATTTCGATGGCGATGACACCGTCCAGGTAGGGACGATATGCCTGAATATCAAAGAACTGGACGATCAATTGTCTCCATGGTGTGATGCGACCCCAGTTTAAATCGCTCAGTGCGCATTCTGGGGTGGCCTGGCGAATCAAAGCCAGGGTATGAATATCCTGCTCAGGATTAAAGAAGGTGGTGGAGTCAACGATGACCCTGGAGCTCAATTCGATCAGGTTGTTGAAAACGGTATCATCGCTGGGCGGATCACCCACCCACCAGAGGTAGGCCGGTAAATCGGGTTTCAGCAATGGTTGGATGATGTTGGCTATCGAGCGAACCGCGCTGCCGGTTGCCAGAATGGTCGTTTGTTCGAAGCAATGGCGCATAAGATCGGAAAAAACTGAAAAACAGCGCAAAGTCACCCATGAAGAAATAGCCGCGGGTGCAGTGCTGCTGTTATCAAGGATAAGAACAGCGACACGGGCCAGGTGCGTACTGGATAAATCGCGCAGTAAGGCACTGGCACGTTTTGCGGAGTCGATATCGGGTGCGCAAATAACAAGGTTTAGGACGCTGGTGCGCACGTTCGTATTCTGACCGGTACGCATGTTGTCGGCAGACATTTTCCAGAGGCGAGCAAGCTCATCCTCGACTTTTTCCATGGGTACCGATTTTCCCGCCCATGGTAAGCGGGGTCCAAGACTATTGGTGGCCTCCCTGGTCATATAGTTTCCCCTCATCAGCAAGAACTACTCTGTTCTTTGATTACGAACGGCTCAGTTCTCTAGTATGTTGTCAGCTCATTTCATGTTTTGGGCGGGCTTGGAAGCACGTAGAGTGCGATTACAGGGGGGAAAGTGAGTCCCTGCTTGTTAGCTCTACCGTCAGTAGGCCCTCGTGCCGGGTCTACTGGACATTGTGTCTTCTGCTTCCATGCAGTTAAAGAATGCAAACCCTCGTACCGAGATTATGGTCGTCGCCAGCGGCGACCATCTCTCCAGATATACTCGTCGGCAGCTTGTGGACCCCAGGAACCAGATTCATAGCTCAAGATAGTCTCACGCGGTTCGTTTTTCCATTCATCCAGGAGACCTTGGACAAAGGTCCAAGCAGCTTCAACTTCGTCTCGACGAGTAAACAAGGTAGAGTCGCCCATCATACAGTCGAGGATGAGTCGTTCATAGGCCTCTGGTTGCTCGCGTACGAACGAGGAACCATAGAAGAAATCCATGTTGACGGCGCGAATTTGCATCTCCGTACCAGGTACTTTAGCACCGAACTTGAGTGAAATGCCTTCGTCAGGTTGAATGCGTAAGGTCAGAACGTTTGGTTCCACCTGTCCATGCGCCTCGCTGCGTTTAAAAAGCATGAGTGGTGCCTGTTTGAATTGAATGGCAATCTCAGTGACACGTTTGGGTAGATGCTTGCCGGTACGCAAGTAAAAAGGAACACCAGCCCAGCGCCAATTATCAATGAAAATTTTCATCGCCAGGTACGTTTCGGTGAACGAGGTTGGTGAAACACCTTTTTCTTCAAGATAACCACGTACTTGTTGCCCACTGACCCAGCCGGCTCCGTACTGTGCCCGTATGGTACTGGTGGCAACATCATTCCCTAAGAGCGGTTGGAGCGCATGAAGCACTTTCACCTTTTCATCGCGTACCGAGTTGGCGTCGAAGGCGATAGGCGGCTCCATAGCCACGAGTGTCAGCAGTTGCAACATGTGATTCTGCACCATGTCACGAATGGCACCAGCCTCTTCATAGTAGGGCCCCCGACCTTCCAGGCCGAGATTCTCTGCCACGGTGATTTGTACATGGTCAACGTAGCGCCGATTCCAAACCGGTTCAAAGATGCCGTTAGCCAGGCGGAAGACCAGGATATTTTGTACCGTTTCTTTGCCCAGATAGTGATCGATACGATAGACCTGTTCTTCGCGGAACACTTTTGCCACCTGGCGGTTGAGCTCGCGAGCTGAAACGAGGTCATGCCCAAAGGGCTTTTCGATGATGATGCGCGTCCATCCCTTGCGGCCCCGGTTTAAGCCGGCCGCACCCAGGCGCTGAATGATCTCCGGGTATTGGCTAGGGGGGGTGGAAAGGTAAAAGATGCGGTTGCCGCTGGTGCCGCGTTCTTGGTCAAGGGAATTGAGTAAGTTGTTGAGGCGATCATAGCCGGAGGGGTCGTGAAAGTCAGATTGCAGGTAGCGAATGCCGGAGGCAAAGCTATCCCACACTTGTGGGTTGACCGGCTTCTGGCGTGAATACGCGTTGATGGATTCCAATGCTTGTTGGCGAAATTCATCATCGCTATAAGGACGGCGAGCGAACCCAACCACTGAAAACCCTGCTGGTAATGGATGTTCCAAAGCTAAATTATAGAGGGCGGGCAGCAATTTACGATGGGTTAAGTCACCACTTGCGCCAAATATGACCATTACACAGGGTTCAGGGCTTTGTTTAATGCGTAGCCCCTCGCGGAGGGGGTTGGGAGCCTCGACTACGCTTCGCTGAGGCATTAGTAATCTCCTCATTTAGTGAATGTTTGGTAGAGTAGCTAACAAGTATAGCTAGCTGCATGTGAAAAGAGAAGCCTGACACCCACAAGGGGTGTCACTACATGTTTACCCATCAAATGAAGGTGGTCAGACCACTAACAAGTAGGGCTAGCGAATGATAGCATTAGCGTGTTGTGAAATAACGTGCTATCAAAGCCATTACACGCGTGGCAATGACTTTGATAGTAGTCTACCTCATAACGCGTTAATGAGCAACCTGTTTGCTTTCAATGGGTGTATGAAAAAGTTGTAGGCAATCAAGCAGCATATTCGAGTTTCCAGAATGAGTTGTAGGACTGGTTGAGAACGGAAGTGCGCAAAGCGAGGACCGCATCCAAGCCATCAGGAGTCCAGCGCATGCCAGATTTT
>JBBQXY010000016.1:0-56412 GCA_038209195.1 Ktedonobacterales bacterium | reverse complement strand
AGTACCCCACGGCTCAAAGCCCTATTCTTACCTAACGCGCTATACATGTTTTTCTCCGCAGTGTGCCAGTCAAAGGGCTACTACTCTTTGACTGGCACACTGCCTGCACCTTGTCCGAGGGACAGGTAATATGTATGAATGCCCCGTGGGCAATACATTTCACTTAAGGTCAAATCCAAGGCGTATGAATGGTCTGTAGGGGCCGCTTTAGCGCGCCCATCGCCGATTTATCGGCAGTCCGCGCGGGCCGATAAATCGGCGGTGGCGGCGATAAATCGCGCCCTACGCTTGCTTGCTGTATCCTTATTTGAAATGTATTGCCCCTTGTGGGCGTCCGGCCCCACCCATCAATTGAACCTTGACAGCCCAGTAATCAAAAATGGGTAACGTTACGCATACCCGCCCGCCGTTTCCACAGTATACTGCAAACAGTGAACATCTTAAAAAACTATCTATGCCAATGAAAAAGAAGGAGAAATTACTATGAATATCAATAGCTCAAAATTCGGTTCCTTTTGCAGTCAGTTCATTGATGTTGCCATCGATAAAAATATACCAGACCCTGTCTCTCGTTTTCTATTGAAATCTTTTGTTGGCCTGTTAAAGGAAGAGCAGGAGACGACCGATCAAAAGATCGATAAGTTGATTGCAAGCTATTATAAAACTGGTATAAGTTATTTGCAGGATGCCGATTTAGTCAGTGCGGAGCGCAGACAAAAACTGATCGAGGATGCGCTCGACGAATTTAGAAAGGCTGCTACGCTAGAAAACGCGCTGATGGCAGCGAAAGCCAGGGCCTATGTGGCCTTCTGTTATGGTTTGCTCGGAGAACGCAATCTGGCCCTCGCTTGGTTTGAGCAGGCGTACCAGGAAGGTCACAATCTGGAGCGGAAGCTGGTCGAAAAATGCGCAGCGAGTAAGATGGACGTCGCCACCATCATCAGCCTTCCACTCACAACGATCTATGGAGCCGCATGGCTGGGTTATCGCTTTGTGCAAAAAAATAGGGCGCGCCAGGCACTCGGCGAGCTCCATATGTTTATGCAATCGCTCACCAACATGCTTGTCGCATACCAGTCGCGACTGAGTACCTTGCAAACAACAGAGCAACGCGAACAAACCTACAAGATACTTATGGCACAGTTCGCTGACAATCGTGCTCCGGCTGCCGCGCCATTTCCTGTTCCAGTGGGATATAGAGCTATGCGCCAGGCGACGCCACCGCCTCATTTCTATGGTAATGGTAATGCTCACGTCGCTGGATCACCTATCAGGCCCAGTTCCACTCCCCGCGCTGCAATCGGCGCGCCCCTGCCCGCTCATCAACCGGCACGGACACCTGTTGCGCAACCAACAGTCGTCATGAACGAAGCACCTGTCCATGGATATCTGCACTTCAATACTGGCCAGCCGATACGGCTCAACGCGCCACGAACAACAATTGGACGCGAAATCATTCAGTCCGAAGCACAGAGTAGCGTCGATCTCGCACTGCTACCCGGCTCGAACACCGTTTCGCACAAGCACGCCGTCATCGAGGTCACTTACGGCACCTTTACGCTGACCGATCTCAATAGCCGCAATACCACCCTCGTCAACGGTCAGCGCCTCAGTCCGAACTATCCAGCCGTTCTCCATGATGGTGATATTCTCAGCTTCGGCGCCATCAACTGTACCTTCAAGGTGTGACGACTCCCCACGGCTACAAGACTGCTGGTGACAGGTGCAAACCACCAGACCAACGTGTGTTAGATCAGCTTGCCTGGGTTAAGGAGGCCATCGGGGTCAAAAAGAGCCTTAATGCGGTGCATCCATGCCACGCTCGCCCCGTGCTCTTCGATCATGAAGCCGCGCTTCACGAGGCCAATGCCATGCTCACCAGAAGCCGTCCCTTCCCATGCCAGTGCCTGCCGCACCAGTCGCTCAGAAAACATCTTCACCCGTTCGTAGTCCTCTGGCTTCACAGCTATGATCGTATGAAAGTTCCCATCACCAACATGCCCTATAATACTCCCCTGCATGTCCATCTCTGCCAGTAATTGCTGCGCAAACGCGATAAGCTCTGGCAAACGCACAAGCGGCACGGCTGTATCAGTAATCATAAATGTATGCCCTGGATGTGCATTCACAATGGCCCAGTACAGATGATGTCGCGCCTCCCACTGCGCTGTTCTCTCCTGCTGCGTTCGGGCGACACTGATATCGGTCGCCCCTGCATCGCCCACCAACTCTTCCACCAGCCGCACCTCTTCTTCAATCGCCGCCGCGGTCGAAGAGTGGAATTCGAGGAAAAGTGCCGTTTGCTCTGTATACCCTCGCCCCATGTAGCGATTGATGCTTTGTATGCCAAGTTCATCCACCAGTTCCATACGCGCCACGGGCAGCGCGCTCGCCATGATCGCATAAGCGGCCTGCGCCGCCGCCATGATCGATGGAAAGAATACACGCAAGGTGTGAACATGCTCTGGAACGGGATGCAACTGTATAGTGAGTTCGGTTATCACGCCGAGCGTCCCCGCCGAACCAATGAACAGGTCTTTGAGATCATAGCCACTACTCGTCTTCCGCACTGGTCGTCCCAGCCGCAACACCTCACCATTAGCCAGCACAACTTCGAGCGCGACCGTATTCTGCCGCATCCCACCATAGCGCACCGTTGTGGTGCCACTCGCGTTAGTCGCCGCCATCCCACCAAGCGAGGCATCCGCGCCTGGATCGACCGGGAAGAACAGCCCCGTGTACCGCAATGCCTCGTTCAATGCGCTGCGCGTAATCCCTGGCTGCACCACTGCCAGAAAATTGTCAGGTTGGATACTCACAACCCGGTTCATGCGCGAGAGGTCCAGACTGAGCACAGGGACATTGGGACTTGCCGGCACAAGCGCCCCTTCCAAGCTGGTTCCAGCCCCAAACGGAATCACAGCAATGCGCCAAGTGCGGCACCATTCCAGCACGGTTTGCACGTCCTCCTTGGACTCTGCGTAAGCCACCGCAAGCGGAGGACGTACTTCCGGGAAGTTTTCATCTCGCCCATGCTGCTCCAGCACGGCCGGACTAATGCTTACCTTCCCTTTACCCAACAAAGCTCCTAGCTGTTCTATTGAACGTTCCATCCATTTGCCTCCTTTGCTTAATTCTCAGCGCGCACCATCCCATGCTTGACGTTCGGCTGGGCGTGGATCGCTCATGGTTTCCCAGGTGTTGTCGATGCGCATCACCGCACCATCCCTTACAATTAATTTACAATTTATTAACACATTCCTCAGTGAAAACCGCTATAGTATAATAGGCTCAAAGCCAAACTATCGTTCATGCAGACACAATATGCTATAAGGAGAGACAGCCTCTTTGCTGACCCGCAGTGTAGAGGCAAGCACAACATCACCTATGAAAACATCATTCTTTCAAGTGCAACCTCTGCGCCTCACGCGCTGGGTATTGTTACCACTACGCCTATTTCTAGGCATCACCTTTATCTATGCAGGTCTACAAAAGCTAACCGACCCACAATTCTTCGATCCAAAGGCTCGTGGCTATATAGGCAAACAAATTATCGGGTTCGCCACCGGCTCCCCACTACATGATCTACTGATCCGTGTTGCGGTACCCCACGCCCACATCTTTGGCCTACTGATAGCCTATGGCGAAATCGCTATCGGGGTCGGCACCATCCTTGGCTTACTGTTCCGCGCCGCCTCGTTCTTCGGCATCGTGCTAAGTTTGACATTCTTCCTTACAGCTACCTGGCACGTGTTCCCATACTTCTATGGAGCCGATATTGTCTTCGTCTTCTGCTGGTTAACACTGCTCATTGCTGGCCCCAGCAATACTGGTCTACCAGCTCTGGATGACGTATTGGTACATCGCTATCTCTCACCCCAACAACAGAAGCACTTCGCGCCCCTGCTCGCCTTCTTTCTTGGTGTAGGCCAGGGCCAGGAAGCTCCCGCGCCCAACTCTTCGACAGACTATCCCCCAACGCAAACTCGCCCTATACCCACCAATAAGCGTTCTGCCCAGCAGCAAAGTCGCTACGCCATGGCATTGCAATACGAAAAGGAGTCGCGCCGCAACTTTATCGTTGGTACGTTAACGGGTGCTGGCGGTATGTTCGTGCTAGCATGGCTTTGGAACACGCTACACCTCTTCCCAGGCACAGCAGACACTCCCACTTCTTCCACAGGAACAACCGCGCCCACTGGCACTACACCTACCAATGGCACACCCATTACCGCTGCCGCAGGCACCCCTATTGCCCAGGTCAGTGCCGTCCCAAACAATAGCTCGGTCACCTTCACCATCGCCTCCAATAACGACCCTGGTATCCTCGTTCGTCTCAACAACGGACAATTCGTGGCCTACGACGCCACCTGCACACACGCCGGTTGCCCGGTCGATTATGACCCCAGCAGCCAGATGCTCGTCTGCCCATGCCACGGGGCAGCATTCGACCCCTCCAAAAATGCCGTCGTCGTCCAGGGCCCTGCCCCCACCCCCTTAACCAGCGTCGCCGTTCACGTCGATAACACCACCAACTCTATCGTTGTAAGCTAGAAATTTTAGGTCGCCCATCGCCGTCTGTCACATGAAGGCGGTCAGAGCACTCATGCTCCGACCACCTTCATGTGATAAGTGAGGATGCAAGGGGCGACAGCCCCTTGACTGGGTTCTAGGGCTGCGCCCTAGTTCTCCCCTCCCCCTGCCGCCGAAGGCGGCCAGTCAATTGCAGCAAAGCAAAGCACTCAGCTAAATTGTGATCGAAATATCAGCTCGATATTGAGCGTTTCTTGAGCCAAACTAATGTATACTTTAGCCAAAAGAAACTTGCCACTGATAACTAGGTATATTATGAATCATTCTCTCAATCAAAGCCATCCTCGATCTGCGCAATCTGTCTCGTCTCATCATTCACCGCGCAGGCTTTCGCACGTGCTGAAACGCTGCCTCATCCTCTTTATCGCCCTCATCATCACACTTGCTCTACTTAGCGGCGTGCTGCTACTCACTTTTGATTTCTTTCAGCCTTTTCTGCACAATCTGGTCCATGCTCCAATATCGGCAGCACCGCTGCTACTCATTGGTCTGGCCTTTCTCAGCTTTCAACTGCTTATCCGTCCCAAACCGCTGGAACTCTTGAAGGCATTCATCGTCAGTGCAGCGTTCATCCTCTGGGGAGTGGTTCAACTGCTTCCCGTAGGGTGGATAGCGACAATGCTAGGTGATGTAGTGATTGTGCTGTATGTCGTTGATCTTGGGTGGATGATGCTAGATCGTCTCACACACCAAGGCTGGCTGAAACAAACGCTACCAGCAGCAGTAACACATCCTCTTCAAACCACTCCACTTCCCCCACCAAACTGGAAGGGAATAGAAACGGAGAAATCGGCCCCTGTTCATATCTCTACGCCAATCCCTCAACGCCTGTACAGAAGCTCCCTGGAAGTTCAGGCACAAAACACTCCGCGCATGAGGCCCATCCATTTGAAAGCCTTTCAAGATTCCTCCCTCACGGAAACTGCTCCTACTGATACTACCCCTCACCATATTTGCTCAGACTGTGGCAAACCAAGAGCATACGCCTGTTGCTGACCTATCTCATGGCAAAAAGTCATTCTGCTACTGACATACTGTTGTCACTTCCCTGAGTTATACTATTGATATGCATGAAATCAAATACCGCTGCTGGGACAGCTTCTCAGCTTTAATGCTCTACTTTTGAAAGGAAGAAACACCCATGGCAAAACTGCTCGGACCCGATTTTATCAGCTTGCAGGTACGTAATCTCGCCGCCTCTCGTACGTTCTATACAGAAATACTGGGCTTACCCATCGATGCTCGCTTCAACACTCCCGACTTTGTCCTCTTCGATTCCAGCACAATACCCTTCGCGCTCAGCCAGGCAACCGTGAACCTGGATCAAACACCACAGCCGGGATTGGGCATGACGCTCTGGATCGACTGCGACAATGTCAATGCGTTGCATTCCAAATTGGACACCTCTGGAGCCACCATCATCAAGCCACCCTTCGATGGCCCCTTTGGTCGCACCTTCATCTTCGCCGATCCCGATGGCTACCGCATTACCGTCAACGAGAACCCCTGGGACCGCTTCCCTTTAGGTGGAGGCCACTAGGCTGTAGCCGCCCAATTTTTCTGACATCCACGCATACTTTGCAGGAGGCGCACCCTCCTGCAAAGTATGCGTGGATGTCAGATTTTATAACCTCTAAATCTTGGAAGAAATGTGCTATAATACCCCTGACAGCGACTCATAGCATGCACTACTACAAAACAAACAAGCCTGCTCTGAATCCTTGCCAGAGGTAAAGATACGCTACATTAATACTCTGTTGATCTTCATTTGAAAAGCGGGGTTGCAAGGGGCCGCCGCCCCTTGACTGGGTTCTAGGGCTGCGCCCTAGTTCTCCCCTTTCCCGCCGCCGTAGGCGGCATGTCGATTGAAAAGTATCAAAGCACTTACATAAGGGAAATACAGCAATGCAGGTAGTTTTTCTAGGTGGAGCGAGCGGCGTTGGAGCCAGTTGTCTCGCCATCGAACTGGCCGACCAATGGTTTGTCGTCGATGCCGGAGTACGCGTCGATCACAAGGCCGACCCCTTGCCCGACCTCGCCCAACTTGAAGGCAAAGATGTACGGGCCATCTTCGTCACACACGCCCACGCCGACCATATCGGCGCCTTGCCATTACTGCATAGAGCCTTCCCCACCACACCTATCTTTACCTCGCGTGGCACCGCCTTGTTGATGGAAGTCATGCTAGCCGACGCCCTCAAAATCATGGCGAAGCGGGCGGTTGACGAGATGGAATTGCCGCTCTACCCGGAAGAATTGGTCTCCGGCATGCTCATGCAAGTGCGTTCCCTACCCGTTGGCGAACCATTTACCGTGTCGATGTTGCCAGGTATCACCATTCATGCCAGCCGCGCCGGACATATTGCCGGAGCCGTCAGCCTCGGCTTCGAGTCTGCCGATGGCTCTATCGTCGTCTCAGGCGACATCAGTAGCACCCCACAGCGCACAGTGCTCGGTGCTACGCCGCCACCTGTCAAGCACTGCGACCTGCTCGTGCTGGAATCCACCTATGGTTCGCGGCTCCATCCCAATCGTCAGGCCGAGGAGCAGCGACTTGCCCAGGCTGTCGCGGAAGGGTTAGCACGTGGCGGACACACCCTCATCCCCTGCTTTGGACTGGGCCGGGGACAGGAAGTCCTCCTGCTTTTACAGGCAGCTCAGGAACAGGGCCAGATACCAGAGTTCCCCATCTATGTCGATGGCCTCGTGCGCCGCGTCTGCACAACCTACCAACTACTGCCGGAATTTCTCACGCCACGCCTACAACGCCAGATTCGTAAGGGCTTTCTCCCCTTCACCGGACCAAACATCACCTTCGTGCGCGATGAAAAAGAACGCGAACGCATCCTCGCTGGCCCACCCGCCTGCATTCTCTCCAGCAGTGGCATGCTTACCGGCGGCCCCAGTGCCTGGTACGCTGCGCGTTTAGCACCAAATCCCAACGCCTCTATCCTCATTACCGGTTACCAGGACGAGGAATCCCCTGGTAAGAAACTACTCGATCTTGCCGAGCACAAACTAGATACCCTGGAACTAAGTGGGCAGAAGGTACAGGTGCAATGTACCGTGGCTAAATATAGCCTGAGCGCACACGCCGATGGTAGCGAGCTAGCCAGCTTTGCCGCTGCACTCAGTCCGCGCCACGTCGCCCTCGTCCATGGCGACGAAGACGCGCGCCGCTCCCTGCGCGGCCTGATCACTGGCACAGAGGTGTTGCTGCCCACCAACGGCACCAGCATCACCATCGAGCAGAAAAAAGCTCGCTCCAAACATGCGACCGCAACCGCAGAAGCACCTGTGCTATTGCCCACCCTACCGCTAGGAGTTGGAGCCGGACAACCATTCGAGTACCCCGACGTGGAAAAACTCTGGCGTGCAGTGGTAGAAGTGCCCACCTTGCGCATCATCACTGCCCGTGAACTGGCTCTCGTCTGGTATGGTGACTCTACAGAAGAATATACCGAGAGCATCCTGGACGTCTTCGCACAGGACTACGAGCAACGCTACTTCATTCGCCAATCCGCCCTCGAAGAAGCTTACCGCATCCGTGGACAACACGAAGAGGAACCCGGTGACTTCCTGAGCGAACTCGTAGGCAGCGTCCTCTTGCTGCTCGTCAGCCCCGAAAGTTCCAAACCTGTCATTTGTCGTTCCATTGAGCCAGGGGCCGCTGTCCGCGTCATGCTTCCGAAAGGCGTCTCGCAAGAACGCATGCGCTTCCCTTTCTCCTCTATCCTTGAGGTACTGGGGCCAGCCCCACAAGATATGCAATCCACCTATGCCAAAGCTGGCACGTTCCTCAATGACCTGGTTAAAGCCATGCGCCGCATACGGCGCACCGTCTCCGCGCACAACCTGGCCCGTCGCTGCTACGAAAACGTTACCTACACCCTGGGCGAACTCTGTGCCGCCGCTGGACTGTTCCCCCAATCACTGGAAGACCGTCTGGCCCTGGCAAAAATTCTGCAACAGCATCCACGCCTCTTCACCCAATCCCGTGGCGTCTTCGAAGGTGAAGGTCTGACGCTCTACGCACTCGCTCCAGAATGGCAAGAGGCCCTGGAAGAGGAGGAAGAGTACGAACGCCCCGACCAGAACTGGATACTTTCCGTCATCGAAAACTACCTTGTTTCCGTCACTGGCTCTCCTGGTCTCCCTGCCGACCTCTATCGGCGTAGCGTAGACCCAGACACCGGAGCCGTCGTTCTCTACTTCCACTTTCCAGCCGTAGCCGAAACGCGCTACGCGGAAGCTATCGCCGCCGCTGCCGATGAAGCTGGCGTCCCCATCAGCATCGCCCCCAACGCTCACCAGGGCATCCTTGCTAAAACCGCTCGCCAGCATGTACCCCAAGGCCTCTCAGTGCAAGGCTCGCCCTCCATCTACCTTGACCACAGCATCGTCTCGCTCAACACTGTAGGGCATACCACCCAGGAAGAGCTTGCCCAAGCACAAGCCAGCTTCTTTGCTGAGACCGGCTGGCACCTTGAAATAAAGGGAGCCGTGGTCTCCACATCACTGCTTTCCGTTACAACCGCTACAACCGATACCTCGGACAAACCCAACACGTCTGCCACATCCGCTACAATTGCTACAAGCGACACAGCTACGACATCGAACGAAGTCGGCACAACCCAAAACGAGGCACCATTGCCCAATCTTCCCGCAGCATCCTCGCAGACAGCGGAAATAATCACACTTGTTGCCGCAACACCAACCATCCGTTCAGAACCGCTGAGCCAGCACGACGCTATCCAATTGGCCCAACACATGTTCAACGCTCTCCCTGGCTTTTACAAAGCTGGCGGAGATTTGGCGACTACTACCTTGCTACTCCGTTTCTACTTTCCACAGGTCGCGCAAACACGCTACGCTGGCCTCTT
This sequence comes from Ktedonobacterales bacterium, assembly GCA_038209195.1. Classification (GTDB taxonomy): domain Bacteria; phylum Chloroflexota; class Ktedonobacteria; order Ktedonobacterales; family Ktedonobacteraceae; genus JBBQXY01. The sequence continues at coordinate 46,936 of JBBQXY010000016.1, read as the reverse complement.
AGCTGAGTTAGAGGCACAAACTGGCTGGCATGTGCGCCTCCATCAAACAGCCCATCAGCAGGCCTTGGTCGAGATGGCTCGTCGCTTACTGCCCGCAGGACTCACCTGCGTAGGTGTGCCTTCACTCTACCTCGATCAACAAACTGTCATGGTAAATTACCTTGGACAGGCCAGCCCCGAAGCTTTACAGGAAGCACAACAACAATTCCTGTCCGAGACAGGCTGGCACCTCAACCTCATTGCACCCAACAAGAAGACAACGCCCATCGCTCGCTCGACTCCTACGCCTGCTGCGCCTCGCATGGCTCGTATGTCGCAAGGCGAAGCCTTCGCCCTCACCAATGAGACATTTAAAGAGGTGCCTGACTTCTATCGTGTTGGAGCCGATGCGAACAAAGGAGTGCTCTGGGTACACTTCCACTTCCCAGATATAGCCAGAGAACGCTACGCCCAAAAGATTGCTGACCTTGCCACCCAGACTGGCTGGAAAGTCTATCTCTATCCCTACGTGCATCAAAAAGCCTTGATCGATGCCGCACGTCACCTTCTACCCCCAGGCGTGAGCCTCCAAGGCAAAGCCTCGCTCTATCAAGACAATCGCACGCTCACCCTGACCTGCACAGGCGCCATCGCCGCCGAAACACGCGAAGAACTCCTGCAGCAGTTCACCTCCGAAACAGGCTGGACCCTAGACCTGCGCACACCCGTCGAAGAGTTCATCATCACCCCCGAATAATAGGCCTGTCATCCTGAGTGCAGCGAAGGATCTCCCCGCCCGGTGTCATCAGGCCTTATCTCCAAACGTCTAAATATTTTCTCAACCACTTGACAAGCCAATAACAATATGCTATATTGTGCTATAGCAAATAGTTATGAGGGGGCTGAATGAACCTGGCGGAAAAAATGAAACATTTACGCGAAGTTGAAGGCGAGCTACGAGGCTTCAACCGTCCTATGACTCAGATGGAAGTCGTGAAAGCCATGCAAGAAGAACTGCACGAAAGCCTGAGTCAAGCTTACCTCTCACAAATTGAAAGTGGCAAGCGTGTCCACTTGACCGCGTCAAGCCGCGCTCTTTTAGCCAACTTTTTTAAAGTACACCCAGGCTACCTGGTCAGTGACCCACCTGATTACAGCACTGATCTCTTGACCGATATGGAGAACGACAGCGACCGCTTTGTCCCATGGCTGGGAGCCAGTGCAGCGGAATGGCAGACCGACTCCACCATTTCTACTTTCTTTCAACGCCTGGGCAGCAAAGAAGACCCACGACAATATCTTACCCTCTTTGAGCAACTGCTGTACTTTCCAGTAGACGAGCTCGAGGCCATTTTCTCAGCGTACCTGCTCAAACAAGAAGAGGGCGTAGATTAATACCTATCATTGATTGGATAAGAAACCATTTTGTACGTCTATTACTCTGACACTCGTCAAGTGACCAGCAGGGATGCAAGGGGCCGCCGGCATTTGACCAGCAGGGATGCAAGGGGCGGTAGCCCCTTGACTGGGTTCTAGGGCTGTGCCCTAGTTCTCGCTCTCTTACCCGCCGCCGTAGGCGGCTTTTGAAATAAATGCTGTATTATGAAGAGTTTGTATTCGTGTACATGTGCTTGCATTGAGGTTTTAAGGAGCCATCCATGATACAGGGCCAATCTAAGCCTTTCGGCCAGAGGCAACACCTCCTCACGGTAGGGCGTGGTGGCCTGTCAAAGCAATATCCGGTACTACTACCTGTCATCCTTATTTTCGGTTCGGGCGTTTTAGGTATCGCCAGTTTCTATGCGAATGCACTATTTCCACTGCTGGCAGTGATTGGTGTGCCAACAACCCTCTTGTGCCTATCAGCGGCACTGGTACTGGGCGTGGCTGGCACACTAGCCAGTATTATCAGTATTCTAGAAACTATTGATCGGTTACGTATACAGACAACAACGTTGCCGAAACCGAAGGGAGCTTAGCAATGTACATCGCTACAGACCCGTTATCCCTTGTCTTCATTGTCTGTTTTCTATTCGGGTTCCTCTTCTTCCTCGGAACGGCCCTTTTAGGAAACCTGGGACATGGACATACTCACGTCGGTCATGTCGTCGGACATAGTACTGCCAACCACGTTGCGGTAGGCGGACATGGGCAGGCATCACAAAGCAATGTCCAGGGGAATCATGCCGTTGCTCACGCTCTTCCACATACGCAGGTAACTGGACAGGGCGCACATACGCAGCAACAAGCCAATAATCAGCATAATGCACCTGATCTTAGAAGCTCTTTGCTGGGTTATATCAACCCCACCTCTATCGTACTCTTCCTGCTTGGGTTTGGCTTTTTCGGATACGTCTTTCACAATACAGCCCATTTAGCATTGCCGTTTACACTGATATTAGCTGCTATTGGCGGTATGGCCATCGCCGCTGCACTGCTGGTAGCACTGAGCCGAGTTTTCGGCAATAGCGAAGCGAACACGATCCAGGATGTATCGGACCGCACCGGGCTACTGGGCAAAGTCAGCATTACGATCCAGGACAAGGGTATAGGTGAAATCATTTATGTCTCTCCTGGTGGCATGCGAAAAAGTATCGCCGCACGCAGTGCCGATGGTCGGCGCATTGAGCGCGACACCGAAGTAGTTGTGCTCAACTACCTCCATGGCATTGCAGAAGTTGATACCTGGGAGCATTTCATGAACGAGGAGGAGAAATCACTGTACGACAACGCTACACCCAACGAAGATGAGAAATCACCTCTTGAAAACACTGCATCCAACGAAGAAGCATTAGCAAAACTACGTGTACTCATTGAAGAATCAGGTCCGACCAACACAGAATTGGTCATGAGAAAAGACCCCTATAAGGAGTAAGTGCTATGGATACCGTTCTATTCCCTATTATCATCGGCGTCGTTGCCTTAGTGGTTGTTGTCTTTATTCTCTTTCAGACCGCCGGACGTTTATTACGGAAGGTTGGCCCAAACCAGGCCCTTATCGTCTATGGCCTGGGGGGAACAAAGGTGATCACCGGCGGCTCAAAAACAGTCATCCCCATGTTGCAGCGCGCACAGGACTTCTCCCTTGAGTTGATGTCCTTTGATGTCGCACCGTCTCAAGATCTGTATACCACCCAGGGCGTAGCCGTGAACGTGGAAGCCGTGACCCAGATCAAAGTGCGCTCCGACGAGCAAAGCATCAGGACCGCCGCAGAACAGTTCTTAAGCAAACAGCAGGATGATCGCGAAAACCTCATTCGCCTGGTCATGGAAGGCCACCTACGCGGCATCGTCGGTCAGCTCACCGTGGAAGAACTGGTGAAAGACCCAGAGAATGTCGGCTCCAAAATGCTCAAAACCGTTACCCCCGACATGGAGAAAATGGGTCTGGAAGTCATCTCCTTCACCATTAAAGATGTACGCGACAAGAACGATTACATCACCAACATGGGCCGACCACAGATTGTCGAAATTCGCAAACAGGCTGACATTGCCTCTGCACTAGCCCAACGCGACACGCAAATAGAACAAGCCAATGCCTCCCGCGAAGCCGCCGTTGCTAAATCGATGGCCGATCAAGGACGTGTTAAGGCCGAGACCGAATCCCTCGGATTCCAGGCAGAATCGCAGCGTAACCTGGCTTTGAAGAAAGCCGCCTTTGATGCTGAGGTCAAAAAACAACAAGCCTCCGCCGACAAATCCTATGATATCCAGGCCAACGTGTCGCAGCAACAGGTCATTGCCGAAGCGGTCAAAGTCACTGAGGTCGAGAAAAACGCCCAGATTCGCGTGCAGCAAGCTGAAATCCAACGCCGCGAATTAGAGCTACAAGCTACGATCCAGAAAGCCGCCGAAGCCGAGCGCCGACGCGTCGAGACGGTCGCCGAAGCCGAGCGACAACGCACCATCCTCGAAGCTCAAGGTCAAGCCGATGCCGTCAAGACACGTGGTATTGGTGACGCCGAAGCCAACAAGGTTCGTGGTCTCGCCGATGCCGAAGCCAACCGCGCTCGCGGTCTCGCCGATGCCGAGGTCATCCGTGCTAAAGGTTTAGCCGAAGCCGATGTCATTCGTGCCAAAGGTGAAGCCGAAGCCGATGCAATGAAGGTCAAAGCCGCCGCCTTCCACGAGTACAACCAGGCCGCCGTCCTCGATAAACTTCTCACCGGTATGCCTGAAATCGTCAGAGCCATCGCCGAGCCATTGAGCAAAGTTGACAAGGTTACTATTGTCTCCACCGGCAGCGACAACTCCCATGGCATGGGTGCCAGTCGCATCACTGGTGACGTCATGAATATGGTTGCCCAGGTACCGGCCCTCTTTGAGATGCTCAGTGGTATCCATATTGGCGATCTGATGAAAAATATACCCGCCATGGTCAATCTAGACAGTGATCAGAGCAATAGCACCAACGGCGCCAATGGCAATAAAGCCAAGGCTACCGGCGCGATTGTTGATACCACCACGGGCGACAACTAGCAATTAGTCGAAGTGTCATGTAATTGCGCCCTCCTTACGTGATAAACGTAAAGGTGGGTGCAATGCATTGCATCCTTGTACTTCATAAGGGATGGTATTCATGAATTTGTTGGAACGCGTGCTTACATTGCTTGGAGCGAACCTCAACTCGATGGTTGAGAAAGCAGATGACCCGGAACATGTCCTGCGCCAATTACAGCTTGATATGCGCAATCAGTTGGTCCAGGTCAAAACACAAGTAGCTACCGCTATCGCTGAAAGCAATAAACTACAAAAACGCAGTAAAGAACAAACTGCCGAGGCTGATTTGTGGCTAAAAAAAGCAGAGCACGCGATCCAGCATAGCAATGATGATGCCGCCCGCCAGGCCCTTTCTCGTTACAATGACGTCCTCAAACAGGCGAAAAGATACCAGCAACTCCAAAAGGAGCAAGAACAACTGGTGCAAACCATGCGTGGTGCGCTACGCCAGCTCGAAGCCAAAATTACCGAGGTTGAAACCACCATTGACCTTCTGATGACGCGCAAGCGCAATGCACTCCTCCAGCAGCGCGTCTATGACACATTGAGCAAAACGGGTGGCCCCAAAGAGCGTGAACGAGCGGCTCGCGCACAAGATGCCGTCATGGAAGCGGAAGCTCGCGCTCGCGCTTTAGCCCAGTTACATGGTCAAGATATCACTGCGCAGCTTGATCAGCTTTCCGACGATCAGGTCATTGAACGACAGATGAGTGAAATCAGGAAAAAACAAAAACCAGCACGTCAAACCCCGCTATTGCAGGCCGGAGATACTCCACCCTCACCGCTCATCCCACCACAGCCGCATCTAAACACGCCCGTCAAGCAACAGGTCACGGACAACGCCGGCAACCAGTCCCACACTGGACATGGGCTCTATGCCAACCCTGACATCACGCCAACAACGCCTGTGCAACCACCAACCAGCAAGGAAGAGGATATCGCTCAATTGAAGCGGTTATTGGATTAACCCATGATAATACAGAATCGTGAAGAGAATAATGAATGCCAATCCGATAAATATCCCCACAATAAAAGAGCGGCGGTTTATTCTTCTTTCTTCATCCTGCGGAGAAGTTTCCTGTGGAGAAGTTTTTTCACCCATAATGTCTATCCCTTTATCACCCTATCACAATGCAGCACCGATAGCACCCTCGACATTCGCCATCACTTCTAGGCTCTCGCCAGGATCAGATTCGCGTGATGTGATAAGTACCTGAAAAGCGCTTTCGTCGATGATACGTAGCAAAATATGTCGCTCCGAACTGGAAATCACGACATCCTCATATTTTCCCCACTTGCCATGTTCCAGCGACAGCAGCACCCCCTGCAAAATCGTGCTAAAATAGCCACACATATTCGCAATATCCAGCTCATCGACAGCAACCTGCGCGATTGGCTGCCCATCCAAATTCACTACGGCGGCAGCAATGAAGCCAGGGATGCCATAGCCCAGCGTTTGCAGAGCAGTCACCAGGGCCGGGTAGTTTCTTTTTTGCGTGCGTGATGTACTGCCTAGTGCGCCTGTGTTACTAGCCAGTGGTCCGCTTACCTGTTGCCCGTCCATCGCGAGGGCGTCGCTCGATTTTCTTGCTTGCGCAATGCTTTGCAGTAGCGCACTCGGGGTTGGTGTCCGTGCCGGTGTCGGTGTTGGTGTTTGTGTCGGTGGTTGCCATTCGGGCGAACCCGTGCGCCGATTGCCCATGTCGCCGCTTTTCGTGAGCGTCTTTTGTGGCCCCGTGGTTTGCTTACGCGGTAACTGCTCCGTAGTTTTCGACTGCGGAGGCGGCGTTGTTGGCTGCCACTCGGCTGGCGGCTTTGGGACAGTTGAGGATGGCACTTTAGCAGTATTTGACAGTGCGGAAGGGCGCAGCATTGACATATCCGCTCTCGTCGGTTGCTCAGTTAACCAGGAAGGGAGATCTTCCCGTTGGCTGGTAGGCGTTTTTTGTATAGCATCAGGCATACTATTTGCCTTGTTGATCCCGTTTGTCGGTGTTTGTCCATAGACCCTTGGCGTTTTAAACGTCGCTGCCGCATCGGCAATGTTTCCTGCATGATGGCCCTGGGTATTGCTGAGTGCTGTCATTTTTTCAGATGGCTGCCACCATTCTTTCCCGCCATCCCCGCTATTGCCGTTCCCAGAAGCACCTACTTGCTCATTAGACCCGTTCCCATCTGCCATGAAAGAACCCTCCCCCGCTTCAGCTAATACCATAAACGGACTGTCATTTTCCTGCGTCTGTGCCAGGGGTACCGTTTGCCGAATAGCGTGCTGTTCTCCTGTCGGCTGCTGTACTATCGCGTACTTGGCACGGTACTGCAACGCCTGTAGAATCAAGCGTGCGAGGGGTTGCGTAACATTGGGCGTAATCTGTTCGTTCCACGGTTGATGAATAACCGTGCCATTTTTATAGGCGGCTAGGGCAAAAAATGCCTCTTCCCCGCGCAATATCCCATACTCCGCCCAGATCAATTCGCCGTTCTGAAAACGCAGCACTCCGCGTTCCTCTAATCCGGTATTCACCAGCAGAGCAATATTCTTGCGGCTCATTGTGATAATTTGTATGACATCCAGCAAGTCGAAGGAATCAAGATTCGCCGAGAAGCCTGTTTGTTGCAGAAGGCGGCGCAACTCTTCTTTCAAAAGATGCAGGTTGAGTGGTTTTTCCAGATAGCCCGCTACCCCTGCTTCTAACGCCTGTGAACGAGTCTCGGGGGAGCCAAACGCTGTCACCATAATCATACGGGTTTTGGGGCGATAGGCGCGGAGCCACTGTAGCAATTCAAAGCCATCCGCACCGGGTGTCTTCAAGTCGCCGATCACTACATCGAATTCGTCCAACCAGACCATGCGTATAGCTTCTGCTCCGCTCCGCACACCCTGTACCACATATCCGTCCTTGCGCAGTGAATTGACAATGCCCTGGTTGAGCTGTTCATCATCTTCAACCACGAGTATGCGCATTTGATCCGACATAGCTCTACCGCCTACAATGGATTTTGTCTACTTTATATGCTGCCAGCACCATAGCCAGCAACTCCCCCTAACACCATCAAAAAAATACAAACAAGCAAACATGAAAGCAACATTGTCTAATCTTGTATCACTTGCAGAGTGTATCACGGCACTGCAGGGTTGACAAGCCCTCTTGGCCTTTTTTCCCCGGCAGTGCTATACTTTCCGCAAGACCACTTCTCGACACCGTCATGTGACCAGCAGGGTTGCAAGGGGCCGCCGCCCCTTGACTGGGTTCTAGGGCTGCGCCCTAGTCTCCCTCCCTTCCCTGCCACCGACAAGCAGGGTTGCAAGGGGCCGCCTCCCCTTGACTGGGTTCTAGGGCTGCGCCCTAGTCTCCCTCCCTTCCTTGCCGCCGACCAGCAGGGTTGCAGGGGGCCGCCGCCCCTTGACTGGGTTCTAGGGCTGCGCCCTAGTCTCCCTCCCTTCCTTGCCGCCGAAGGCGGCCTGTCTCATGAAGAAAGTCAAAGCACTGCTAAAAAGAAACAACCAAAAGGAAAACTGTATGCAACAAAATAGTGAACAGGACTCCTGGAAGCAGAGCGCAGGAATTGCAGCCGCACAACTCATTGAAAATGGCATGGTCATCGGCCTAGGTACTGGCTCAACCGCCAACAAACTCACTTACGCCCTCGCCCAGCGAATACAGGCAGGTTTACACATCATCGGTGCCGTCCCGACCTCAAATGCCACCGCGGAACTAGCCCACAACCTCGGCATCCCCCTCACCACCCTTGATGCCCACCCTCAGCTTGACCTGGTCATCGACGGTGCCGACGAGATTGATAGCCAACTCAACCTCATCAAAGGTGGCGGTGGCGCACTGCTCCGTGAGAAAATTGTGGCCTCCACTGCCCGTCGCTTTGTGATCATCGGCGATATCACCAAAGTAGTCCCCATCCTCGGTAAGGACTTTGCCTTGCCCGTCGAAATCGTTCCCCTTGCGATCACCCCTGTCCGCCAGCATCTGGAAGCTCTAGGTGCAATAACGCAAGTACGCACACGCGGCAACCAGGTTTTTATCACCGATAATGGCAACATGATCGTCGATTGCACCTTCCCCCAGGGCATCGCCGACCCCTTCGCACTCCATACACGCATGAAAAATATCGTCGGCATCGTCGAAACTGGCCTCTTCCTCCATATGGCCGATCAAGCCATTATCGGTGGGCCAGAAGGAGTCAAGCTGTTGTACCCGCCGCAAAGCAAGCAAGGCTAGTTTTCTTGACAGGCACCTATCCGCCACGTATACTTTGATTAATCTTTAACCTCCCATTAGCTAGCATAAGGAGGTGCAAAGTCCTTTGTATTTTTTCGTAGCACATTCCAGTAGATTTCCACTAAAAGTCATTGGTGACTTTTACCGAAACAATGCTGTTGTTACTTTCATCGCATCAAAGGAGCACTTCTCGTGAGCAAAGTTACCAGTGCATCATCAGCTACAAACCCTTGGTCCCTGACAACCTACCGCATTGTTGTTGCTGGTGTCCTCTCGGCCATCACCATTGTCATGGGCATTATTCCCGGCATCGGATTTATTCCTATTCCTAATATTACCGCTAGCGCAACCATAGAACACGTTCCAACCATCTTAGGCGGTGTGCTAGGTGGCCCCATTGTCGGTATGATTACCGGCCTCGTCTTTGGATTGATCAGCTTCTTCCGTTCAACATCCCCTCTTTTCAAAGACCCACTAGTAGCCATCGTGCCGCGTATTTTGATCGGCCTTGTCTCGTGGCTCGTGTATGCTGGCGTACAGCGTTTCAATAAGAGCCTGGCTGCTCTTCTCGCAGGCTTCCTCGGTTCTGCCACGAACACATTCTTTGTGCTCACATTCGCAGTCTGGCGTAATTTGTTGCCGGTAAAATTTATACCAGCAATCATACCTCAAGCCGTCATTGAGGCCATCGTCGCAGCCATCCTGACCCTGCTTATTGCCGGTGCTGTTCAGATCGTACAAGGGCGCGTCGTCCGCGCTCCAGAGACGAAGTCGCGCGATAAACTTGGGTACTAAATGATTGAAGTTAACAACGTTACCTTTAACTACAGTTCACAGGGGGAGAAAGACGCTCTCCCGGCCTTACGCGATGTGAGCTTACACTTCGAAGCTGGTGAAACCATCGCCATCATTGGACACAATGGCTCAGGGAAAAGCACACTGGCTAAACTACTTGCCGCCATTTTGCGACCCAACACTGGCACTATCACCATTGATGGATTGCATACAACTGACACTGGAGAGGACCTCTGGACGATTCGCCAACGTGTGGCCATGGTCTTCCAGAACCCCGACGATCAACTTGTCGCCAATAGCGTCATCGATGATATCGCCTTTGGGCCGGAGAACCTGGGCTTGCCACGCTTTGAAATAGAGGAGCGCATCGAGGAAGCGATGGCCTTGCTTGATCTCACCGCTTATGCCAATATGGCTATTAGTGAACTCTCTGTCGGTCAGAAACAGCGCGTCGCTATCGCTGGCGTCTTGGCTATGTGTCCACGTTATCTGCTGCTGGACGAGCCAACTACCATGATCAGCGGTCATACCGCTCGCAACCTACTACAAACAGTGCGTCACCTGGCCAGCACACAGGGCCTCACCGTCATTCACATCACCCATTTTATGCACGAAGTTGCCGCCTTCAATCGCGTCATCGTCATGCACGAGGGTAGTGTCTTGATGGATGGCTCCCCTGCCACGGTCTTCGCACGCGCCGACGAATTGCAAGCTGTCGGCTTATCCGTCCCCATGGTAACACGCCTGGGACAACGCCTCCGCGCCAAAGGTCTGACAGGACTGCCCGAAGTTGTGCTCTCACCAGAGCAATTGAAGGTAGGACTATGCTCTTAGAACTGAAAGATGTCCATTACACCTACCTGCGTGACACGCCTTTCGCGGCCAAAGCACTGTACGGACTCTCGCTTTCCATCGACAGCACACAAACTATAGCCCTGGTAGGTCCTACAAAGTCCGGTAAATCAACCCTGGTCGATATGCTGGCAGGACTGATTAAGCCCGCGCCAGCAACATTTTTCTTTGAAGGCGTTGACGTTAGTGTACCGTCCTTTGATATTGAGCAACTGCGCTCCAATGTGGGAGTTGTGTTTCAATCTCCCGACGCGCAGATCTTTGAGGATACCGTTGGCAAAGATGTCTCATTTGGCCCACGTCGCAAAAAACTCCCATTAGAGGAGTCACGCCGCTTGGTTAAAGAGTCGTTAGAGGCGGTCAGCTTACCCTATGAAGATTTCCGCTTGCGCTACACCTACGCCCTCAGTGGGGGACAGAAACGCCGCGTCGCCATCGCTGGTGTCCTCGCTATGCAGCCCAAAGTCATTATCTTTGATGAACCAACTGCCGGACTCGACCCACGCAGTCGGCGCGAACTGCTCGATTTGATCGTTACCTTGAAGCGTCAGCACAACTTGACCGTTATCTATACCTCGAGCGGCCTTGAGGATGTGATTGAACTGGCAGATACTATCGTTATTCTCGATCAGGGACGCGTCGCCTTCAGCGGCACGCCGCGCGCAGTGCTGGCCCGCGTTGACGAATTGAACGCCCTCGATATCACCCTGCCAGAGACGGCCCAGATTGCCCTCGCCTTGCGCAAAATCTTTCCCACCTTGCGCACCGATTTTCTAAACATTGACGAACTTGAAGAAGAAATCTTGCATCTGAAAGCCGAGCAAGATTCGATCATCAAGACATCACAACAGTAAAGATAATGCCATGATTGAACTATCCAGAGATATCGCTTTCGGGCAATATATCAACAATGGCTCGCTTCTCACGCGTATGGACCCACGCGTCAAATTGCTCTCCGCGGTACTGCTCATCGCCTTGGTCTCTTACATTGGGAGCTTCATCGCCTTCGCGCTCTGTTTAGTCTGCTGTATCTTTCTGCAATGGGCTTCGCGCATTTCTCTCCCCTACATCCTGCGCAGTTTTCGCGTCATCGCCATCTTCCTCGTCATCATTTACATTATCGAGGTCATCTTCTACTATTCGCCCACACAAAACGCGACCATGATCTGGCAATGGGGCATTTTTAACATCTCATGGGAAGGTATTATCCGTAGTGCCTCTGTCAGCTTGCGCGTCATTTTTCTCTATTACCTGTCTTCCATGCTGCTCTTTACAACATCGCTGGTGGACCTGACCGATGGCTCGGAAGCCTTGCTCTCGCCTTTGCAAAAGATAGGGATACCCGTCAATGTCTTTGTCATGGTCTTGCTCATTGCCTTCAAATTTGTGCCTATCTTCGTAGCAGAGATTGAACGCCTGATTAAGGCCCAATCAGCGCGCGGCGTGCGTTTCGATCAGGGCAATTTCGTGCAACGTGCCTTCAAGATGGGCCCTTTGCTCATTCCCCTCTTTATCAGTGGCTTTCGCCGTGCCGAGATCCTCTCGACCGCCATGGAGGCGCGCTGCTATGGAGGAGCCAACCGTCACTGGCGGCGCAGCAAGCGACGCGCCATGCACATGCAACATTCCGATATCGCCATCCTAGTAGCTACCATTCTCTTCTGCGTCATCACCGTAATAGTAAATATAGTTGCACGATTTTAACATGGATGCTCAATTGAGTGTGTCTTATACTTTAAGGCTTGCGGTCGCCCTGGAAAATGTATCGTTAATAATAACTTGCGCCACGGCAAAGGTTACGCACCATGCAAAAACCATTACAACCTGAACAAATCACCGCCATTCAAGAAGCCGCCGAAGCAGTCCTGGACGAAGCTATCGCCTTCTTGCAGGGCATGATTCGCATTCCAACGGTTAATCCGCCGGGAGACGCCTATCCTGCCTGCGCGCAGTATATCGGCACACAGCTACAAAACATGGGCTACATAGTCGAATATCTTCCTCTAACGTCCAGGGAAGTTGCCGAGCTTGCCCCTTATGGTGCAGGCTTACCTCGTACAAATGTCATTGGTCACTTGCCAGCAGCGCAAGGGTCGCCAGTGCTGCACTTTAACGGGCATATGGATGTCGTACCAGTTAGCCCGGGTTGGTCTACCCACCCCTTTGGCGGTGAAGTACACAACGGTCGTATCTTTGGACGTGGAACCTCCGATATGAAAGGTGGACTTGCCGCCCAGATCTATGCCATTGAAGCCATTCGACGGGCGGGCTTCCGTTTGCTCGGTACCGTGGAGCAGAGCGGCGTCGTTGATGAAGAGAGTACGGGTAATCGCAACGCTGGTATGGGCTTCCTAGTCGAGCGCGGTTATATCCACCCCGACAAGACTAACTACGTAGTGATTACCGAACCACTTAACGCAGACAACATTTGCCTTGGACACCGTGGCGCGCTCTGGGGCGAAATCTCCACCTTTGGTCGCCAATCGCACGGTAGCACCCCTGAACGCGGCGTCAACGCTATCGAACACATGGCGGATTTTATCGCCGAGGCAACCCACACATTGCTTCCCTCCTTACGACAACGCGTAAACAGCGAACCAGTCGTGCCTCCTAGCGCCAGCGCAGCCAGCCTGGCCTTTAATACCATTCGGGGTGGCACCAACATCAACAGTGTGCCCGACCTCTGCACCGTCTCTTTTGACCGTCGCCTGGTCATGGGCGAGCAGATCGCAGAGGCACGCCGCGAAATACTCGACCTGCTGGAACAACGCTCTGACGTCCAACCAGACTTCCGCTATGAATATGTGGAACGCTACGCCGCTAACCCCACCTGGGTTCGTGCCGATACGCCTTTAGTTCAGGCTTTTACTACCGCCATTCACATCGTTGTTGGTCATACGCCCGCCTATGTTTGTAGTCCTGGCACCGACGACCAACGCTTCGTTGTACAAAACGCGGGCATCGAGCAATGTATTGTCTATGGCCCCGGCGAAATTACCCAAACTCATGTGATTGATGAGTCACTGTCAATCGCTGATTTGCTCACCTCCATCAAGGTGATGGCCCTGGCGGCGGCAAGCTTGTTAGGGATAGATGAGTGAGACAAAGATTATTGTCAAGGAGAAATCTTATGCCAACTGTTTTGATTACTGGCGGCTCAGGCTTCCTGGGAACGTATGTTGCACGTATGCTGGCGGAACGTGGAGAACATGTTGTCAGCTTTGATGCCGTGCCACCTATACCTCAACTTGCCGCGCTGACGGCTCCTTTTGGGGAGAAAATTGTCTATGTGCGGGGACAAATCCTTGACCTCAGCAGCATCTTACGTGCCGTACAACTGCACAAGGTGACGCGCATCTTTCATGCCGCCGCGCTCTACGACCCACCCTATTCGTTAGAAGACCCGGCCATCACCTTCCAGGTCAACGTCAATGGCACGATCAATGTGCTGGAGGCAGCGCGCTTCCTCGGCGTACAACGTGTTGTGCAGAGCAGTAGCATCGCCGTCTACGCGCCGCGCCAATATGAACCTATTGATGAACGACACCCCATTCTCATCCCTTCAGCGGGCAATCCTCTTGGCGCATATGGAGCCTCCAAAGCTGCGGCAGAGATCGTTGGCCTCTCCTACTACAGTGCCAATGGCGTCGATTTTATCGCCTTGCGCAACTCCGCCATCTATGGCTATGGCATGCGCTATCCCATGTACATCAAACCAATGGTCGAAAACAGCGTTCTGGGCCGTCCCACGCGCTTTGAAAGCGGTGGCGAAATGCGCCGCGATTATACCCATGTCAAAGATGTCGCACAAGCCGTCATCAAGGCATTATATATTCCCGCCATCCAACTGAAACAGCGCATCTTCAACATTGGCTCCGGCGAGATGCATACGGCCTCCCAGGTAGCCGACGTGATACGCACCATTCTACCTGAAGCCGATATCGAGATCGGAGCCGCTTTAAGCACACTGGAACAGAGTGACATGCAAGCGCGAGGCATACTCGATCTCACCGCCGCTCGCCAGCAACTGCACTACGAACCACGCTATCCGCTTGCCGTCGGCATCCGCGATTACATCGAAATGTTACAAGCGGCTAATTCCTGACTTACCAGTGCAAAAACGCCGCCAACACAATCCCTACCGCCAATGCTGCCCCAAACTGTAAGTGCAACATGGCCGTGCGCTTGATTCCGATCATAAACACCCTGCGCTCTTGAGCCGCTAGCACAGAGCGTACATTGCTCAACGCCAAAGGGAAAGTCACCCAGACCACCAGGCTGAGCAGTGGCAAGAAGCCAAACAACGCGAAGAGACTTACCGCGACATAACTTCCCATCAGCAGAACCGCGTGAAAACGTTGCCCAAACATCTGCCCGAAACGCACCGGCAACGTTCGTTTTGCCACCGCTATATCTTCCTGGTAATCACGCACATTGTTCATATTCAGAATGGCCGTCACCAGAAAACCCACCGGCACACTGGCGGCAAAGGCTTGCCACGACCAATGCGGAATTTGCACGTAATACGCACCCCACGTCATCAAAAAGCCCATCGCCAGATAGACCAGGATATCGCCCAGCCCACGACTGGCAAACTTGAATGGCCACGCGCTATAGAAGTAGGCAATAGCCATGCCTGCTATCCCAAACAGAAGTATCACCGGACCAACAAGATAGACCAAAATCAGGCCCAGCAACGCGGCAAGGGCGAAACTGGCAATGCCGCCGCCTAACACCTGCTTGGCCGTCATCTCCTGGCGAAAAATCACCGTACTCGCTCCCAGGGACTCTACGCTATCAAGGCCATAGCGATAATCAAAGTATTCATTGAAAAAATTTGCTCCTATTTGCAGGAACAAAGATGAAAACAACGTCACCAGAAAAGCCGCGAGATGAAAGGTACCCGCGTAAATCGCCACCGCCGTACCCACCAAGACCGGGCTTACTGCTGCCGTCAAGGAAAATGGTCGGCTAGTTTTCAGCCATACCTTCCATGCCACAGGCGGCATTGTAGTGTTCGTATGTGTATGTATATTATTCATTGCTACATCTCTTTTTGCCAAAGCGTTGGCCATAACATTCCTTTTACTACCCCAATAGTATAACTTCAACGGGCAAAACGTCAAAATGGTTAAGCATTGTCACTAATATAGGAGGTAAGACGTGTAGTCTGTGTGCGAGGGTTGAACACCTCACATTTGAATGTACAGTATATTAGATACACCGAAAGGAACACCAACACACTATGGCAACAGCAAATGCCGCAAAAGATACAGCACAAGATGCTCAGCAACAGTATTTCCGCGTCACCGACCAGGTGCCGGAAGAAGTATGGTACTGGGCCGCACTCGGCTCCATTATCGTTTCAGCAAGCCTGTTTCTGCTAGGCAAGCGCGATTGGAGCAACTTTGTAGGCCAGTGGCCACCGACCTTCCTGCTCTTCGGATTGTTCCACAAAGTCCTGCGCCCTTCCAAATTCTAGTTCTCTTCTAAATTGGCGGCCCGTTTATCTCTTTTAAACGTTATAAAGATAAACGGGCCTTTCTTCCGTTATACAGTATTCAGGAGCACATGCTATGGTAAATGAGCCAAACGTCCGCAAATGGAACGAACTCCGTGGCCTCGCGGTCGTCACCCTCGACACCGGGGAAAAAATGGGTACCGTCGAGGATTTCTACTTTGAATCGGAAACAAATTCTGTGCGCGGTTTTCGCGTGAAAGCAGGGCTATTTAACGTGAAAGCGGTGCCCACCAGTACCATTAGCTCGGTTGGGCGCGATGCCGTTATCACCCAGCACGCTGAGATGGTCATCGATGAAAGCCGCGATAGCCGTTTAAAGACAATGCCCCTGGGCAGTACGCTGCTTTCTTATAAAGTCATGAGTGAAAACGGTACAGTCGTTGGGTCAGTGGGCAATGTGCTCATTAACACCGTTCCTCCCAACGCGTTGCGCGTAGTCGGCTTTGAGCTTTCAGGCAACCTGGGTGAGCGTGTCACTGGCCATTACCAAACTTTTTCTGCCAACGATGTTTTGCGCTACGGCCAAGATGTCATTGTTATCCTCGATCAAGTAGCCAAAAGCCTAAAATAGTCGTGTCTCGCCGACGTGCCTTTGCTCTATTTCATATTCCCTTCTAAAAGTTGTATGATTAAGACACATATGTAGGTTCGTGATCATCTCTTGAACAACAAAAAGAGTTGGAGGTACGCCATGGCAGAGAATCGCGATACTATTGATTTGATGCGTGCTATTACCATCTCACGCGAATATGGTAGCGGCGGTGGCGAGATCGCCGCCCGCCTGGTCAAACGTCTGAATTGGCTATTGATTGACCATGAAGTCGTTGTACGCGTCGCGCAAGAATTAGGGATCAGCGAGGCCGAGGCAGAAGCATACGACGAACGTGATGAAGGTCTTCTCTCGCGCTTTTTAACAAGTTTGCAAATGATTCAGCCATCCATCCTGGTTGCCACACCACCGATGCCTCTGACCATGGAGGCCCACGAGTACAATGAGGCCCGGCGGCGCGTCATCGAAGCAGCCGTTAAAACGGGGCATGTCGTCATCGTCGGTCGTGGAGCGCAAGCCCTCCTGGCTAATCGGCGTGATGTGTTACATGTACGTATTGTAGCCCCACTTGATGCACGCATCACCTATGTCATGCAACGTGAAGGACTAGACCAAGCAACGGCACGTAATCGTATTCAGAGTAAAGATCGTGACCGTATTCGCTACCTGCAAGCGCAGCATCATTTGAGTCCAGAAGACCCACACCTGTACGACCTCGTGCTCAATACCGGCATTCTCTCGCTTGACAGTGCCATCGCTTTGATTAAACTTGCCCTGGAACAGAAGGCCACCCGCTTCTCCACGCCAACTGGCGAACTAGGACCCGTAACAGGCCTGACCCGCTATCCCGATCAACCAGCAGATTTCAAAAACTCCGAGACGATGACCGAGTCCACGCAGTGATATACTGTAACAAGTATACCCAGCGCACTTGCAATTAATTAGATAAGCGAGGATGAAAAGGGCCGCGCCCCATAAGCGTCAAGTTAAAGTGGGAAGATGCGGCCTCTCGTCTCTCGTAGGGGCGGGAGTGGGGTTGATGAGAGGTGAGGACCCTTGTGGTCGCCCGTGGGTGGCACCCTGTCTGGGGGACAGGTAATGTGGCAGTGTTTCCCCACTCTTAGGGATAAACCTGCTCCCAATGCCGCTTCGGTGCCAGTACCGCTTTCCTTAACTTGACGCCTATGGGATGCAAGGGGCCGCGCCCCTTGACTGCACCCTGTCCGGGGGACAGGTAATTAGGGCTGCGCCCTAGTCTCCCTCTCTCCCCTGCCGCCGGAGGCGGCAAGTCAAAGGAAGTGAAACAAAGCACTACCGTAAATACAACACAGACAAGGAGAAACCAATGGACGATAGCCAACTTCTTCATACCATTGAACAATTGGTAAACGAAGAACACGCACTCATGCAACAGTCAACCGAAGGAGACATGGAAGAAATTAAGAAGGCTCGTATGCACGATCTTGAGGTTAGATTGGATCAATGCTGGGATTTGTTGCGCCAACGTCGCGCCCGCCGCGAATTCCACCTCAACCCAGAAGAGGCCCAGGTGCGCCCCTCCGAAATCGTTGAGCATTATCAACAATAGCAACTCTTCAGAACTCATCGTCGCTGCGACGACCCGCTTTTTATGTGTCATGAGATGGTAGGCTCCCTACCATCTCATGACACATGCGAACTGAGTAGCAGCGAGCAGTCAACACTACATCTCATGTTCTTGGTTTCGGCCTAACTTAAGCCGTCAAGTACAGGTACACCGCCAAGACAATACCTATGAAGCACGTTATGACCGTTAATAGAATGGCAAAACCCGCGTGAGGACGAAAATCTTCTTGATCAATTACATGGCGGTTGCGTAAGAAGCTAATGAGTGCCACCACCATCACCACACTACCAAGCAGCGTGAGCGTAATTCCTATAATCGTCGAATAATGCCCGGTAATAATTGGTCGCTCGGTGGTTTTCAAACCCAATTCACGTAAGAGCAGCCCGAAGCGTTCTACTACAAAGCCAAAGGCGATAATGGAAAGACCTGTACGTATCCAGGCCAAGAATGTCCGTTCATTAGCCAGATGATCGGTCACTTTTTTAGTCGGCTGAGCACGAAAGTTGTGTACAACGTGGGCAGGTGTATTGACATGGGTTACACTATCACTGCTTATCTCTTCTTTTTGAGCCATTTCGTCCTTGATCGCCTTTACTACCAAACATTGCAATTTCCATACACATGGGTCTTTTAACAGTATACACAACACTAAGTACATCCACAAGTTTTTCCTTTGTGCCTTCAGCCTCAATTACTCCACGTTGTATATGCTATAATCTCCCCAGATAGACAGAAAGGCTTTGTATTGATGCCAGCTACCCACGATAAGACACGTTCGATTGAAAAAATATTTCGCCAAGTCAAGCGGCTGCGTGAGCAGATGCAGCCAGGAGAAGAGCCAGTGCTCGCCATCCCCGGTATCTGGGACAGTGGCAAACAGCAGCGCAGCACACCCTGTGATATCGTTGTCACCAACCAGCGTCTGCTGGGCTACTTCTCTGTAGTCCTTCCGCGCCCACGCCTCTTCCTGGAAGAGTTGCCACTGGCAGAGATTACCGCGGTCTCATTGCGCCATAAAACCTACGAACCGCTCTTCCGTGAACTCCAGGTAAGTGTAGGCAAACGCAAAGTCTATATTCGCGCTCCTCGCCGCCATATCGAAGCCTTGTATAGCGCGTTACGCGAAGCCAACGAAGAGTACGTCACTGCTGCACAAGCAACATTTGAAGATGCCTCAGCCAGTGCTGACCCTGCTACAATACCACCGCCAACTACCGTCTATGGTCGCCATGATATTCGCACAACCTTTGAAAATTCTCCACTGGCCATTATACTGCTTTTTGGTGGTGGCCTTGTCCTCGAAATCCTCGGCTTCGCCCTCTGGGTCGCGACCCAAAACATCCAGGTAGGACTACCTCTCTTTGGAGCTGGCATCGCCGCAGTGATAACCGCAACACTCCTGAGAAGACAGCGCAAGTAAACCTCTGCTAAACGCGCTTCGTTAGCTGGTTAAGTTGACATGCTCTTTTCCAGACAGGTACAATAGGATAGCATGGAAAACCGCGTAGGCTCTTGGCTATTTTTCCTCCTACGTTTCTACATAAAAAGACGAGGCAAGTACAATGAAGATTTATGTCTGTGTTAAACAGATTCCAGACCCTAACACCGTGGTTAGCAAGCTCGACCCGAACACAAAACGACTCGTGCGTAGTGGTGTCTCGCTTGTCCTTGACCCCGGTGATGAAAGCACTATTTCTGCCGCTATCAAATTACGCGATACCCTCGGCAATAGTGAGGTTATCGCCGTCAGTATGGGCCCCACCAGCGCGCAGGAGGCCATGCGCCGCGCCTTAGCCATGGGCGTTGATCGCGCCATCCTGGTCACTGATCCCGCCCTGGCCGGTTCAGACGCCCTCGGCACGGCTCGCGTGCTGGCCGCAATCCTGAAAAAAGAAGCGCCCGATCTGATCTTTTGCTCTACCGAAAGCACCGATGGCTATACCGGTATGGTGCCCGGCGGCATCGCGGAATTTCTGGGTCTCCCCCAATTGACCTTTGCCCGTGAAATCAATGTCGAAGGCTCCAAAGCTGTCATCAAGCGTGTCACCCAGACTGGTTATCAGACCGTTGAAGCTCCTCTGCCAGCCGTCGTCACCGTTGCCAGTGGTGCCTTCGAGGCTATTTACCCGACCATGAAAGGCATCATGGGCGCAAAGAAAAAACCTTTCAATCAATTGACCCTGGCCGACCTCGGCCTCGATGCTGCCCAGGTTGGCGAGGCGGGGGCGAGAGAACGTGTATTGTCTATCGGAAAAGTGGAAGCGCGTGCGGCAGGCCAAGTGTTGAAAGATGATGGCAACTCCGCGCAGACTATCGCTGACTTCTTGCAGCGATATCAATTGCTTTAGGAGGATTGAGCATGCCAAATACTATTTGGGTCGTCATAGAAATAGAAGAGGGCAAAGCTGCCCGTTCTTCGTTAGAGGTGCTGGGTAAAGCAGCACAACTGGGCCGTGCCGAGGCCATTGTCCTTGGTTCAGCCGCCGCCGACGTTGCTACCACACTTGGTGAATATGGCGCAGAAAAGGTCTATGTCCACGCCGACGCCGTCTACGATACCTACCTGACCCTTCCCGCCGTAGACACTATCAGCGACCTGATCAAACAACATTCACCCACCCTGTTGCTGCTTGCCACGACCTATAACCTGCGCGATATCGCCGCCCGCCTCAATGTGCGCAACAATGTGGGTCTGATCACTGATGCCTCCGACTTGAGCTTTGAGGGTGACACACTCAACGTCATCGTACCCTGGGGCGGTGAAAATGTCGTTACCGCGACTTTCCCGCAGCAAGGTACCGGTATTGTCCTCACTCGCCCCAAATCCTTTGCGTTGGAATACCATGAGGGGAAAACTGCTGAAATTGAGACGCTGAACGTTTCCTTCAACGCGGCATCCCAATCGATTAAGATACTTGAACGCATCGATCTCCCGACCGAGGGACCTGCCCTGGAAGACGCGAGCGTCATCGTCTGTGGTGGACGTGGTCTGGGCAAAGCTGACAATTTTCATCTAGTGGAAGAGCTTGCTACAGTTCTCGGTGGTGCGCCAGGGGCAACACGGGCCATCGTCGATGCTGGCTGGCTACCCTACAGCTACCAGATCGGACAGACCGGCAAGACGGTAAAGCCCACACTCTACATTGGCTGTGGTATCAGCGGTGCCATTCAGCACCTCTCCGGTATGAAAGGCTCTAAATACATCGTCGTCATCAACAAAGATGAGCACGCGCCCATTTTCTCTGTTGCTGACCTCGGTATAATTGGTGACGCCATCACCATCCTGCCACAACTCACACAAGAAGTGAAACGACGTAAAGCCCAATAATGGATTTAATAGTCTTGTACGTGTTGCCTGTGGCAACACGTACAAGACTATTAAATCCATTATCAGGAGCTATAGCTCCTGATAACTCTGTGTATAGTCAAGGAGGTACCTATGACACCCCCTGTGATTTCTCCAACTGGGGGTTGGATCGGCACAACACTTTTTGTCATTCTCTTACTGGCAGCTTTCGCCCTCTTCGGTGTCCGCGTGGGCAGATTAATTACCTTGCTGGCGAAAGGTCGTCGCGAGGATCGGACAGACCATATAGATGACCGTTTCGGCGAATTCTTCCTCGTCGTCCTCGGACAGAGTGGCGTGCTTCGCGACCCCATTCCTGGTATTGCCCATTTCTTTACCTTCTGGGGTTTCATTCTCATCCAGTTCGGTCTCCTCAACTTGATCCTAGGAGCTTTTAACGGGTCAGTACCTCTGCTGGGCGACAACCACATCTTCGCTACCATCCTCGATGTCTCAGTCATCTTTGTGATGATCGCCCTGCTCCTCTTCGCCTTTCGTCGTTCCGTCTTGCGCCCCAAGCAATTATCCAGTTCCATGCATGGGCCATGGGATGGGTATATCATCCTGGGCCTCATCCTGGCCGTGATTGTCTCCCTGGCTCTGGTTGAAGGCTTTGAGTTCGCCGCCTATGCTACAGCTAACGGCGTAGCAGCCGCGAACAGCAGCGGAGCATGGACACCCTTTGGAGCATGGCTCTATCCGCTCTTTAGCGGTATCAGTACCAATGACAACATCATTCTTTACCGTATCTTCTGGTGGTTGCACATCTCCACCGTGCTAGGTTTCCTTATCTACCTGCCCCGTTCCAAACACCTGCACCTGATGGCAACCCCCTTCAATGTCTTCTTCCGCAACTACGCCCCCAAAGGGGCCTTGCCATTGCTGGAAAATATTGAGGAGCGCGAAGATTACGGTGTCTCGAAAGCCGAACAATTCACCTGGAAACAGTTGCTGGACGGTTATGCCTGCACCGAATGTGGACGCTGCAATACCGTCTGTCCAGCCACCGATACAGGTAAACCGCTCTTCCCCAAAGAGATTATCCTGGGCGTCAAAGAAGCTCTCTTTGTGCGCAGTGGTGAAATCCTGGGCGCGGATTCGCTCTACAACCACCTGGGTATTGCTGGAGTCCGTGCTGACAAAACGCAAGATGAGAAAGAGGCCCACCACGAATCAATGGTCGGCGGCATCATTTCCCACGACGCCCTGTGGGCCTGCACGACCTGCAGTGCTTGTATGGAAATCTGCCCGGTTGCCATTGAGCATGTACCAAAAATCGTCGATATGCGCCGTTACCTGGTGATGGAAGAAAGCGAATTTCCCACAGAGGTCACCTCGCTCTTTAACAACATTGAGCGCAACGCTAATCCTTGGGAGATCAGCAACGATAAACGGGCTGAATGGGCGGCTGGCCTGGGTGTGCCGCTCATGGCAGAGAATCCCGACGCCGATGTCCTCTACTGGGTTGGTTGTATGGGTTCCTTCGATAAACGCAATCAAAAGGTGGCGACCGCCGTGGCCAAAATTCTCCTCGCAGCCAAAGTCAACTTCGCTATCCTTGGCCCTGAAGAGTCCTGCACTGGCGACCCCGCCCGTCGGATCGGCAATGAATACCTGTGGCAGATGATGGCGCAGCAGAATATCGAGGTGCTCAATGGTTACGGCTTCAATACCACTACCAACGACCATAGCAATGGTCATAACGGTCATGGGGCCACCACTGTAGCCACGAAACAGCGCACTATTATTACAGCCTGCCCGCACTGCTTCAATACGATGAAGAACGAGTATACCCAACTTGGTGGTCATTACGAGGTCATCCATCACACTGTCTTCATCGATACATTGCTGTCCGATGAGAAGATCACGTTGCCCGAAGGCTTTGACCAGCGCAAACTCACCTATCACGACCCGTGCTATATTGGTCGCTACAACGACGTCTACGACGAGCCGCGTCGTGTGCTCACTGTCCTCAATAGCAATGGTGTCACGGAAATGCGCCGCAACAAGAATAAAAGCTTCTGCTGCGGTGGCGGTGGTGGACGCGCCTGGATGGAAGAGAAAATCGGCAAGCGCATCAATCAAACGCGTGTCAACGAGGCATTGGAAACAGGTGCTGAAGTTCTTGCCGCCGCCTGTCCATTCTGTATCACCATGTTCGACGACGGCATCAAAGGTGTCGAGGCCGAAGAGAAAATGCAGATCGAAGATATCGCCGAAATCGTCGCACACGCGATAGAAGCATAAATCAACAGACGAAGAGGGTTTACAGGATGGCATCCTGTAAACCCTCTTCGTCTGTTGATTTACATTTCAACCTATTCTTTATTTCAATAAATCGCGTGCGATAACCATGCGCTGAATCTGGTTCGTACCCTCATAGATTTGCGTGATCTTGGCATCACGCATCATGCGCTCAGCGGGATATTCTTTCATGTACCCATAGCCACCCAGCACCTGGATTGCATCGTTCGTTACTTCCATTGCCTTATCCGAGGCATACATCTTTGCCATCGCCGAATATTTGCTGAAGTTCTTATCACCGCGATCCACCATCTCGGCTGCATTGTAGACCAGTAAGCGCGAGGCTTCCACTTTTGTGGCCATGTCCGCTAACATGAATTGGATACCCTGGTTATCAGCGATGGGCTTCCCGAACTGGATGCGTTGTTTCGCATAAGAAACTGCCAGGTCAAGTGCGGACTGGGCAATACCTAATGCCTGTGCGCCAATACCAATACGAGTACGATCCAGCGTCATCATGGCAATCTTGAAACCTTCTCCCTCACGTCCAATCAGGTTCTCGGCTGGCACTTCACAATCGGTGAAAATCAATTCTGCCGTCTGTGAACCTTTGATACCCATCTTCTCTTCGATACGCCCCACCGCGAAACCTGGATAATCCTTCTCTACAATAAAAGCACTGATGCCGCGTGTTCCTATACCTGACTCGGTCAGAGCAAAGACTGTGTTTACCTGAGCCAGTCCGCCATTCGTAATGAAACGCTTGGAACCATTGAGGATATACGTATCGCCTTTGCGTACAGCTTTCGTCTGCATAGCAGCCGAATCAGAGCCAGAACCGGCCTCGGTTAACCCAAAAGCAGCCGTCCACTCCCCACTCGCCAGGCGCGGGAAATATTTGCGCTTCTGCTCCTCATTCCCCCCCAACAAAATAGGCATCGAACCCAACTGCTGCACAGCCAGTATCAAGCTCGTCGTAGCACAATGACGGGCTAGCTCTTCGATAGCCATCACAATCAGTAGTTCGCTGGAATCGAGACCGCCATATTCGGCGGGAAACGGCATAGCAAGAATATCTTGTTGTGCTAATAATTCTTTCATATCCCAAGGAAATTGACCACTGTGGTCGATATCCGCTGCTCGTGGTGCGATACGCTCTAGGCCGATCTCGCGAATTAATGCTATCAGTGACTGTTCATCTTCTGTTACATGGGCTACTGCCATGGGAAAACTCCTTTGTGTATGTTTTGCTCGTCTACGAGAAATATTTCTGTATATCCCTATTAGGAGTATATCACAAACAGCTTTTTCGCTAGTCAAACTATCCACTATGTGATATAATAAGCACAGAATTAAGGAAACTTTTTGAGAAAAGTGGGCATCCTGTCCACTTTTCTGCTTGCCAGGGACTTTTTTCTTTGCACTCGAAAAAATGAAGTAAGTGTCTACCGGGCGCCAGCGGGAGGATAATGGCATATGAGAAGCGAATTTCAGGCGGCTATCGCACAGTTAATTGCCGAAAAGGGACTACCCCGCGAAGTAGTAATGGAAACCGTTGCTACAGCCCTGCTCGCGGCTTACCGGAAAAGCTTTGGTGGCGGAGAGAATGTTCGCATTGAGGTCGATAAAAATGGTGAAGTGCGCGTTTGGGCCGCGAAACGAGTGGTAGCCCAGGTCAACGATACGAATGAAGAAATTTCATTGGCAGAGGCCCAACGTCTCGTCCCCAGAGCAGCACTTGGACAATCGATCGACGTTGATTCGTCATTCATTTTTAACCGTATTCCCACCCAAACCGCGAAACAGGTCATCTTACAGCGTATTCGAGAAGCGGAACATGAACACCTCTACGACCAAATCAAAAATTGGATGGGCGAGATTCGTCTCGGCACACTCACGTACAAAGACCCTGTACGCGGCTGGTTGATTGATTTTGATCTAGACAAAGCTGACAAAGTGGAGGGCGTAATGCCCGCCAGCGAAGAGGTTCCCACCGAACGCTACCGCGTTGGGCAGCGTCTCCGTGTCTATGTCTACGATGTGCGCCGCATTCAAGGTCGCATGTTACAAATCATGGTCTCACGTACCCATCGTGACCTGGTACGCCGCCTGTTTGAAGCCGAGGTCCCCGAAATCTTTGAAGGAACCGTTGAGATCAAAGGCATCGCTCGTGAGCCAGGAAGCCGTTCCAAAGTCGCTGTCGTGGCCCGTCAAGAAGGATTAGACCCCATTGGCTCGTGCGTTGGCGTTCGTGGTTCTCGTATCAACAACATCGTCCATGAACTCAACGATGAGAAAATAGATATTATCCAGTGGAGTCCAGACCAGGCTACCTTTGTCTCCAATGCACTCAGTCCGGTCAAACCGCTCAAAGTGGAGCTACGTGAAATGGATCATACCGCTATCGTAACGGTGCAAGAGCGACAACTTTCCCTGGCAATCGGCAAAGATGGGCAAAACGCACGACTTGCCGCCAAGCTATCTGGCTGGCGCGTTGATGTCACCAAGCCTGCTGAAGGCGAAGTATTCGAGGAGCATCCCGATAGCGGGCAGGAACCAGTTATGCCCAATCCCGGACGTCGCGAACGAGGTGATCGAACCCAGGCCGGTCGTCGCAACGATCGCGGAGATAGCGGAAACAGGCGTTCAAACCATCAGCGCGGAGGCAGAAACAATTCATCCTACGGCAACGGTGGAGATAGGGACTAGATACATGGCAAATGCAGGAAATAAGCAGTCAAAACAGACTAAGAAACCGAAGCATATCCCATTACGCTCCTGCGTTTCCTGTCGCGAGACTAAACCGAAGCGCGAGCTGTTGCGTGTAGTACGTACACCCGATGGACACGTCGTCATCGACGCCACCGGCAAGAAGTCCGGTCGCGGTGCGTACCTCTGCGCACGACTCTCGTGCTGGGAAACCGCTATCAAGAAAAAAAGGCTCGAACAAGAATTTGAGCTGCCTATACCAGAAGAGGACCAGGTCCAACTGAACGCCTTTATCGCGACACTACCCAAGGATGCACCCGCAGCACCCGTAGCACCCGCGAAAAGGCAACCAGCCAAAACCCCGCCCACCTAATAAGCTCAGGTCAAAAGCAGGAGAACCCTGTCCGAGGGACAGGTATCAGAGGGCGCCGTAGGGTGACAAGCACGGTTGCAAGGGGCCGCCGCTCCTTGACTGGGTTCTAGGGCTGCGCCCTAGTTCCCCCTTCACTGCCGCCGGAGGCGGCAAAAAAAACTTTTGAGAAACCCTGAAACCAAAAGCAAAACTATATTGCAAGAATGAACGTAGTAAGCTATACTAAGGTATCATTGATTTATTGTCCTTTTCCCCATCGGAGGGGAAAAAATATTCAATAATGCTGTCCAATCTCAAGATTGGATGAGGATTGAAATTAACTGCGATGCGTCATTTTATCTCGACTCTTGATAGAGACACAGCCCCTCGTCAACAGGGCAGTTGTGCCAAGCCAATGTTTGCGGAGTAATAGCTATGCTCAATTAACCATAGCATCTACGCCCTTATGCGTAGACTGAAAACTTGCCTGGCACCACAATAACGAGGGACTGTCTCCTTCTCCAATACCTTGGAGGGGGCGACAGTACTTTTTTGTCGCTGTGAAGAGAGATTTCCGACGCCACTTGTGGCGCATCATTCGATAGAAGGGAGTCTTCTTCATGAGAAACACATCTGAGTCTCCAGATGCAAACGAGCAGGCAAAAACCACGACACCTAAAACCAGAACCACGGCCCGCTCTAAACCAATAAGTGCCTCAACAAGCACTACAGAAAATACCTCAACAGGTAGTGAGGAACAAGAAAAAAAGCCTGTCACGCGACGACGTGCAACACCAGCGTCTGCTACAAGCAGTGCTTCTACCTATGGCACTACTCTACCCACGCCTCCTCAAGGAGAGAAGGAGCACATCGTCACGCCATCTGACACACCAACAAAGCCAACACCGACCCAACGTTCTAGTAGCGCAACCACTACACCGGCTGAAACACCAACAAAACCAACACCGGCGCAACGCCCTACGAGTGCAACCACTACACCGGCTGATATACCGACACGACCAACACCGGCGCAACGCCCTACTAGCGCAACCACTACACCGTCTGATATACCGACACGACCAACACCGGCGCAACGCCCCGCTGGCTCAACAAATGGACCGATCCAACGCCCAGGCGGCACGACGAACACACAAACGCAACGTCCCTCTGGCTCAACAAATGGACCCTCCCCACGTCCCGTTGGCGTACCAGCACCCACGCAACGCTTTAATGGACCAAACACCCAACAAGGGCCGCGTCCTGCTGGCACCGGTGGTCCTGGTGCGCCCAACCAGCGCAACTACGGACCAGCAAATCCAGGGTACAGACCCCAGAATGCACAAGGGGGCACTCAGTCACAGTACCGACCAGGCGGCTATACCAATAACAGCAACAACGCGCCAACGCAGTATCCGTCCAGCCCCGCAGGACAACCGCGTCCCGCTGGCAGGACAAGTTATGGCGGTGGCACCAACGCACAAAATGGAACCGCACGCACGAACAACACACCACGTCCATCCACTGGCCGCCCCGGCAGCAACCAGGGACATGGTACTGGACGTCCCGGCAATCGTTCAACCACAGCAGCGCAACGCACACAAGAGCGACGCGCTGCTGCCGTGAAAGAGAAGCCCACTGGTCCAATATCGATACCACCGCAGATTGTGGTAAAAGACCTGGCCGAATTGTTGCATGCCACCCCGAATGAAATTATTCGTGGGCTTATCAAACATAGCATTTTCGCCAGCATCAATCAGGTGGTCGAGTATGAAAAAGCGGCACTGGTAGCAGAGGAACTCGGTTTCGAACCAAGCCTGAGCACATTGTCGGTCACGCCCGCCGTACAAAGCGATGGCGGTCTCTCGGCGAATGAAGCCATGATGGCTTCCCGCCACGAAGACAACATGGTGGTCATTCCACCGGTTGTGACGATCATGGGCCATGTTGACCATGGTAAAACCTCACTGCTCGATACTATCCGGAAAACCAAGGTCGCGGCTGGCGAGGCTGGTGGTATCACTCAACATATCGGTGCCTATCAGATCGAAGTTAATGGGAAGAAAATCACCTTCCTTGATACGCCCGGTCACGAAGCCTTTACCGCCATGCGTGCTCGCGGTGCTCAAGTAACGCATATCGCTATTATTGTGGTAGCAGCAGACGACGGTGTGATGCCTCAAACCCGTGAAGCCATCTCTCATGCCCAGGCCGCCAAAGTGCCGATCATCATCGCGCTCAACAAAATTGACAAAGCGGGAGCTAATCCTGATCATGTCAAACAGCAATTAGCGGAGATTGGCCTGGTAGTCGAGGAATACGGCGGCGATATCGTCTGTGTCCCCGTCTCAGCCCGCAAGGGTACAGGCATAGACGACCTGCTGGAAATGATCTTGCTGGTCGCCGAAGTACAGGATATCAAAGCTAATCCTAATCGAGCTGCCACTGGCGTCATCATCGAAGCCAAGCTAGAGAAGAACACTGGCGCCATTGCCACTGTGCTCATTCAACAAGGCACCCTCAAAATGGGCGACAACATCGTCGTTGGTCATCTCTCTGGGAAGATACGCGCTATGTTTAACGACCGTGGCAAACGTATCCAGAAAGCACCACCCAGCACACCAGTCAGCATTCTCGGCTTGCCCGAGGTACCCAACGCTGGCGACCGTCTTGAGGTCGTTAATGACGAACGGGCAGCCAAGCAAATGGCAACCAAAGTGGCGGAACAACGCCGCAACGAAAGTATGCCACTCGGTCAGGTCAGCCTCGACACGCTTTACATGCAGATGCAAGCTGGCACGGTCAAAGAACTCGACCTTGTACTCAAGTGCGATGTCCAGGGTTCGGCGGAAGCCATTAAAAATGCGCTGACCAAAGTGGGCGAAGAGAATATCAAAGTGCGCCTCATTCACGAGGGCATTGGCAATATTAGCGAAACCGATGTCCACCTGGCGGCAGCTTCCGGTGCCATCATCATTGGCTTTAACGTCAAGGCCGATGGAGCCGCCCAACGGGAGGCCCAAAAAGAAGGCGTCGATATTCGCTACTACAATGTCATTTATAAGCTCACCGATGACATCCAGGCTGCCCTCACCGGTATGCTGGAACCAACATTCCGCGAGGTTGTCGAGGGGCACGCCGAAGTAGTGCAGACCTTCAAAGCTGGCAAAAATCTGGTTATTGCTGGTTGCCGTATCACCGATGGCAAGATTACGCGCTCTTCACAGGCACGTATACTGCGTAAAGGCACGAAGGTCTTTGATGGTAAAATCGGCTCGCTACGTCGTGGCAAAGACGATGTCCGTGAAGTCGCGACTGGCTACGAATGCGGTATCGTTCTTGAAGACTTTAATGAAACTGAAGTCGGCGATATCATCGAAGCCTTCTATCAAGAGCGCGTCAAAGCCGGCTCATAGTGTTCATATAAAGGGATGGGGGGGTACCCTTGAGTACTCTCGCATCCCTTTATACCGCAAGAGGTACTTCTTTAATGGCAAATCCACATCGACAGGAAAAACTGGGCGAACTATTCGCCTTGGAACTCAGCGACCTACTGCGTACCCGTGTAAAAGACCCACGCGTAGGTTTCGCCAGTATCACCCATGTAGAGGTTAGTGGCGACTTGCGCCACGCCAAAATCTTCGTCAGCGTCATGGGTAGCCCAGAAGAACAGGTAGCAACCATTCAAACATTGAAGCACGCTGCAGGTTTTCTGCGCCACGAACTCGCCGGTCGTATTACCCTGCGCTACATGCCTGAGTTAGCTTTTAAGCTCGATAACTCCATCGCCGAAGGCGCACGCGTTCTTGAACTTATTCAACAGTTTGAGCAAGAAGAACACGTACCAGTAGAGCATCCATCCATCGAGAAATAACCGTTCAACTTGCTTTAACATGTAGTGATGCCCCTTGTGGGCATCATCCCAAGTGGTATCCATCGAGAAATAACCGTTCAACTTGCTTTAACATGTAGTGATGCCCCTTGTGGGCATCATCCGAGGTGGCATCATTAGTAGCAATGACCGTGCAACTGCACTCAACCAGCAACTTGATCCCGAATTGGTCAAGCAGGCAATGGCACTCATACAACCTGCCCAACGTATTGCGCTCATCGCCCATGAGCACCCCGATGGTGACTGCCTCGGCTCTGCCTTTGGGCTAGCGCATATCTTAGCACACTTGGGTAAAACCTGCGTGGTGGTCTGTGCTGACCCTGCACCCGCTACGCTAACGTTTCTCCCCGGCATCGATACGTTGCAACACACCCTGAGCGACGAAAACTTTGATCTGGTCATTGCCCTAGACGCCGGCGAATTGAGCCGCTTCGGCTCCGTTTATACCCGACACCAGGCGTATCTTGAGCGCACCAACATTCTGAATATTGACCACCATATTAGTAGTGGTGGCTGTGGAAAGGTCAACATCATCGATCCTGTATCAGCAGCAACCGCCGAACTGCTGGTACTCTTTCAACAACAAACAGAACTCCCCATAAATCGGGACGCGGCTCTCTGCCTGCTTACCGGAATCATTACCGATACCAGTTCATTCCAATTTACCAATACCACCCCGCGCACAATGGAGGTTTCCGCCAACCTCATGCGCTACGACGTTATTCCCGAAACCATTGTGCAACCTATCTATCGTACGCACCCCCTGGCCCAAATGCGTTTGCAAGCCCTCGTCATCAACAGAGCCCAAACGTCGTGCGAAGGCCGTCTCATCTGGTCACAAGCCACCGATGCCATGCTCGCAGAAGCTGGAGCAACCCCAGACATGGACGACAATTTATCCGGTCTCCTGCGCGATATCGAAGGCGTAGAAATAGCCGTCTTTTTCAAAGACTACGGCGACCCCACGCGCACGCGCCTCAGCATGCGCAGTGCCGCCCCCTACAACGCCGCCGAAATTTGCCAGCGCATCGCCAATGGCGGTGGTCACGCCCGTGCCGCTGGTGGCACACTCTACATGCCCATCGCAGCCGCCACCGCCCTCGTCATAGCGGAATTGGAACGCATCATGACATGTGAGAAGCCGTAGTGCTCCGACACAGTTCATTTGCCCGTGGGGATGCAAGGGGCGACAGCCCCTTGACTGGCACCCTGCCTGGGAGGCAGGTAATTAGGGCTGTGCCCTAGTTCTCTCTCCCTCCCCTGCCGCCGAAGGCGGCCTGTCAACCTAATCTTTCCAATGCTATTCTTAGCATATGCAAGGAGCGTCAATGGACGGCATACTGAATATCAACAAAGCTACTGGCATGACCTCGCACGATGTCGTAGCAAAAATACGCAAAATCCTGCAACAGAAGCGTGTAGGACACGCCGGCACCCTCGATCCCGAGGCCAGTGGTGTTCTACCAATCTGTATTGGACAAGGTACAAGAGTCGCGGAATATCTCAGCGAAAGTGGCAAAGCTTACCAGGCCGACATTATCTTCGGCGTAGTCACCGATACCTACGACCGCGAAGGCACAATCGTACAAACCGCCAGCGTAGCCGATCTCACACTACCCCGTATTGAAGCCGCTCTTGCCTCCTTTCTTGGCCCACAGATGCAATTACCACCGCGCTACTCCGCCATCAAGATACAGGGACAACCAGCCTACAAACGTGTCCGTGCCGGAGAAGAAATCACCCTGGAACCACGCCCAGTTGAGATTACGCATCTCGCCATAATGGCATGGGCATCCCCTCGCCTGACACTCGCTATCGAGTGCAGCAAAGGCACCTATATTCGTTCACTGGTCTATGACCTCGGGATGCAATTGGGTTGTGGTGCCTATTTAGGAGCCTTGATCCGCACCAGAAGCGGCCCATTTCTCCTGGCAGACAGCATCACACTAGAAACACTGACAGCCGCAGGAACAACAAATACCCTGCAAGAGCATCTCTGTCCAGCAGATCGCGTGCTCCAGCACTATCCTGCCCTTCTGCTCGACGAAGCGACCACCCAACGCGTACTACACGGCAACTCCTTCCGCTATGACCTAGCAACACCCGCAGATTCGACGCCACCCAGCCTTGCGCGTATCTACGACCACACTGGCCTCTTCCTGGCTATCGCCCACTGGGACGCAGAAACCGCAATGTGGCAACCCAAAAAGGTTTTTACCACACCATAAGCTTATACACCGTTTTACTTCAGTTGACGAAAGGGAGTGCAGGGGGCGGCAGCCCTTTGACTGCACCCTGTCTGGGGGACAGGTAATTAGGGCTGTGCCCTAGTTCTCCCTCACTTTCCTGCCGCCGAAGGCGGCCAGTCAAATGAAGATCAACAGAGCACTACTGCTCTGTTGATCTTCATTTGACCAACAGGGATGCAAGGGGCCGCGCCCCTTGACTGGGTTCTAGGGCTGCGCCCTAGTCTTCTCTCTCTTCTTGGCCGCCGAAGGCGGCCAGTCAAATGAAGTGAAACAGAGCACTACCTTATAAAGAATAAGAATTGCACCTCACGAAGGAGTGTGGTACTATAAGCAAAAGAAATTTAGAGGTGGGATACCTATCAGCGGTATCTCTTGGCAAAGTATGGAATTTGTAACGACAATAACAACACACGAACCTATCGCCATTACCATTGGCAACTTTGATGGCGTCCACAAAGGACACCAACGGTTGATGCACGAACTCAGCGCGATAGCGCACGCAGATAATTATAAACCAGTGCTCGTTACCTTCTTTCCACACACATTGATGGTTGTGCGACCCGACATTGACGTGCATTACCTGACAACCCTGGAAGAGAAACTTGCGCTGACCAAAACTTATGGTTCCATTGCCGATTCTATTGTTATCAACTTTACGCCAGCAATAGCGGCAATGAGCGCAGAGGATTTTATGGATACCTTACGCGCCAACTTCGCTATCAAAGCAATGGTCGTCGGAGCCAATTTCAGCCTGGGGCATAATCGGAAGGGCGATATTCCCTTTCTACAGCAGTATGGGCAACAATATGGCATCGCAGTGTACCCTATCCCACTGGCAGAGATTGATGAACATCGCGTCAGTAGCACCCGTATTCGGACACTGGTGGGCGAGGGGCAAGTTGCTGAAGCCACCGAACTTTTAGGCCATCCAGTAACGGTCTCTGATATCGTACGGCACGGCGATCAGCGTGGACGACTTTTAGGTTTCCCGACCGCCAACTTGATTCCTGAAGCCCATAAACTCTTGCCAGCCAATGGCGTTTATGCGGTACGCGTTCGTATACCAGATTTGGCAACAGGTGACGAAGAGGATGGGATTCCCGTCTTTAATGGTGTAGCCAATATTGGCGTGCGTCCCACCTTTAATGGCAAGGAACGCATCGTAGAAGTACACTTGCTCGATATCCAACCAGACCTGTACGACAAACGTATTACTATCGACTTTATCGCACGATTGCGTAGCGAGCAACGCTTCTCAGGAATTGATGCTTTGAAGTCGCAGATTACCATTGATGCGCAACAAGCGCGCCAGATATTAAATTAGGAGGGTGAGCCAAGTGAAAGCTCGCCAGAATCGACTCGCCAGAATCAATACTGGAATCGAAGGATTGGTGGACAAGCTCTTCTCATTTCTTACACCAACCCCCGTCCAGCCAGCAGAAATTGCGCGTAAGCTTGAAAGCGCGATGGAGGATAGTGCCTTACAAGAAGGAGGCGGGCACTGGCTTGCACCTAACGTCTATGACATCAACCTCAGCATTAAAGATCACCAACATTTATCACCCAGCCAATCCATCCTGATCCAGGGCTGGCAGGGTTCATTGATCGCCTATGCCAAAAGGAAACATTATACACTGAAAACGAATCCAGTGATTCGCCTGCATGGTGACAGTAAATTGCGTCTGGGACTGGTACGCATCGAGGCCAAACTGGAAGATGCCGGTCCTGGTATCTCCGAAACACAACAAATCAACCCTGAACAACTGGCACTCTTGCGTGCTCAGCTTACACCAGAGCAACCACTACCCGGCGTGAATAATAACGCTGGCCAATCTTCACCGCAGCAAGGCAGATCGACCCAGGCTAGCCAGGTGAATAATCCGCCCCGCAACGCTGCCTATCCTCTTCCGGCAACATTACCATCATCTACTCCGCCGATGCCGTGGGCGCGACTCATCATTCGAGTTCCACAAGGTGGACAACAACCTTTTCAGATCGAAAAACCTCAGATCAATATTGGTAGGCAACTGCGCAACGACATTATTGTCGAAGACAAGCGCGTCTCCCGCGACCATGCCAAAATTATGTATGGCTCCGACGGACAATTTACCATCATTGACCTCAGTAGCACCAATGGCATTGCTATCAATGGCATTCCTATCACAAACCAGGGCAATATACGCCAGCAAGTCTTGCGCAATGGTGACCATTTTACCATTGGCAGCTATGAGTTCTACTTTGAGAGAAGGTGAGACCTCCACTTTATGCCACTACAACTTGATGTCTTTTTACTGATATTGCGTCTTTTACTTATTGTTCTGCTCTACCTTTTTCTTATGCAGGTGGTTATCGCCATCACACGCGATTTGAAAAAAACAGCAGTCGTCAGTGCCAATCCTGAGAACAGAGCACCACCCGTGGTCGGACATATGATCGTGGTTGATAATGCCAATGGCATCAGTACTCTGACCCCTGGGATGAGCTTTGACCTTGCCCCTATTACCTCAATTGGGCGCGGCCCCACCAATACTATTCAGCTCACCGATAACTTCATCTCCAGCGAACATACTCGCATCGAGAGTCATAATGGCATATGGTATGTACGAGACGCCAATAGTAAATATGGTACTTATGTCAACAATCAACAAGTATCTGCCAATCAGGCCCTACCCGCGAAACCCGGTGACATTGTGAAAATTGGCTTCATTAGCTTTAAACTTGTTCAATAAATCAGAGATGGGATGGTAATATGCACCGATTTTCTTTTCGTGACGCAATACGACAATATCGTTGGCAAGAATTGGTATTACTTATCATTCCTTTCATAATTCTCCTGCTAGAGATGACGCAGCTCTTGCTCGCCCGCCTCGTCCATGCCGGTACGGTAAATGGCACGGCTTCCTTGAACGTGAAAAATCTCCCAACCATACAAGGGCTGATCCCAGTTCTTGGTCTCATCGCTGTCCTTATCATCGTCAATATCCTGTTAAGTATTTTCTTCCCCAAGACCGACCAAGTGCTGTTACCCCTCGTTGGCCTCCTCAGCGGCATAGGGGTACTCATGGCCCTGCGTATCGGGCCAAACCTGCTTCCACCCTTCACTGATCCTGCCCTGGGTACGCGCCAACTTATCTGGGTCTTGCTCGGCTTTATTGCATTTCTCATCACCATTTTCGGTCTGCGTAGCATGGATTGGTTACGACGCAATTATTATCTCTGGGCCATTCTTGGTATCATTATGGTCGGTATAACCCTGACCCACTCGTTGCGTTCAAATCTCAATAGCCCCACCCATGACCAATTGAATATCGGCCCACTCAACTTGCAGCCCTCCGAACTCTTAAAGATATTTCTCGTCATCTTCTTCGCCGCCTATCTCAGCAAAAATATTGATGCCGTCGCCGAAGGTGGCATGCGCATCGGACCACTACGCCTACCACCGCTGAATAAACTTGGGCCAATCGCCCTCATGCTTGGCCTCGCGCTGCTCCTCTTTCTGGGCATACGCGAGTTGGGCCTGGCCCTCCTCATCTACGGTATCTTCCTGGTGATGATCTACCTGGGCAGTAACAAAATCTCGTATGTTATTGCCAGCTTGGTCATCTTCGTGGTACTGGGCTACATCGGTTACAAGCTCTTTGGCTATGTGCGCTCGCGCTTCGCCGTCGTCACCTTTGATGTCGTCGATTGGCAAAACTGGACAACAACGCAACAGCAATTCGCCACAGGCGATGGATTACAAATTGTACAGGGACTGATCGCTCTTTCCAGTGGAGGTATTATCGGTTCCGGCATCGGATTGGGACATCCCACTTTTGTACCTGTCGTTCAATCTGATATGATCTTTACCGCCCTTGGTGAAGAGTTAGGCCTGGCTGGTTTATTCGCCATCATTGGCATTTACCTGCTCATCATCTACCGCGGTTTTCGCATTGCCATCGAAGCCACAGACACCTTTAACCAGTTGTTAGCCGCCGGCCTGACCTCGATTTTCGCCATCCAAACCATTATTATTGCCGCGGGTAACATGAAATTGCTCCCCCTGACTGGTATTCCCTTGCCATTTCTCAGTTACGGTGGTAGCTCCATTATTGCCAACTATATCATTATTGGCATCCTGCTACGTATCTCGCATAATACAGCACGAGAGCGACAAGGGTTAGCATAAGATAAATAGTATGTCATCTCGTCATGTCTTGTCTCTTCTCGTTACACATGCTATACTTTTGTGCAGCATAGCAGTGGATTTCTGCATCAATGTACTCTTGCCTTACATTCAGCTAAGAAAGATGCGCTTACACCTTTCCTGAATGCTCAGGTTTTTCACTCAGGAATGGACAATGGCACAATATCAAGAATGGTTGCACTACCACGAAGTTGATACTCATTTACAAACGCAGTTGGCAGAGCTCGTAAATGAGTTGGCGCAATTACAAGAGCATGCCCATTTTTATGAGCAAGATATCTATCCACCTTCAGCAGAAGCCCTTGTGAGGGAAACCAGCCTTATACCTATATCCCCTGATAATATCATCCTGCATGCACTAACCGCTCACATGCATGGACACACCTCATCAAATGGACACGCAACACAGGAGAGCTTTATTTTACCTCAAGCGCGTTCGGAAATTATTCCAACTGAGCCTACTGAGCCTATTTCTCTCGCCCTCTTTGCTCAAGGAAACCTCCCAAACTTTGAAACACCAACTCTCCCTGCCGAGACCCCCCAAACGGATGCAGCACAATTTATCTCGTATCACGATCAACCGCTGCCACCGATCCCCCATTATGCCATGGCATTGCTACCCGAAGATATGGTCGCCTTTTTCGATCAGCATACCACCACTGATCCCCAAATAGAGCTACCATGGTGGCTCCATAACCTGACGAACGCCCCTAATGGCAATGGCAATGGCCCAATTGACCAGGAAAGCTCCCGTACTAACCGCCTCGTGCAACGCTGGCTAGAACGTTGGGGCAAATATCCTCCCCATGCACAAAAATCAGGGGAGGATCAATCATGATGGATACAACCAGCAGCCATTCTCACGATACTATCAATGCTATTTTTGCCCAACTCGATCGGCGCGATGTCGAGCAGTTTTACGCCAGCTATCAATTATGGCTACTCCAACAACATATTGCGGAAGTTCAAGCGCGAATTCAGTCCGTCACTCAACAAATTGCTGAAAATCAGGAACGCCTACAGCGTGTCCATCCCTCCGCTATCGCCCTGGCTACTCTAGCGCGCTTGCAATCCAATGGCGTCAACGATATTGACCTGCTTGATCGCATGCTCGCTCGTGGCGAGAGTTGGCTTGACTGCACGATGCAGCGTTTGGCTTATTGCGAAAAGTTCGACTTCATTCGCGACAACTATACCGACTGGTGCGAACACGCTTTAGAGGGAGCCTATGATTGGATCGATTCGGTGGACGAAGCACGAATCGAGAATAGCTCCTCTCCCGAAGATGCTTCTGGACACAACAATACACTTTCAGACGCGAGTGTTGACGCGCATGCTGATGCCCAATCTCAAACCACCGAAGAGATGCTCCTCTTGAAACTCATGAGCGACGAAGATGAAGCCCTCATGCAAGCTCCTACCCTCAAAATTGCTGCTCTACCGCCCGTCAAACCACCAGCAGACGTTGAGCCCACAGTGCTGGAACGCGAACAACAAGCTCTCCCTGGACACACTCCATCACCTGTCTTAGCTGACCACAACCCTTCAACGGAAGAAGTCATTCCCCCCAAGAGCAATGAAACAGGTAGAGCACTTGTAGAACAACCTGCTGATTTCGTTGAGCCTATTCAGGCCGAATACTTTTCCCACGATGACGTACAAACGACTGGGAATGCTGAAGTTGCAGAGCCGATTACTACGTCAACTACTGATGAGATGGATGCGTCTTCGCACTCTAGAACTGCTAGCGTCTTAATAGAACAGGAAGTTACACCTGAAGCGCGCCAACAATCTAGCTCCCACAGTACACCTACACAGCGCAAACGGAGTTTCTTGCGGAGACTGATCGCCGCCTTTCTGGGCATATAGCCTACCCAGCATTGGCGACTGTTGGGCAGAATGGAAGCAGTTTAGTGCTGAGTCGGCATATCAGAAATATCGGGGCCAGACATGCCCGGCATCGGCACAATGGGAGCCGTGGGTGGCACAGGAGGAAGTTGACCGGATGGCACGCGCATAGTGGCTTGCTCCAAATCATTAACACGTGTACGCAATTGTTTTAGCTCCTGCCTTTCCTGGACCGCCGCTGTAGCTGCGAGGAGATAGATCACCAATGCTCCTAGAATGTAAGCCAGCAGGAGCAATAAGCCCGCGGACAAGTGTAACGTCTGCCCGGTAATCACTGTAAAAGTCACGTCATCAGACATATTCCCAAACGCCAGCGCAGCCACACCTGCCGTTACCAGGATGAATAGTATGATCGCAATCAAAAGCATGTAAATCAAACTCCTGTGACGTACCCCATGCGTGAACGCAGAGACTTCTGCACCTTATGCTACGCCCTCGTGTACATTTCTCTATTCCATTGAAGCACCTACAAGTATATACAAAAACGCCACCTATTAGCAAATTTCGCGCAAATAACACGACAGTACAGAACAGCTTGTGCATAGGTGATGAAGCTCTCGGTGTAAGGAGATATTGTTCAGCCTCTTCAGGCGTTGGAATCGTGAACAATTTGGCAAGTACAGTATGCAGAATCGTTGCGTCTTTTATTGTGCTGGTCTGTTGCTCTGCCAACAACGTGAGCTTAGGGAAACGGGTCTCCACGTAAGTCGTCAAAGTTTGACGCAAAGTTTGTTCGCGTCCTTGTTCAAAGCCTTGTTCGAGGCCTTCTTCAACCCCCTAGCGCAAGATTCTCTGGTAGACGTATGATTCTCGAAGTATATCCTGGACCATAGCAAACCTCCTGTCAAGCCATTCATGTTCTCATGTTCTCATTATTTATTTGACCAATTACTCAGGTTCTTGACGAATGATACCCTCAATTTTGTCGAAATCTGTATCCCAACTGTAAACGTGGGGAACTTCTTTAGCCAGCATATAGGCTGCATTATAGGCATCAGCAAAGGAAATATTCTTAGTCACATAAAGATCAAAGGCACGATGATAAATATGCTTGCTCGGAAGTTGCAAGCCTTTTAGCGTAATGAAAGGCAAGATGAGTTCCTTAATACTCGCCCTTGGCACCTTGTAGAATTTCTGCAAAGTAAAAACTGTCTCAAAAATAACTAGAGAGGAGGTAATTACCTTCTCCTCACCTCGTTCAACTCTTGTTAAGAGTTGCAATACTCGCTGAGCCTTCTGCTCATCATCTCGTGTAAAGTAACGCAGTAAAATGTTCGTATCGATAAAACATGGTTGCATATATTCTTATTTCAAGCCTCGGAAACAACGTCTTCGGCGACTCCCTTCTCAAATTCTTCACGCAATGCTTGAAAATCTTCTGGTCTGTTTTTAGGTGAAACAGCCCCAAAGCCCGCCAACAATTGGGAAGATGCCTGTTTGATTTTAACAACATCACCCTCTACTTCAAAACGAACCTTGTCTTTTGGTCGTAAGCCAAGCAATTTACGTATCTCTTGCGGGATAGTTACTTGCCCCTTTTCAGTAAGAGTAGTTTCAAAATTTTGCATAGTAATACCTCCTAACTTGTGTGTACTCATTACTACCAGTAATACTACATTACTTAAGTATTACCAGCTTGTCAAGTAAACTGACAAAGTTTTTCCAAATAACTCTTCAAAACATATCCCCTACACTGTGCTAGTTCGCCTTTTCATTTGGGTCAGTTGACGAGACACTAGCATCACCTTATACTACAGGCGTGGTATACAGATGGAGGAGCTAACGTGTTATTTAAAGAATATGAAGAAGAACATCCCGTTCATAGTCCTGTACGCACACAATACTTGCATATCAAGGCGCAGAATCCTGACGCCATCCTCTTTTTCCGCATGGGCGACTTCTACGAAATGTTCGATGACGACGCTGAAATTGTGGCACGCGAACTGGAAATCGCCCTCACCCGACGTGACTTCGGACGTGGCGAGAAATCACCTATGGCGGGTATACCACACCATGCTGCCGATGGCTATATCGCACGGCTCGTTAGCAAAGGCTACCGCGTCGCCGTCTGTGAGCAGACCAGCGACCCTGCCCTCTCTAAGGGATTGGTAGACCGTGAAGTCATTCGCATCGTCACTCCAGGCACCGTCATCGACCCGACTATGCTGGCGGCGAAACGCAATAACTTCCTGGCTGGTGTCGTTGCCGGACGCGATGCCGTCGGCATCGCCTACGTCGATATCACCACTGGCGAATTTGCCGTCACCCAATTTAGCACACCCGAACCCGAACTCGCCCTCCAACAGGAACTCGCCCGCGTTGGGCCAGCCGAGGTCATCGTCGAGGCGAATTTTCAACGCCTCGGTAGTCGCAAACGTCGCTGGCTGAGCAACGTGATGAACGAAAAGCAGGTCACAAAAATCGGCAGCAACGGCAATGCCAATGCCGAAATCCCCGATCTCGACGAGGAAGACGACGACATTGCCCCACTCACGCAATTACTGACGGGCGTAGCCGGACACGTCACCCCGTATGATGCTCGCTATTTTGCTGAAGATGATGCCCTCCATCGCCTCCTGACACATTTCGAGGTTGCTTCTTTGGAGGGATTTGGCTGTGCACACCTTCCGCTGGCCATTCGTGCTGCTGGTGCCGTCCTCGCCTATCTACAGGAAGCGCAAAAGGGACTACTGCGCCAACTCACCACGCTTGAGACCTACTCAACCACTGGCTATATGACGCTGGATATGCATACTCGCCGCAACCTTGAACTCTTCGAGACTGGGCGCAGCGGCTCCATCAAAGGTTCTCTCCTCTGGGTGCTTGATAAAACGCGCAGTCCCATGGGCGGTCGCTTGCTCCGTCGCTGGATCAGTCAACCCTTGCTCAATATTAGCATCCTACAGCAACGACAACAGGTCATTAGCGAGCTACTCGGCAACACACTGTTACAAGCGCGACTAGCTGAAGCATTGAAAAAAGCTGGTGATCTCGAGCGCCTTATCAATCGTGTGCGCCAACGTATTGCTACCCCACGCGATATAGTCGCTCTAGCAAGTGGTCTACGAGCCGCCGCCGATGTCCGCTCCTGTCTCTCTGCTGACGCAGAACAGAGCATGCCATCTTTGTTCTCTATCATGCAGCGCCTCGCCAACAACACACCCATCATTGAGCTCATTGAAGGAGCCATTGTCGAGGAACCTCCCATAACCGCTGCCGAAGGCGGCGTTATCCGCGCAGGCTATAGCCCCGAACTAGACCACCTCAAAAATGCCTCGCGGGATGGGCAACAATGGATAGCTGAGATGGAGCAGCGCGAGCGTCGCCGCACAGGCATCAACAATCTCAAAGTTGGCTACAATAGAGGCCCTGGCTACTATATCGAGGTCTCCAAGGCTAATCTCAGCCGTGTACCCAAGGACTATATTCGCAAGCAAACGCTTACCAATTGCGAACGCTACATCACACCCGATTTGAAAGAATACGAAGCACTCGTCCTCAACGCACAGGAGCGGGTAGGCAAATTAGAAAGCGAGCTGTTCGCGCAGTTACGAGCCGATATTGCTATCCAGGCCTCTGAGCACATTCTCAATACTGCCCATGCCTTGGCAGAGGTAGATGTTTATCTTAGCCTCGCTCAGGTCGCGGCAAGGAACAACTACTGTCGTCCACAACTCAACGAAGGCGACACCATCCATATCGTCGCGGGTCGCCACCCCGTCGTTGAACAGGCCCAGGCCGATACGCCCTTCATCCCCAACGATACCAATCTCTCCAACGCTGAAGCACAAATTGGCATCATCACAGGCCCGAACATGGCTGGTAAATCGACCTATTTGCGTCAAGTAGCCCTGATTACCCTTATGGCCCAGATCGGGAGCTATGTTCCCGCCGAGGCCGCCATCATTGGCCGCGTAGACCGCATATTTACCCGCATTGGCGCACAGGACGATTTGGCCACCGGTCAGAGCACTTTTATGGTGGAGATGGTTGAGACAGCCAATATCCTCCATCACGCTACCCCAGATAGTCTGGTGATCCTCGATGAGATTGGACGCGGCACCAGCACTTATGATGGCCTTGCTATCGCTCGCGCCGTCATCGAATACCTGCACAATAACAAACGCTGTGGCGCACGCACCCTTTTCGCAACACACTACCACGAACTGGTTGAGGTTGCCCAGTTGCTGCCACGCATTCGCTGTCTCAATGTTGCCGTCACGGAAGAGCATGGCAAAGTTGTCTTTCTACGCAAAATTGTACCAGGTGGGGCTGACCGCAGCTACGGTATCCATGTGGCCCAATTAGCCGGTATTCCCCGTCCGGTTATTCACCGCGCACAGGAGATATTGGAAGAGCTAGAACGCAAAGGTGATGCTAAAACACGGCGCAAAGCCATGAAAGATATAACTATGCCCGTTTCATGGCAGATGACACTCTTTGCCTCAGAGCCTCATCCGCTACTAGAAGAAATCAAAGCTCTCGCGATTGAAGAGCTCACGCCTATCGAGGCCATTAGTAAACTCTATGAATTGCAGCAGAAAGCCAAAAAAGCAACGTAAATTGACAAAAATTTGGTATCTTGTCCTATTTGATGTTATCATGGGATAAGGCAAAAACGTGCTGTGCTTCTCCTAGCCAGCACACAATCGGAACGTGCTTGGATCGCGCCCTACAATAGAATATTTACTCGTCTGGAGGAAAAAATGGCTATTCAAGACAAAGCATCCACACCGCAAACTACATTAGAGGAACTTTGTATCAATACTATTCGTACGCTTTCCATGGATGGCGTACAAAAAGCCAATTCCGGTCACCCCGGTACGCCTATGGCATTGGCTCCAATTACGCACGTACTCTGGACGCGCTTTATGCACTACAATCCGCAAAATCCTGCCTGGCGCAACCGCGACCGTTTCGTGCTCTCCGCCGGTCACGCCTCCATGCTGCTCTACAGCATGTTACATCTTACTGGCTACGACCTGCCATTAGAACAACTAAAAAATTTCCGGCAATGGGGGAGTCACACCCCTGGACATCCTGAATATGGCGAAACCCCTGGTGTCGAGACAACCACTGGCCCACTCGGACAAGGCTTCGGCAACGGGGTTGGCATGGCTATCGCGGAACGTTTCATGGCGAGTCGCTACAACCGTCCTAACCATACGATCATTGACCATCACACCTATGCCATTGCTAGCGATGGCGACCTGATGGAAGGCGTCGCCTCGGAAGCTGCCTCTATCGCGGGCTTCTTGAAATTGGGCAAGCTCATTTATTTCTACGACAACAACCATATCACCATTGAAGGCACCACCGATCTTGCCTTTGGAGAAGATGTAGGGCTGCGTTTCGAGGGCTATCACTGGCATGTCCAACATGTCGATGATGGCAACGACCTGGGTGCTATCGAGCAAGCCATTGCGTCTGCGCAGGCCGAGACCGAACGTCCCTCACTTATCATTGTACGTACCCACATCGCTTTTGGCAGTCCAAACAAACACGATACCTCAGAAGCGCACGGTTCGCCATTAGGTGCCGATGAGATCATTCTCACCAAACGTAGCCTCGGTTGGCCCTCGCAAGAACCCTTCTATGAGCCTGAAGAGGTACTCGCCTACTATCGCCAGGCTATCGAGCGCGGTGAGAAGCAGGAACGCGACTGGCAAACCAGATTTGCCGCCTACCAGGCGGCCTACCCTGAACTTGCTGCGCAGTGGGAGCAGGAGATGAGTGGGCAGCTACCAGAGGGCTGGGATAGCGACATTCCCACCTTCAATGTCGGCGAAGCCATGGC
Source organism: Ktedonobacterales bacterium (assembly GCA_038209195.1). Taxonomy (GTDB): domain Bacteria; phylum Chloroflexota; class Ktedonobacteria; order Ktedonobacterales; family Ktedonobacteraceae; genus JBBQXY01. The sequence continues at coordinate 2,218 of JBBQXY010000016.1, read as the reverse complement.
GAGCCGCATAGCTTCCAGCAAGGTCATCAATGCCATTGCCCCCAAACTTCCTAACCTCATTGGTGGCTCTGCCGATCTAGCACCTTCAACGAACACGAATATGAAAGGCCTGGGTGATTTTGGGCCAGAGAGCAACGGACGCAACATGCATTTTGGCATCCGTGAGCACGGCATGGGCAGTATCCTTAATGGCATGTCGCTTCATGGGGGCCTCATCCCCTTTGGGGCCACCTTCATGATCTTCTCGGACTACATGCGCCCTCCGATTCGCTTGGCTGCCCTTATGAATATCAAGACCATTTACGTCTTCACCCACGATAGCATCGGCTTAGGCGAGGATGGCCCTACGCATCAGCCAGTTGAGCAATTAGCCGCTCTGCGTGCCATTCCTGGCCTCACCGTCATCCGCCCAGGCGATGCCAACGAAACGGCGGAAGCTTGGCGACAGGCCATCGTCCACGCTGGGCCCGTCGCGCTCGTGTTAACACGCCAAAACCTCCCCACGCTGGACCGTTCCACTATGGCCTCCGCCAGTAACCTTGCCAAAGGGGCCTACGTGCTGGCTGATAGTGTAAACGCGCCACAGCTCATTCTGATCGCCACTGGCTCCGAAGTATCTTTAGCCGTCGATGCGGCAAACGTTTTGCGTCAAGAGGGCGTGCAAGTTCGTGTAGTAAGTATGCCTAGTTGGGAATTGTTCGAAGAACAGAGTGCAGCCTATAAAGAAGCGGTTTTACCCAGCACTATCAGTGCGCGTATAGCCATTGAAGCAGCTTCACCTATGGGCTGGGAGCGTTATATTGGAACACAAGGAGACACCGTCACCTTGAACCACTTCGGAGCCTCGGCTCCCGCGAAAACGCTGTTCCAACAATTTGGTTTCACCGTTGACAACATCGTAGAAAAAGCCAAAAAACTAGTGTAGTTTCTCATTTAGTAAGGAGAAATCTCATGACCAATCCGTTAGTGCAATTGAAAGAACAAGGACAAAGCGTCTGGTACGATAACATTGACCGCTCACAACTTACCTCCGGTCAATTTCAGCGCATGCTGAATGAAGATGGTATTTTTGGTGTCACAGCCAACCCTACCATTTTTGAAAAGTCGATTAGCTCCGGCCACGCCTACGATGAACAGATGAACCAGCTCATCAGCGCGGGAAAGAATACCAGCGACATCTACGACGTGCTGATCGTTCAGGATATCACCACCGTTGCTGATCTGCTGCGCCCTATCTATGAGCAAACGCAAGGGAAAGACGGCTATGTCAGCCTCGAAGTCTCCCCCGAACTCGCGCATGACACTGAAGGCACACTTTCCGAGGCACGTCGCTTCTGGAACATGGTAAACCGTCCCAATCTGATGATTAAAATTCCAGCTACCCCAGAAGGCATACCTGCCGTGCGCCAGTCTCTCATTGAAGGCATCAACGTCAACATCACGCTCATCTTTTCTTTACAGAGCTATCGCGAAGTGGCTGAAGCGTATGTGAGTGCCCTGGAAAGCCGCCTTAGCGAAGGCAAAGACATCAGTCGCCTCGGCTCAGTAGCCAGCTTCTTTGTCAGTCGCGTTGATACCTTGGTTGACAAAAGGCTCGAAGATATGATCAAAGCCACGAGCGATACTGCTGAGCAGCAGAAGCTCAAAGACCTCGAAGGCAAAGCTGCTATTGCCAATGCTCGTATCGTCTACCAGGACTTTAAGAGTATCTTCTACTCGCCTCGCTTTGACACACTCAAGCAACATGGTGCTCATGTGCAGCGACCACTTTGGGCTAGCACCAGCACCAAGAATCCTGCCTATCGTGATGTACTCTATGCCGAAGAACTCGTTGGCCCCGACACAGTAGATACCATGCCATTGGAAACGATAGTGAACTTCCGCGACCACGGTGTCGCACGTAATAGCATCGAGGACAATATTGCACAGGCTCACGCCGCACTCGACGCCCTTGAGCAAGTAGGTATTCACTATGACCAGGTTACCCAACAACTTCAAGACGAAGGCGTTCAGAAGTTCGCGGACTCCTTCCACCAACTTTTTCAAGGTATCGAGAGTAAGAAAAAAGCCATTGAAAGCGGGTGTATGAAAAAGTTGTAGGCAAGCAAGCAAAAAGGTGGTATCCTCATCTGTAAGTAAAAAGTCCAAAACAGAGAGGATCCCTACCAATGGAAACGAACGAAAAGCTGAAAATAGCCCTACTGCAAGAGACGGAACA
>JBBQXY010000015.1:0-57124 GCA_038209195.1 Ktedonobacterales bacterium | reverse complement strand
ACAGGCTTTTAGCCGGATTCGCGGCTATTTGTCCACCTTGCGCAAACAAGGATTCCCCCTTTTGTCGGCTCTGAAGGCGACTCTTTGCGGTCATCCTGTCCTTCCCTCATTTCAGTCATCTCTGCTGACCTGAGCTGTTACTATCAGACTTGATTTACATGCAATATAATATGTTCAGTTTATTACATTTACTGGTAAAATTTCCCCTTCCTTTTATATTGTACAACTGACAACAATAAGCTACTTCATCTTGCGATAAACTAGCCTGGCAGGAAATAATCAAACTTTCTGTGAATTACTGGCACCCTAATACTTTTATATTGAGTAGTTACTAGTATACAATAAATTTGCTACACAAGGCAAGCAACTAGTATAAAAAGGCTAGGGTTCTTTTTTATATTGGGAATGTGCTCGTTAGGACAAGGGGACAGAGGTAGTTGAGAATAGTAGTAATCTTCTATCTAGCAAGAATCATAGCAAATCATCTGCAAAAAATCAACCCTTCAAAGGCATTTTTTATGGAATGCAATTGAGAACGAAAAGAGAAGTATTTCGTAAGAAAAAATGTAAAAACTTTCTCTTAAAATACATAAATGTACATGAACTTTAGTTTTTTAATACATAATTAGGTTTCATTTGAATGCAATATTTTCGAGCACAAGGTTTATATAATGAAGAGTTCTATTGAAAATAGCCAAAGATGCTTTTATTGAGCAGTAGGCTGTCAATCTTCATGTGACGTGCCGCCTTCGGCGGCAGAGGTGAGGGAGAGACCTAGGGCGCAGCCCTAGAACCCAGTCAAGGGACGGCCGTCCCTTGCATCCCTGCTCGTCACTTGCATCCCCGCTTATCACATGAAGGTGGTCGGAGTAGTAGTCATCGCGCAAAAAAGAGGAGATAAGGCAAGCGGTTAGAGAAAGATGCCTAATAAAGAGAGTAGCCAAGATGATTTGACACACTTAGCACCTTATGCTACGATACGACTGAGGTAGTGTACAAAAGACACTAGTATGGTGGCACACAGTGAGTGGGCCATTAAGACAATAGAGATAGAGTATTTAGTAGGAATAAAGGATCCCGCCATGGGAACACTCCCTATCTTCGTGTTAGTGACGCTGGCTATTCTCTTTGGCATTTTGGTGATGGTAGTCACGCGGTTTCTAGGTCCGAAGAAACCGTCTGCGGAGAAGCTCGCGCCATATGAATGTGGCATACAAGAGATCGAAGCCCCCAAGCGACGCTTCCCCGTCAAGTATCTCTTGACAGGCATGCTCTTTATAGCCTTTGACATTGAAATCGTATCGTTTTATCCACTAGCCATTTTATTGCGCAGGTTAGGTCTCCTCGGGTTGATCGAATTGCTCGTCTTCTTGCTGGTACTAGCAGTGGGGTATATTTATGTCTGGCGGAAGGGGGCGTTTACATGGGAATAAAAAACCCCTGGGAGCCAGTGCAGACTGTCTCCAACACACAGACGGCGAGAGGACGCGAGTTGCATGTCAAAAATGGCGATTTCGGCATACTCACGACCCAGGTCAACAAGTTCATCGACTGGGGACGCAGTTCTTCGCTCTGGCCAGTCTCCTTTGGGTTGGCTTGTTGCGCCATTGAAATGATGTCCACCAGCGCTGATCGCTTTGATATCTCGCGCTTCGGGGCCGAGGTATTTCGCGCTTCGCCGCGCCAGGCCGATCTGATGATTATCGCTGGTCGCTGTTCCATTAAAATGGCGCCAGTGTTACGGCAAATTTACGACCAGATGCCCGACCCCAAGTGGGTCATTTCCATGGGTGCATGCGCGTCCTGTGGTGGCGTCTTTAATAACTATGCTATCGTGCAGGGAGTTGATAAGATCGTACCTGTTGATGTCTTTATTCCAGGCTGTCCGCCAACCCCTGAGATGCTCCTTTTTGGGCTGAATGAGCTACAGCGCAAAATCCGTGAAGGCATTCCCAATCCGCCTGATCCACTGAAGGAGAGCGGAATGAAATTAGTGGGACCAATTGGCGAGGAACTGTAAGGGCGAAATAATAGAATAGGTTACCTGCCCTGCAAATATATACTTCTCTCTATAAGGAACGTTTTATGGCCATTACAGCACTAACAACAGTTGCATTGGTACGAGAAAAGTTTCCCCAGGCAATTGTTGAAGTTGTCGATTTTCGTGGTGAGCAAACGCTGGTGCTCAGTGTAGAAAGCCTGGTAGGGGTTTGCCGCTTTCTCCAGAAAGACCTGCAATTTACCTTTCTTTCGAGTGTCACAGCCGTCCACTGGCCTGAGCGTTTACCGCGCTTTGATGTTGTCTATCACCTGCTTTCTATGCCCAACCGCTGCGAGTTACGGCTCAAAGTGCGCGTGGGGGAAAGGCGTGAAGAACATCCAGTGGTGCCAACGGTCAGTGAAGTCTGGCCTGGGGCGAACTGGTACGAACGCGAAGTTTTTGATCTTTTCGGTCTTCACTTTAGCGGACATCCCGACCTGCGCCGTATCTTGATGCCGATGGACTGGACAACGCATCCGCTGCGCAAAGACTACCCGCTCTCCGGCTTTGACCTACCAGAACCCCACTGGGGCGGTCAAGTACCTTTTGATACCGATCCTGGCGTGGGAAGCCAAACTATGCGCACAACAGACGGGCGCGAGCTAAACGAGAGCCGCAGCAACGTCAGTCAAAAGCAAGAGCCAGGCACAAACAAAAAGTAAAGTGCCATACCCCGCTCCGCTCCACCAGGGTACCCACAAGGGGCACCCCTACCATGGACGAAGCGGTACCCCTTGTGGGTACTCTGGGATGATTAAGTACGAATCATAAGGGACTATATGCAGCAACAAGAGATAGAAAATCTATACACCATTGAGCAGAGCCAGCTTAGCGATGATGGGCAACGACTCGATACCATGACCATCAACATGGGGCCACAGCATCCCAGTACGCATGGTGTGCTGCGACTCATCTTAACGATTGAAGGTGAGACGGTAATCAAAGCTGTACCCGATATTGGCTTTCTGCATACTGGTATTGAGAAAACTGCCGAGTCGAAAACCTATCACCAGGCGTTGGTATTGACCGACCGCATGGACTACCTGGCTCCCCTCAGCAACAACCTGGGCTATTCGCTTGCCGTCGAGAAGCTGTTAGGCATTGAGGACGAGATCAACGACAAGATCAAGTATACGCGTGTGATTCTAGCCGAGCTACAGCGCATCGCCAGCCACCTCGTCTGGTTAGGCACCCATGCCATAGACCTGGGTGCGATGAGCGTCTTCCTCTACTGCTTCCGCGAGCGCGAAATGATCCTGGATGTCTTCGAATATATTTCGGGCGTGCGCATGATGACCAGCTATATCTGTCCAGGCGGACTGCAGGCCGATCTACCACCAAAATTTGCCGACAAGGTGCGTGCTTTTACCAGCATCTTCCCAGCGCGATTACAAGAGTACCACGATCTGCTGACCAACAACCAGCTCTGGCTCGAACGCACAAAAGGGGTCGGGCGCTTGAGCGCGGAAGATGCCGTTGCTTATGGTACCAGTGGCCCTGTATTACGTGGTAGCGGTATCGTTTGGGATGTGCGCAAAGCATTTCCATATTGTGGCTATGAGAAGTTCGATTTTGATATCCCCATCGGCTCTAATGGCGATGTGTACGACCGCTACCTGGTACGCATGCTGGAAATGGATCAAAGCCTGAAAATTGTCAATCAAGCTCTTGAAGGTCTGCCAGCCGGGCCGTACCGCGTCAGCAACCCCAAGATTATGCCGCCGCCTAAGTGGCAGATTACTGGCAGTATGGAGGCCCTGATACACCACTTCAAATTGTTTACGGAGGGCTATCGTCCACCCGTAGGTGAAGTGTACGTGCGAACCGAATCTCCTAAAGGAGAACTCGGCTTCTACATCGTCAGTGATGGGAGTGCCAAACCGTACAGGATGCATGTGCGTGGTGCCTCATTCGCGAACTTGGAAGCTTTGCCGTTGATGATTGAGGGACATTACCTCGCGGACGTGGTCGCGTCCATTGGGAGCATAGATATCGTGTTAGGTGAGGTTGATCGATGATTTCTGAACAAGCGAAACAACGTATGCGCGACATGGCTGCACGCTATCCCGTCGCCCGTTCGGCAGTTATGCCCGCTTTGTATATCGCGCAACAGGAAGAGGGCTACATTACGCGGCTCGCGCTGGAAGCGGTAGCGGAAGCGATTGGCATGACGGTTGATGACGTCGAAAGTGTCGCGACATTTTACACCATGTATTATCAGCAGCCTCCTGGCAAAAAGGTGATCAAAGTCTGTACCAGTATTTCCTGCTACCTGCGCAACTGTGACGGTCTTGTCAATCACCTGGAGCAACGCCTGGGCATTAAGCGAGGCGAGACTACTGAGGATGGCAATTATACGCTAATGACGGCGGAATGCCTGGCATCGTGCGGCACGGCGCCCGTGATCCAGGTCAACGACGAGTTTGTCGAAAATGTCACGCCAGCAATGACCGATGCCCTCATAAACGAATGGGAGCGAGAATTACAAGCTCAAAAGATACAAGCAAAGACCGAAATTCGTCTGTAGAGCTTAGCGTCGCCTACGGCGACTCGTTCTTTCATGTGTTGATGCTGGGTTTTGCCGCCTGCGGCGGCAAAACCCAGCATCAACACAAACAACTTGCGAACTGCCGAAGGCAGCGAGGAGGCAAGAAGGAGAAAGAACAGAAGGGTTACCTTAAGTCAAAGGAAATATATATGCCTGAACTTATTGTCACGAAAAATATCAATGCGCGAGGATTGGATACGCTGGAAGGCTATCGCCAGCAGGGCGGCTATGCAGCGCTGGAGAAAGCTCTTAAAGAGTACCAGCCAGACGATATTGTGGACATGGTGAAGAAATCTGGCCTGCGTGGGCGTGGTGGAGCTGGCTTCCCCACCGGTATGAAGTGGGGTTTCCTAGCCAAGAATAACTCGTCGCGCTACCTGTGCTGCAATTGTGATGAAAGTGAGCCAGGGACGTTCAAAGACCGCTTCTTGATGGAGAAGAATCCCCATCAACTCGTCGAGGGCGTCATCCTCACTAGCTACGCTTGCCGTGTCAGCACCGCCTTCATTTACGTGCGCGGCGAACTGGCGTTAGCTGGTCGTCAAGTTGAACGGGCCATTCAAGAGGCGTATGCCGCGGGCTACATCGGCAACAATATTTTGGGTAGCGGCTACAACCTGGAAGTGATTATGCATCGCGGCGCGGGAGCGTATATCTGCGGAGAAGAAAGCTCGCTGATGGAATCACTTGAAGGGCGTCGTGGCTATCCACGCTTAAAGCCGCCTTTCCCAGCGGTCGTTGGTCTCTATGGGGGGCCAACGGTCATCAACAACTGCGAAACGCTATCAACTATTCCAGCCATCGTCAATAATGGAGCCGATTGGTACGCCACATTTGGCACAGAAAAGAGCAAAGGCACGCGTATCTTCTGCCTGAGTGGTCATGTCAAAAAGCCTGGCAACTACGAATTGCCGCTGGGTACCCCGCTACGCACACTGATCTACGACGAACAGTATGGTGGCGGCATCCTGAACGATAAAAAACTGAAGGCCATCATTCCGGGTGGTTCATCCACCTTCATACTCGACGCGGACAAGGTCGACACCCCACTCGATTTTGAAGGGGTTGCCGCGGTAGGTTCCATGCTCGGTTCCGGTGGGGTGGTCGTAATGAACGAAGACACCTGCATCGTCGGAGCTGTCTTGCGCATGGCGGAGTTCTATCGCGACGAGTCTTGCGGAAAATGTACGCCGTGTCGCGAGGGCACCTACTGGCTCACCGAAGTCCTCGAACGCCTGGAGCATGGACATGGCAAAATGAGCGATATCGATCTACTGATGGACATCTGTGATAACATCGCTGGCAAATCATTCTGTCCGCTGGGCGATGCTGCCACCAGTTCTATCACCAGTAGCATCAAACTATTTCGCGCGGAATTCGAGTATCATGTCCGCGAGGGACACTGTATGGTCGGACACACGCAGCACGACGGCGAGGCCATGCTGGCGGGTGCGCAATCCCTCCACGCTGGAGCGCCAGCAAAAGAATAGGAACGAACGGTAACAAATATATGCCAGAAGAGAAAAAAGACGAATTAGTACACTTGACCATAGACGACATCCCCGTCGCGGTTCCCCCTGGCACACTCGTGTGGGCGGCTGCACGACAGATCGGAATAGAGATTCCGATCTACTGCTACCATCCAAAGATGCCACCGTTGGGTGCTTGTCGCATGTGTTTTGTCGAGATTGAGAAAGTGCCCAAGCCGCCACAGACCGCCTGCACCACGCCGGTCAGTGAGGGCATGATCGTGCATACCAAGACGGATAAGGTGCTTAAGGCGCGCAAAGGTACGCTGGAATTCTTGCTCATCAATCATCCCCTCGATTGTCCCATTTGTGACAAAGGGGGCGAGTGCGACCTGCAAGATTTCACCTTGCGCCACGGCCCCGGCGGTACGCGCTTTGATCAGTACAAACGGCACTACCAGAAACCCGTCCCTGTCAGCGACAAAGTCATGCTTGACCGCGAACGCTGTATTTTATGTCAGCGTTGTACGCGTTTCAGCTCTGAAATCTCCATGGACAACGGTCTGGTGATGATCTCACGCGGCTACAAAATGGAGGTTGGCACCGCGCCTGACCACGTTTTTGACTCCGTCTTCTCTGGCAATACCATTGAGATGTGTCCGGTGGGAGCACTGACCGCCTCTACCTATCGTTTCAAAGCGCGCCCGTGGGAACTGAAACGTACAGCGAGCGTCTGCAACAATTGTAGCGTCGGCTGCAACATTCGCGTAGATGTGCGGGTAGATAAGATCATGCGCAACATGTCACGCACCAATGATGCGATTGATGATGGCTGGCTGTGCGACCGGGGCCGCTGGGACTTTGAATATGTCAATAGCGCGCAACGTCTGCGCACACCGCTTATTCGCCGCAATGGGAAGCTAGAGGCGGCGACGTGGGATGAAGCCTACTACAAGATCACCTCACGCCTACGCGATATCTCAGCGCAGCATGGGGCAAGCGCTATCGGCGGCATCGGCTCAACGCGCACCACCAACGAGGAGGCTTACCTCTTTCAGAAGCTGTTACGTGACGTGCTCGGCACGCCCAATGTCGATCACCAGCACGGCTATTTCCCCGGCCCACGCGACCCATTGAGTGGGAAGCCCTGGATGATGACCAACAGCATCGCCGAGATCGAAAAGGCATCGCATATCGTGCTCGTCGCGGCAGACCCCTATCGCCGCCAGCCCATCCTCGATCTGCGCATCAAAAAAGCCATGAAGGCAGGAGCAAAAATCTTTATCGTCAACGCCAACGAAACTGAGTTAGATCGCTTCGCTGTGCAAAAGATCACGCTACCAGCACAGAGCGCGGGGGCAGCCGCTAAAGTGCTCTTGAGTTCGGTCGTGCGCCGGGAGACGATGAAGGCTCCAGACGAGTCGTTGCGCTCACGCATGTTGCAAGAGGACGCAGCCATACGCGGGCATGAAGAGACGCTGGGGGCAGAGGTTACCGCCCAACTGCGCAACCTGGCCCACGAGATCGCGGAGGCCAGGGGAGCAATTATCCTGTACGATGAGATGGCTACACTTGAGCCAGGCGGCGAAAATCTGGCGGCGGACTTACAAACGCTGGCCGTTGTGACTGCTAATATCGGTCGCGTCGGTGCCGGGGTTGGCCCACTCTTCAAGGCTGCCAACTCGCTGGGTACACGCGATATGGGGCTTTTGCCAGATGCTTTGCCTGGCTATCAACCCGCCCCGCAACATGGACTATCCTATAGTGAGATGCTCAGCAGTCCAGATATCAAAGCACTCTACATCATGGGAGCCAATCCTGCCGCGCACGAGACATTAGCAAAACGCTCGCCCACGCTGGAGTTCCTGATTGTGCAGGATATACAACTCACCGAAACGGCGCAGTTGGCAGATGTCGTGCTTCCCGCCGTCACCTTTGCCGAGAAAGACGGGAGCATGACCAACATCGACCACCATGTCCAAGCCATTCGCCATGCGCTACGCCCCTTGCCGGGAGCTAAAGCGGACTGGGAAATCATCACCGAACTAGCCCGCCGTAGCGGTCATAAATGGAGCTACAACAGTCCGCAAGAAATCTTCGCGGAGATTGCCGCAACCAATCCGTTTTATGCCGGACTGGAATGGGAAGACCTGGGGGCGCAAGGCATACGCACGCAGGAACAGGAGGTGGCCCATGCTTGATTTCCTGAATAACGAAATCGTGGCCGCTATTATCAAAAGCGCAATCGTCATCTTCGCTCTGCTAACGGCCTTTGCGTATATGACGCTGATCGAACGGCGCGTCGTCGCCAAGATGCAGGGTCGTCGGGGACCAAACCGTGCTGGCCCTTCTGGGGTGTTCCAGCCCATCGCTGACGCCGTCAAATTGGCCTTTAAAGAACAAATTGTACCCACCCAGGCCAAGAAAGCGGTTTACTTGATCGCACCGATTATCTCGGTGGTGGTGGCCCTCTGCGCCTTTGCCGTCGTACCCATCGGGAATAACTGGCTGGATGGCAAACATACCGTCTGGGACCCTGTCATCGGTGATATCAACGTGGGTCTGCTCTGGATTCTCTCCATCTCATCGTTGTCGGTCTATGGCATTGTTCTGGGTGGATGGGCCTCTGGCAACCGTTATTCGCTGCTCGGTTCGCTGCGCAGCGCGGCGCAGATGGTCTCCTACGAAACAAGCCTGGGGCTGGCTCTGAGCGGCACCTTGATGTGGGCGGGTACGCTCAGCATGGTCGGCATCGTTCACGCGCAACTCGACCAGCACATCTGGTTTATCTTCGCGCAGCCGCTTGGCTTCGTGCTCTACCTGATCGCTGGCGTCGCTGAAGTGAACCGCGCCCCCTTTGACCTACCAGAGGCGGAACAGGAGTTGACCGCGGGCTATCTCACCGAGTATAGTGGACTGAGCTGGAGCCTCTACCAAATGGCCGAATACATCAACATGATCACGGTGAGCGCGGTAGCGTCAACGCTTTTCTTTGGCGGCTGGAGCTTCTTCGGCTTTGGGCTGGAACGCATCCCTGGCCTGTCGATCATCATTTTCTTAATCAAAGTCGCCTGTTTCCTGTTCTTGTTCATCTGGCTACGCGCTACGCTACCCCGTATTCGCTACGACCTCTTGATGCGACTGGGCTGGCAACTGCTCTTACCACTGGCCGTCCTCAACGTCGTGATTACCGCCATTGTGGTAGCTCTTGGTCTGCCATGGTGGATCAGCGGGCTGGCCGGTTTGGCAATCGTGGTGGCTTTACTCTACTTTGTACGCAGCCGCACACACGATCTCCAGGTCGGACAAATCAGTACGTCAACAACACACGGCGCAATAACGCCTACATCTGTGCGCTTAGCAAAGTTTGAGGCCATTGATGAGACAGCGGTGCAGGGGACGGTCGTCCCCTGACAATGACCCACTTTTGGGAGTGCAGAGGGCCGTAGCCCTTTGCCGGGGTCTGGGGTGTCCCCAGAAAATCCCTTTTCCCTTTTATTTCGCCGCCTGTGGCGGCGAAGAGAAGAGAGTTGATCATGTCATTTGACATTCTTAAAGGTATGGCAACAACCTTTAAAAATATGGGTAAAAAGCCCACCACCATCTCATATCCTGAAGAGGAGCGGGAGCTACCGCCGCGCTTCCGTGGTCGCCATGTGCTGCACCGCTACGACAACGACCTGGAACGTTGTGTTGGTTGCTTTCTCTGCGCGGGAGCCTGCCCAGCCGACGCCATCTACATCGAGGCCGACGAGAACACGGAGGAAAATCGCGTCTCCCCCGGAGAGCGTTATGCCAAAGTCTTCGATGTCAATTTGCTGCGCTGCATCTTCTGTGGCTACTGCCAGGCGGCTTGTCCAACGGGAGCGATTACCCTTGAACACGAGTATAAGCTGGCAACGTATTATCCCGAAGACTCAATCTATCATAAAGACCAACTGCTGGAGCCACACGGTCAACATACCATTGGTTCAAATGACGTATGGGCAGAGCCAGCACCGCCACAATCCGCACAACCCATGCCCCAGGAATCAGGTGTCTTTGACGGCTCAAGGGCCAGTGCTGCTGCAGTTGGACTGGGCAATTCGACGACCGAACGACCAATGCTACTGGTGAATGAAGAGCAGGACGAAGACCGCCGCTTGTTAGAAGATGCTGGGGACAAGAAGGAGAGTACAAGGCCATGACAGGAGCAGCAATAGCCTTCTTTGTGCTGGCAATCGCCAGCATAGCCTCCGGCATCGGCGTGATCGCCTTTAAAAATGCGGTACATAGTGCATTGAGCTTGATCTTAACACTGCTCTTTCTGGCACTCTTTTACCTCCAACTGGGGGCGATGTTTATCGCTATCGTGCAAGTTCTGATCTACGCGGGCGCAATTATGGTACTGTTCCTTTTTGTCGTCACGATGCTGGCCAGTGAAGCAGATGATAATGAGATGATCGACCGCATTCCCTGGCAACGTTGGGTAGCTGGCGGACTGGGCCTCGTACTAGTGGGCGCATTGAGCTACCTGCTCTTCACGGGCACCCCCATAGATAGCAGTATCAAAGCGACAGGAGCCGACAAGCTCTCAACCGTTGTCAACGCGCAGGGCAATATCGAAGCCTTTGGTCAAGCCCTGTTCCACGGCTTCACGTTTCCATTTGAAGTCACCAGTTTACTGATAATCGTGGCAATCCTGGGCGCGATGGTGCTGGGCAGAAAGGCATAGGGAAAGAATTTATGCCATTAGAAGCATATCTGATAGTCAGTGCTATCTTATTTACGGTTGGTGTCGTCGGTGTGCTGATTCGACGCAACCCACTGATCATTTTTATGTCAATTGAATTAATGTTAAATGCCGTTAATCTCTCATTTGTGGCGATCTCTAGCTTTCTCGACTCAGCGGATGGTCAGATGTTTGTCTTTATCGTGCTAACTGTGGCTGCCGCCGAGGTAGTGGTTGGTCTGGCTATCATCGTCTCCATCTTCCGCACGCGCCGCAATATCGATGTTGACGACATGAACCTGTTACGAGGCTAGTAGTTATGACAAATTTAAGTGCCTGGGTGTTGCTCTTTCCCTTACTGGGGTTCATTATCCTGGGGTTGACAGGTAGTGCGATGTCGCGCCGGGCGGTTATAGCCATCGCGTGGACAGCGTGTGGCCTGGCCTTCCTTTTTGCCGCCATTAGTTTTTTCTCCATGCTGGGAACGCCGGTAGCCAACCGCCAAAGCGATCAGGTATTCTACACCTGGGTTGCCTCCGGCGACTTCCAATTGAGTTTTGGTTTACTGCTGGATCAGCTTTCGGCAACCATGTTGATGGTGGTCACAGGGGTTGGATTTTTGATCCACATCTACTCTGCTGGCTACATGGAGGATGATCCCAGCTTCTGGCGTTTTTTCAGTTACCTCAATTTCTTTATTTTCGCCATGGTTCTGCTGGTCAGCGCGGACAATTTCCTCTTCCTACTGGTAGGCTGGGGCTTGGTGGGACTGGCCTCGTTCCTGCTCATCGGCTTCTGGTACCAGCGACCGTCCGCCGTAGCAGCGGCGAAAAAAGCCCTAGTGATCAACATCATCGGTGACTTTGGCTTGATGATCGCTATTTTCCTTATCTTCAAACAGTATGGCGTGCTGAACTACTACACCAATGGCAGTGGGGTTGGCGTCTTTGCATCGCTTGACCCCGCCACTATAGGCAGCAAACTATCGCTCATCATTGCCCTCTGCCTCTTCGTAGCATGTGCCGCCAAATCAGCGCAGTTGCCACTCTATATGTGGCTGCCCGATGCGATGGAAGGTCCAACCCCAGTCAGTGCGCTCATTCACGCCGCGACGATGGTCACAGCCGGTGTGTATCTCGTCGCCCGTGCGCATCCCTTGTTTGAGCAGTCTGTCACCTCGCTCAATATCATCGCCGTTATAGGAGCAGCCACTGCCCTCTTTGCCGCGACGATTGCGCTCTTCCAGTTGGATATCAAGCGCGTACTGGCTTACTCGACCATCAGTCAGCTTGGCTACATGTTCATGGGCGAAGGGGCGCACAACTATAGCGCGGGCATCTTCCACCTGACGACGCATGCTTATTTCAAAGCCTTGCTCTTCCTTGGCGCTGGCGCGGTGATCCATGCCCTCGCGGGCGAGCAGGACATGCGCAAGATGGGTGGGCTGCGCAATAAACTACCGATAACGTTCTGGACATTTCTCATCGCGGCCCTGGCGATCAGCGGCATCCCGCCCTTTGCCGGCTTCTGGAGTAAAGACGAAATTCTTGGTTCGTTGCTATCCCACGCTGCCACTGGTGGGGGGCGGCTCTACTACGTCCTGTGGAGCGTTGGCATCATCACCGCCGGACTGACGGCCTTCTACATGTTCCGCCTCGTCTTTGGTATCTTCTTTGGCACGTATCGCGGGACTGGTCGCGCCAGCCACGCGCATAGTGACGATACTGAGGAAGATGAACTGGAGCACGAAAGCAGGAAATTCACCATCCACGAAGCTCCTGCCGTTATGACGATACCACTTATTATTCTGGCCTTTTTATCTATCATCGGTGGTTTTGTCGGTTCGTTCAGCTTGCTAGGGTTAGCCAAGTGGCAGCCACTCACGAGCTTTCTCACGCCCGTCTTTGCCGATGTGCATACGCTCACTGAAGCCTCTTTTGGGCTACAATGGCTCTCAACGGGACTGGCAATCATCGCGGGTGTAGTCGGTATCTTTGCCGCGTGGAGACTCTACGGGCGCGGCTTCTCTTACAAAGAGAACAAAAATCCGCTCTACCAATTGGTGCTGCATAAATATTATGTTGACGAAATACTGACGGCCGTCATTATTCAGCCAATATACTGGTTCGGTCGTACCGCCAGCCACTTCCTCGAAGCCGATGCGCTTGACGGCGGGAGTCGTGGCATTGCATGGGTACTGCGTGGAACAAGCACAGTGCTGCGTCGGCTACAAACGGGCTATATGCGCAATTACGCTCTGGCCATTCTGCTCGGCGTAGTACTGATTATTGTGTACTATGCAGTAAGGGGATAGAGGCATGTTTCCTATTTTATCGATCATCACCTTTCTCCCACTCGTGGGAGGGATTGCCATACTGTTCATACCGAAAGAACGAGTCGGCGCAATGCGCTGGACGGCTCTGGCCGTGGCCTGGATGGACCTGCTGCTGGCACTCGTCCTGTTGCTGACCTATTCGCAGGCGAATGTATCAGCAGCTTCGCCCGTGATAGGCTCCGCGCCCAATGGCACCTTTCTGTATAACGAAAGAATTCCCTGGATCAACGTACTGGGCATCAGCTATAGCCTGGGAGCCGACGGCATCAACTTGCTACTGGTCGCGCTGACAACGTTGCTTACCCTGGTCTGCATCGGAGCCTCGTTCCGCATCGAGCAGAAGGTCAAGAACTATATGGCCTTTATGCTGTTGCTGGAATGTGGCATCATCGGCGTTTTCCTCTCCACCAACCTGTTTCTGTTCTATATCTTCTGGGAAGTCATGCTGATACCGGCCTATTTCCTGGTGGGGGCCTGGGGTGGCGAACGGCGCATCTACGCTGCTTTCAAGTTCGTGCTCTACACATCAGTGGGCAGCTTGCTCATGCTGGCTGGCATCATCGCCCTGGGCTACTATCAACATTCGCTTGATCTGGGAGTCCTGCTCAGTAACGCGAACAAGCTTGACCCGAACGTACAGATATGGCTGCTCCTTGCCTTCGCAGCAGCTTTTGCGGTCAAAGTACCATTGGTGCCGTTCCATAGTTGGTTGCCCGATGCCTATAGCGAAGCTCCTGCACCTGTGACCGCGCTTCTGGCGGGAGCCATGTCAAAAGCGGGTGCCTATGGACTCTTACGTTTCTGCTTGCAGCTTTTTCCTTCAGCAGCGCATACCCTTTCGCCACTGTTCAATACGCTGGCAGTGATCGGCATTCTGTACTGCGCGGTGCTGGCCCTGGTGCAGACAGATCTCAAACGATTGCTGGGATATTCCAGCATCAGCCACCTGGGCGTCATTGTGCTGGGTATCTTCGCCTTCAATACACAGGGCATCGAGGGTTCCGTTTTGCAGATGGTCAACCACGGTATCACGACCGCGGCACTCTTTTTGATTGTGGGGCTAATCGAGCAACGCACTGGTAGCCGCGATATCCGTCAATTTGGGGGTATGGCCAGACGTGTACCCATCCTGGCTACGGTGATGATCATTGCCGCGCTCTCATCGCTGGGTCTACCCGGACTGAACAGCTTCGCGGGCGAATTTCTGGCTTTGCTTGGTGCCGTGCGCAACAACGTGGTTTTTGGTGTGCTGGGGACAGCCGTGGTCGTACCCGCGGCCTGGTATCTCATGCGTTTCTTTCTCAGCACTATGGAGGGTCCGGTAAAGCCAGAAAGTGTTGTAAGCACGCTTGAGCGCAAGGGGAAATTATTGGATTTGCAGCTCAGCGAGTTTTTACCTTTGTCACCATTGCTGCTGCTGATCTTTTATATCGGGGTGCAACCAGCACCGCTCACCTTTTTCATGGAGCCGTCGGTCGTCTCCGTCGTCAATACATTACAAAATCTTGCCAGTGCAATGATTCGGTAGGGAACTTATGGACATTGATACATTGCTGTGGAGAGCCTACGAACGGAACGGGCCGATAAATCGGCAGTGGCGGCGATTATTACCTGTCCCCCGGACAGGGTGCGCGCCCTACGCTATGTCCATATTGATTTCGGTAGGGAACTTTAGTACACGCGCAAACTGAAATGTTGGGGCGACCACTGCGGTCGCACTGGCGAAGTGAGGCATATTATGACATTTATCTATACGGTATCTGCTGCCGATTGGGGGCGTATCGCACCAGAATTGGTATTGGCGGCGATGGCTCTTATCATCATGATCGCAGACCTGCTCTTGCCCCAAACGGAAAAAGGCCTGAAAAATAGCGGCCCCACGAATTTTGTGGTTTTGCCTGTCTTGAGCTTGCTGGGATTGGTCGGCGCGTTCGCCGCTACTATGATACTCTTTGCCGCTGGCGATCAGCAAACGGCCTTTAATCAGATGATCGGCTCGGATAATGGCTCACTCTATGCCTATGTCATTATCCTGAGTGCCAGCATGCTGGGCATCCTGCTCTCGCCCGCCTATTTGAAGCGACTGAACCTGGTTCACCAGGGTGAATATTACGCGCTCTTCCTGCTTGCCACCATCGGCATGATGCTGATGGCGGCGGCTACCAGCTTCTTGCTGGTCTTCGTGGGACTGGAAATGCTCTCACTCTCGCTCTACATTCTCTGTAGCTTCGTGACACGGCGCAAGGGTTCGCAAGAATCCGGCATGAAATATTTTCTGCTCAGCTCGTTTGCCTCGGCCTTCCTGCTTTATGGCATTGCCCTCACGTATGGTGCTACGGGCAGCACCTCGTTTGCCGGAGTAAGCTCTTTCCTGACGCGTAAAGCGGCGGCTTCTGCACCCATTTTTCATGCCCCAACGCTGCTCCTGATCGCTATGGGCCTATTGGCGGTGGGCTTTGCCTTCAAAGTTTCTGCCATACCCTTCCAAGCGTGGACGCCCGATGTCTACGATGGCGCACCTGCTCCCGTCACCGCCTTTATGTCGGTAGGAACGAAGGCTGCCGCGTTGATTGCCTTTGCCAGAGTTTTTGACGTGGTCTTCTTCCATGTCCAGGCGGATTGGCAGCCCATTATCTGGGCCATCACTATCCTGACCATTGTTGGTGGTAACGTGCTGGCCCTGGTACAGAGCAATGTCAAACGCATGTTGGCCTATTCCAGCATTGCTCATGCCGGGTACCTGCTCATCGGTGTCGTGGTTGGTGGCACGGTAGGAATTGCGTCCATCCTCTTCTACCTGCTCTGCTATACATTCATGAATCTGGGAGCCTTCGGTGTCGTCTCCATCCTGGAGCGGGTCGATAACGGCGGTAGCTCGTATAGCGAGATGCGCGGCCTTTGGTATCGTCGTCCTCTGCTGGCAGGTATCTTAGCGATCTTTATGTTTGCCCTGGCTGGCTTCCCACCCATGTCTGGCTTCGCCGCCAAATACTACATCTTTTTTGCCGCGCTACAAGGTGGGCACCCTGAACTGCTCATTATTGGTGTACTCGCTAGCGTCCTGGGCATGTACTACTACCTGCGTGTGGCTGCTACTATGTTCATGGAGAAAGAGCCTGAAGCTGTGGTCGCGACAACCGTACCCGCTACGCCTGTACCTCCGGTCGGTAAAAGAGTCTCAACTGCGCTTGATGTTACCAATAAGCGCTCAGCAGTAAGATCAGCTACGGCGGTGGCAGTGAAACCAACAGCCACAATCGTCAAACCATCAAAGGCGGCAGTTACCATTGAGCCAACAAAGCCCTCCAATGCGCTTGACGCTTTCTCGTGGGTCGCACTTGGCGTGGCGCTGGTGGGCACCTTTGCGATGGGAACAGTCCTCCCATTCTGGCTGGTACAAGCAGCCCAGTATGCCGCGCAAATGATGGTTAAGTAAAAGTAGCCGTTCTTTCTTAATTGACACCCTTGCATGTCATACTCTATACTCAGACCAGATGGTGTTTGGTGCGCTTCGGCGCACAGTGCTCCGGCTTCACCAAGCTCTGAGGAGGAGAGATTGGGTGTTCGGACACGTTTCAACGGACTTGGCTCTGGACGGTACTCCATGTAGCATGGAGATCTTACCAGGGAATTGGCCCAATTGGGCCAGAGAAACACGAGCAAACCGATGAACGAAACCCAGACGACTGTCCACCATCCCAAACCACCCCGGCTGGCCCGGGTCCTAGTCAACTCGTTGGTAACGACCATCTTGCGTTCTCCATGGCATGGAATGAGGAGCCATCGACTCCTGCTTCTCACGTTTACCGGCCGCAAGAGTGGGAAAGAGTTTACGACGCCTCTGCGCTATGTGCAGGAGGGCGAAACATTGAAGATTGTGGTAGTGTATCCCTGGTGGAAGAACCTGCGTGAGCAGGCCGCGGTGCGCGTTTTGCTGCGTGGCAAGACACACATCGGCACAGCAGAAGTGCTCCCTGAAGAAGGAGGCACAGCCGTGGTCAAAGTCCACTTGAAAGGATAAACGACCGCATTGTGTACGAACGGGCTGGCAGACAACGCTTCGCATTGTCTGCCAGCCCGTTCGTACACTCTGACCTGATTCTTGGCTCTCGCAGTCTGCAAGGGCTTTTACTTAAAGTGCGGATGAGCCAATACTTGGGACGATGTCCGCGTTCTAGTTTACAGCAGAAGGTCAGAACTGGGTTTTCCTCTCTATGATTTGAGGGTAACTACCTAAAAGAGAAGTATTGACAGAGGAAGAGATAGAATTATAATGACTTGTATGTGATGTACGGTACACTCTCCAGACGATTGACGAGGAAGAGAATGACAGCAACATTACTTGGGGTTTCTGGACGAATCGAGCTGGGAACAACCAAGCTAACCATCGGTCGTGAGCCTAATAATCAACTTGTGCTGGCGGATCTTCAGATCTCAGCGTATCAAGCTGAAATTCGTCCAGTAGGACAAGGGTATTCTCTCGTTGATTTAGGCAGTTTGACTGGCACTTTTGTCAATGAACAAAGGCTGGTTGCAAATGTTCCCTATACTCTTAAACTCAATGATCATATTTGGTTTGGTCAAAGAAGAGATAACCCATCTAACCAGTTTACCTACCAACTTCAACCACAGCCTAATCCAATGAATCCTATGCCACGGCCTTCAATTTGGGCTATCGTATCCGGGCCTACTAATTTTGCCTCAACATCGGGGATCTCGGCTGAGGAAAGAGCCAATTTACTGGCACCCCTCGCAGGACTCTCACCTAGCAACCTGTACGTTGGTATAATAGCTGGGCAGGCTTTAGGTAACGCACTGGGTCTCAAGAGTACTCATCGCCTACAGGCACTATTTCCCGCTCCGTACCCGTACAGCATTGTGGTTCTTGGGTGTGTCTTGGCTGGAAGGAACTTGCAAAGAGCGATTCTTGCCTTAAACGATACACCAAGGGGCTCGATTATACAGCTACAAATGGCCTCAGAAATGTGGTCTTTTGGAGGCACCCTCACTATAGAATTCATTGACGAAAGTCCGATCAGGATAATAATGAATGGGCAGAGCGAAGTCCGGGGATCAATGAATGATTGGGGGAAAGGCAAAAGGGCTCTAGAAGAACTCTTTAGAGCCAGCGACTGGTATATGCATAGGCTCTTAGGTTACTAGAGGTTTGCCCACAGACGGCCTGCATTCTTTAGAGCGCGAATTACCCAATGAGTAACCATTTAAGCAGTCGATACAACTGCATCTCTTCTTTACCTTGACACCAGGCTTTTTCATTCGGTATACTTTCAATAGGAAGGAAATGAGAATAATTCTCATTATTAGGGTACCCTAATATGAAAGAAGTTTTGAATACAAATGCACAAGCAGTGTTAGAGGCTGTGCGTTCGACCAACAATCATCCGACGGCGTTAGAGGTCTACGAGATAGTGAAGCAGCAGCGACCACGCATTGGATTAGCCAGCATCTACCGCATCCTTCATACACTGGTTGAGCAAGAATATATCCGCGAATTGGCATTGGGCGATGAAAGTTGTCGCTATGATAGCCGGACTTCGCGTCACGACCATGCACTCTGCCGCTCCTGCGGCAAACTGTTAGATATACCCACCGAGCTTGTCTTTTCATTACCAGCACTTCAGAATGCGGCACAAACCGTGGGTATTGCTTTGGAATCGCATGAGGTGCGTTTATATGGACGCTGTAAGTCATGCCAGGAGAGGCAGAACACGAACGTACAGTAGTAAACCATGCTAAGCAAAGGAGAATATGACCTCATGTCATTGGAAAGAGATACAAAAATTATACAGCCCAGCAGTGTTGAAAATGCTGCTCCAAATGACGAGCAAAAGGAAATTAGTCAAACCCCACAATCCCTCAAAGGACAGGTTACAGAGCTATTTCATGCCATTACGTTGGGAGATGATACGTCGCATCAATTTCTGTTGCGCGTAGTACAGCCTGGGCTGGCAGGTTTGATGGATGGTTCCGTTTCCACGCTGGCTCCCATCTTCGCGACTGCCTTTGCTACCCATAAACCGTTCACGACCTTTCTCGTCGGAATGGCCTCAGCCACTGGCGCGGGGATTAGCATGGCCTTCTCGGAGGCACTCTCCGATGATGGCGAACTGACAGGACGCGGAAGCCCGGTAATACGTGGCACGATTACTGGTGGCATGACCTTTTTTGGTGGAGCACTCCACACTCTGCCGTTTCTCATCGCGAACATACATATTGCGCTGATCGTGGCCTACGTAGTCGTCGCCTTCGAGTTGGTAGTGATTACAGCCATTCGCCATCGCTACTTCAAGTCCAGATGGTTACTCTCATTTGTGCAGGTAGTTGGCAGTGGTGCCTTGGTTTTCGCGGCAGCCTTTATCTTCGGCAGTGCGTAGGTTGTGTATTCCACTCCTTCACCCATATGGGTCATTTTGCTTCTTCTTGTATGAGGATATGTTATTCTTGTTGAGTAGGTGGTAGATGGATATATTGCTATACTAGATATATAGGGAGGGGATCCCCCCCTGTCCTCCAGACAGGTAATAGGTTGCCCTGCCAAATGTCGATATACACCTTTGCGGGAGCATGGAGTAAGCATGTTAGAGAGAATACTGCGTAGATCAAAATACTTCTTGCCCCTTCTCCTTGCTCTACTCGTTTTGCTTTTAACCGGGTGGATGTGGATTGCTGCCCCTACTGGCGGTGCATGGCTGGTAAATTCCTATCAGTTACAGCAGGTTCAGCAAATTCAAGTAGTAAAGCAAAATGCCCCCGTTTCCTCAGGCAAACTCTTGAATGGCAAACTTGCCTCGTTAGGCTGGATCGTTGGGAAAGATTGCCAGCGTGGACTACAAGCTTACTTGCAAACAGCCAACATCAATCCTGACGCCGCCCTGGTTGGCACAGGCTGGCTCGATCCTACCACTGGCCTGCTCATTAATGGGCAAAGCAATAATTGTATGCCAGGGAGTCTGAGCATGGATAACGTCGTGCAACTGGTGCATAGCAAGGGAGGCATGGCCTACCTGACTGTGACCATGATGACGGATGGCTCGGCGCAATCGTGGACAACGCAACAAGAATCGGATTACATTGCCAGAGGGGCCACAGACCAAGCCTACGTTGACACAATAGTACGCGAGGTTGAACGCGCCCACTACGATGGCGTCATAATGGACCTGGAAGGCGGCCTCCGTACCTATCCTCTTATCCAGCAACTCTTCGCAACGTACAACCAACGCGTCTGGGCAGCGCTAAAACCGTTGCACAAGCTGTACGGTATTGCACTCTTACACAAACTTAGCGACCACGATGACTACTTCGATCTCAATGGTTTTGAGAACTGGTCGCTGCTCGGTCATGCTGCCGATTTCATGGTCATTATGGCCGTTGATCAATCCTATTTCGAGCCAGGACCAACGGTCAGCGTACCCTGGTTGAAACAACTTTTGGCCTATACGCTCCAGACGATGCCACAGATGCTACCGCATGTTATCTGGGAACTGCCACTCTATGGTGCTACCTGGAGTCTGCAAGGGGGACAGTGGGTCTTTGACGGCGGGGTCAACTACGCGGATGGTGTAGCACTGGTGCAGCAAATTCCGGCTGCGGAAATAGATAGCACGAATAGCAATATGAATGATCTCACCTGCGCTCATCTCGTCTATACCGACGCGTCAGGCGTCAAACATGCTATGTGGTACCATACCGCCAAAAATCTCTACTACATCATCAACAACTTCCGTCAGGTATTGGAGCAGACGCCCCAATTTCAGCATAGCAACCTGCTGATTGCCGTCTGGTATCGTGCCACCTGGGAACCGGGTGCAGTCTGGAACATGCTCACGCCCATTCTCCCAAACTGACCTTCTAACGATACCCAAAAGGTGCTCCTACCACGACGTGGTAGGAGCACCTTTTGGGTATCTATCGTTGCGTTGAAACTACATCATGCCGCCCATGCCGCCCATACCACCCATACCGCCCATGCCAGCAGGCATGCCACCACCAGCAGACTGCTCCTCAGGAGAGTCGGTGATGAGGGTATCGGTCGAGAGCACCATGCCAGCGATACTGGCTGCATTCTGCAAAGCAGAGCGCGTCACCTTCACAGGATCAATGATACCGGCCTTGAACATGTCGACGTACTCGCCGCTCAATGCATCGAAGCCAATGCCTTTGGCTCCAGCACGTACAGCAGCAACCGTTACAGCACCATCGCGACCAGCATTATAGGCGATCTGGCGCAGAGGCTCTTCAAGAGCGCGGCGCAGGATGTTCACACCAGTAGTCTCGTCGCCAGGGGCAACCTGGACGGTATCCAGGACATGAATAGCGGCTACCAGCACGGAACCACCACCAGGGACGATGCCCTCTTCGATGGCGGCGCGAGTCGCGGAGAGCGCATCTTCAACACGGTGCTTTTTCTCTTTGAGCTCAACCTCGGTTGCAGCACCAACTTTGATGACGCCAACACCACCGGCAAGTTTTGCCAGGCGTTCCTGGAGTTTTTCGCGGTCGTAGTCGCTGGTCGTCTCATCGATCAAAGCGCGAATCTGGCGCACGCGAGCCTGAATTTGCTCCTGCGAACCTGCCCCCTCGACGATAGTCGTGGTGTCTTTGTTCACAGTCACCGTGCGGGCGCGGCCCATGTCACGGAGGGTGGCATTTTCAAGCTTGAGGCCCACTTTCTCGGTGATCACTACGCCACCTGTGAGGATCGCGATATCTTCCAGCATAGCTTCGCGGCGGTCGCCGAAGCCAGGAGCCTTGACGGCCACCACGCTGAATGCTCCACGCAGTTTGTTGACAACCAAGGTCGCCAATGCTTCGCCATCTACGTCCTCGGCAATAATCACCAGTTCTTTGCTACCAGATTGCAGTACCTGCTCCAATAACGGCAGGATATCAGCAATGGCGCTGATCTTCTTATCGGTGATCAGAATTAAGGGATTCGAGAGCTCAGCGATAGAATGCTCGTTGTTGGTCGCCATATAGGCAGAGATAAAGCCGCGATCAAACTGCATACCCTCGGTATACTCTTTTTCCATCGCCAGGCCACGGCCCTCTTCCACGGTGATGACGCCGTCTTTCCCAACTTTGTCCATCACATCGGCAATCAATTCGCCAATCGTCGCATCAGCCGCTGAAATCGAGGCCACCTGGGCGATCTCCTCGCGCGTCTCAACCTGCTTGCTCATCAACTTAATCTCGGCGATAATAGCCTCAACCCCTTTTTCGAGGCCACGGCGCAGGATCATCGGGTTCGCACCAGCCGCCAGGTTCTTCAGACCTTCGGTAACAATGGCCTGAGCCAAAACAGTAGCGGTGGTGGTGCCATCGCCGGCCACGTCATTGGTCTTGGTTGCGACCTCTTTCAACAATTGCGCGCCCATATTCTCGAAAGGATCGGGCAGGTCAATTTCGCGTGCAATCGTCACGCCATCATTGGTGATAGTTGGTGCGCCGAATTTCTTATCCAGCACAACGTTGCGGCCCTTGGGGCCAAGTGTCACTTTGACAGCTTCTGCCAGCGCGTCAATACCTTTTTTCAGTGAACGGCGCGCTTGCTCATCAAATTGTAGTCTCTTTGCCACGGAACAAACTCCTCAAATCATATTACTGTCGGGCGCACGCTGATGGTCGCCCAGGCTTGTGATTTCCCTGTCAGCAGACAGGTCTGGTCTTCCATAGGTAGTGCAGGAAACCGCGTTGGTTACTCTACAATACCCATAATGTCGCTTTCGCGTAGGATTAAATACTCTTCGCCGTCCATTTTGACTTCGGTGCCGGCATATCTTGCAAAGAGCACCTTTTGTCCGACCTTTACTTCCAGAACGGAGCGTTTGCCATTGTCCAATGTTTTGCCAGGACCAGCAGCGAGAATCTCACCCTCTTGGGGCTTCTCTTTAGCAGTATCCGGTAGCATAATGCCGCTTTTCGTGACAGTTTCACGCGCTAACGCCTTGACTACCACTCGGTCACCCAGCGGCTGAATCTTTAGGCTCACTGTTGACATACCTAATTTCTCCCCTACTTTTTGAATATATAGAGTTGACGAGTTCTGCCTCGTCCACTTTTAGCACTCTCATAACAAGAGTGCGAACCTCCCCTATCATACACCATCAGTAGCAGAATCGCAAGAGGATTTGGGGGAGTTTCAGGGTCCATGAATGATTCCAGGGCGACCGCAAGGGATCGTCTCTGCGGATGCGCCCATTTTGCTTGACACACTCCTCTATGCTCTTCTAGAATGGAGGTGACAAGAAAAAACAATAACAGGCCTTCTCATTCTGCCAAGGGAGAATAGCAACCATGGCTGACCTCGTAGGACAGCAGCTTGGAAATTACCACCTCGTTCGCTTGCTCGGACGGGGCGGTTTTGCTGAGGTTTACCTTGGCGAACACATTCACCTGAACACACAGGCCGCGGTTAAAGTGCTCTATACCCACCTGGATAGTGACGATTTAGAGAAGTTCCGCAATGAAGCCCGTACCATTGCGCGCCTGGAGCACCCACATATCGTGCGCGTCCTCGATTTCGGCGTCGAGGATGGCGTGCCGTTTCTCATCATGCAGTATGCCCCACATGGTACGTTGCGGCAACGGCACCCACGCGGCACAGTTGTGCCGCTTCTCACCATTGCTTCTTACGTTCAGCAGATAGCCGATGCCTTGCACTATGCCCACGAGGAGAAGCTGATTCACCGCGATATTAAACCAGAGAACCTGCTGTTAAGTCGGCATGACGAGATAGTGCTCAGCGATTTTGGCCTCGCTGCTATCGCCCAAAGTGGGCAACCCCTTGCCAAAATAGATGTCGCGGGCACAGTTACGTACATGGCACCGGAACAACTGCGTGGTAAACCGACACCTGCCAGTGACCAGTACGCGCTAGGCATCGTAATCTACGAGTGGCTCTGTGGAGATTATCCCTTTCATGGCTATAGCATTGAAACCGCCATGCAACATATCCTGCAATCTCCCGCGCCTCTCCATGAGAAAATTCCCACTATCACACCTGCGGTTGAGCAGGTTGTGCTACGAACCCTGGAGAAGGAACCGAGCAAACGCTTCGCAGATATTGCGGCATTTGCCCAAGCATTTGAACAGGCCTGTCTTGCCAGTGTAGCGTCCCAGCCGTTCATTTCGGTGCCTCATAGCGCAGTCCTGCCAGCCTCCTTGCCAGAAGATGCCTTTCAGACGGTTTCTATTAACAGCGAAGCAGCACGAACCCCTCCTGTGCCTGATGCTGCTCCTATTGGCACCATCATCTGTACGTATCACGGGCATACCGCTCCTGTGCTGGCGGTCGCATGGTCTCCACGGATACTTTCCTCTGCCCCTGGAGATGACGTATATATTGTCTCTGGCAGCAACGATGCGACGGTGCAGGTCTGGAAGCTCCTTCCAACAGAGACGGTCTTAACCTGTCACGGCCATACAAGCTGGGTTCACGCGGTCGCATGGTCAACTGATGGGCAACACATCGCCTCTGGCTCGTGGGATAAAACGGTGCAAGTCTGGGATGTGAGTAGTGGAAGTCGTCTTCTAACCTACCGCGAGCATACAAAAAACGTCAATACTGTGGCATGGGAGCCCAGTGGGGTGCATCTGGCTTCGGGCGGATATGACCAAATGGTACAGGTTTGGGATGCGACCAGTGGAGAGCAGGTCTATACCTATCGAGGCCATACTTCCAGCGTCAATTGTCTGGCATGGTCGCCGTCAGGTAAACGTATCGCTTCAGGCAGTCTCGATCAGACAGTACAGCTCTGGGACGCCACCACTGGTAGCCATGTCTTCACCTATCACGGGCATACCGGGGGGATTTTGGCCCTGGCATGGTCATCTACAGGGCGAATTGCTTCAGGCAGTATGGATGGCACCGTCCACGTATGGGATGAGACGAAACCTGGCCTGTTCGCGAAAAGCAAGGTGACGATCTACCACGATCACCGCTGTCATGTCTCCGCTGTGGCCTGGTCGCCCAACGGTAAAGCTATAGCCTCCGGTGGCAAAGATGGCACGATTCATATCTGGGACGGCCTGACAGGTAAAAATATCTTCACCTATCGCCAGCACCAAAAGCAGGTGCATGCGCTGGCCTGGTCGCCCAATGGCAAGTTTATCGCCTCCGCCAGCGAGGACAAGACGGTTCAGGTATGGATTGCGCCATAACAACACAAACTTGTCTATAGTTCAGCCCCGTGATATGATACTTGCAGATTACGTGGAAGGGCATATGTACATCTATGGCAAAACGACAAAAGAAAGTAGTAGAGCAATATTCTCAAGAGCAACCATTCGATAACGTACTCAAGTCGTTGTTTGAAGGTCAGGAAGCAGAAATACTACCGGTTTTCTTGCCCGGAGCCGAGTTCCTGGAAACGGTGAATGTTGAGGCACTCAGATCACCATTACGGATGGACCGGGTCTACAAAGTCAAGCAAAAAAACAAGCACAAGATCATGCATATGGAACTGGAAACTGGTTCAAATAGCAAGATGGCTTATCGACTGTTGGACTATCACGCCTACTTGCTTCGTAAATTTAACGGATTGCCAGTGCTTTCATTTATTATCTATCCTTTTGAAACGAGTGTTGCAGAATCACCTTTGCGAGAGATGGACGAAGACGAGGAAATTCTCACATTCCACTTTCGCGTTCTCTGCTTGTGGAAAATGGATGCCCGGCAGTTTATAATTGAGCATATAGTAAGCTTGTATGCTCTCCTGCCTGCCATGAAAGGTGCCAATGAAGCACTACTCAACCAGGCAATTGAAGAGTTAGCAGAATACTACACGCATGATGAGACAAAATTAGCGCGACAACTGAGATGGCTAGGTATATTGTTGCGACGGGCTGATGTCGTGCCCCCAGACGACAAACGCCGAGTACAGGAGAGATTGAACATGTGGGACGATTTAATGGAAAAAGACCCCAAAATGAGAGAGATACGCGAAAAAAACCAAGCTCAAGGCTTAGCTCAAGGCTTAGCTCAAGGCTTAGCTCAAGGCGAGGTTAAAGGAGAGATAAAGGGCTTGCAGCAAGCGGTGGTAGGAATTGTTCGGGGACGTTTTCCAGAGCTCTCCGAATTGGCTGAGCAGCGAGTAACCCAGGTTAATGAAGCACCCGTACTCTATTACTTGGTTGAAAAACTCTCAACAGCACCGGATGAGGCGATGGTCCGTTGGATACTCAGGCCTTCGGCAGCGTGAGATAAATGTTAGAACATAAAGATTTATTGGCAGGGTTGAATGAACCGCAGAAGCAGGCCGTTACCACGACTGAGGGGCCGGTGCTTATTCTGGCTGGGCCGGGCAGTGGCAAGACGCGCGTCATCACCCACCGTATCGCGTATCTTGTCCAGCACGAGCATGTTTCGCCCTGGAAAATCCTGGCCGTTACCTTCACTAATAAAGCCGCGAAAGAGATGCGCGAGCGACTGGAGAAGCTCGTAGGCATCAACGAGTCCAAAGAGATGACCATTGGCACGTTCCATGCTATCTGCGCCCGCGTGCTGCGCATTGAGGCCGACTATCTGGCACCCGTGGGACTCAACAAGTCCTTTGTCATTCTCGATACAGATGACCAGACTACACTCATCAAGCAAGCCATCAGAGAGTTGAACCTGGACGAGAAGCAGTACAGAGTAGCCGTGATGCAGGGCATGATCTCAAGGGCAAAAAATGATCTCCTGCGCCCTGAACAGATGGCGGAACAAGCCGCCAAATATTTTGAAGAGGTCGCCGCTCGCGTCTATAAAGTTTATCAAAAGCTGTTGCGTGCCAATAATAGCGTTGATTTCGATGATCTGCTTTTGCTCACCGAGCAGTTGTGGCGGCGCGAACCCAGCGTGTTGCAACACTATCAATCGCGTTGGCACTACATCCATGTTGACGAGTTCCAGGATTGTAACTTGCCGCAGTATAAGCTCATCCGTCAATTGGGGTATGGGACGCAAGATCATCCCGATGGACGGCGCAACGTTTGCGTGGTGGGCGATGATGACCAGATGATCTATACCTGGCGCGGGGCCAGCGCCGAGAACGTGCTGCGTTTCGAGGAAGATTTTCCCAATACGAAGATCATCATGTTGGAACAGAACTACCGCTCGACACAGACCATCCTCGATGCCGCGCAGAATGTAGTGCGACGCAATCGACAGCGCAAAGATAAGAAGTTGTGGACAGCACTGGGGTCGGGCGAAAGCATTATTCTCCACGAGGCCTACAACGAAGAAGAGGAAGGGCTATTCACCGCCCGTGAAATCAATCGCTTGCTGGCACGCGGCGATATTGAGAAGCGCAGCGATGTTGCCGTTATGTACCGCACCAACGCGCAATCGCGTGCTTTAGAAGAGCAATTTCTGCGGGCGAATATTCCTTACAAAGTGATTGGTAGCCGCAAGTTCTATGAACGCAAAGAAATCAAAGATATGCTGGCCTACCTGCGTTTGCTGGCGAATCCGCAAGATGAGTTGAGCCTCAAACGCATTATCAATGTGCCGAACCGCAAGATTGGCCCCAAAACACTGGGCGAATTGCAACTGTGGGCCAGCGCGAAAAGCCTCTCGCTCTTTGAAGCAATTCAGCAGATAGAGCACCATCCAACGCTGGCTAAAGGCGCGAAAGCCGCGTTGGGCGAATTCGCACGCCTGATGAATGATCTCAGCGGAGCGATTGACGAACTGCATCTCCCCGAATTGCTGGATAGAATTGCTGAACGCAGTGGCTATGGACCTGAGTTACGGGATGTGCCGGAAGGAGACCTGGATCGTTGGGCCAACGTGCTCGAATTGCGCCGCGTGGCGGACGACTATGCCGAGATTGAAACTCACATTGCCCTTGAATTGTTCCTGGAAAATGTCGCGCTGGTCGGCGGAGCAGATACGGCGCAGACGAGCGAGAATGGTACAATTATCCAAGAAGAAAATAAGGACGCCGTGACGCTGATTACGCTGCATGCCGCCAAGGGGCTGGAATATCCAGTGGTTTTTATTGTCGGCATGGACGAGGGTTCCTTGCCACACTCCCGTTCCGTGGATAAGCCGGAGCAGTTGGAGGAGGAACGTCGCCTGGCCTACGTTGGCTTCACCCGCGCGATGCATCGGCTTTACCTCGTGCGCGCCTATCGCCGCTCGTTTTTTGGTGAAACGCATGCAACTGAGCCGTCGCGCTTTTTGAGCGACATCCCTCAAGACCTTATCTCCAATCCGAATGCCAATAGCCGCGAAGCAGGTGGTATTCGCACCAGTTTCGGCAACCGCCCAACACGCCGTAATAGCTGGGATGATGATGACGATTTCAACCAGGATAACTCTTCGTCATACGATACCGGACGCGTCTTTGGCAGTGGTAACCCAAGTAATTATGGCAGCAATACTATACCGCCTAAGCTGACACCGCGCACCGGCTCGTATTCATCACCAACAGTGCCACCAGCAGCGAAAAAAAAGACGCCTTCAGCGCAACCACCTATACCACCAGCGCCACCTGTCAAGCCAAAGAGCCAACAGTATAAGCCGGGCGATAAAGTGCGCCACGACAAATTTGGTGATGGCACCATCTTGAAAAGCGACATGGAGCAAGGAACAGAGTTCGTCGAAGTGCAGTTCCATGGCAAAGCCGGGAAAAAACGGCTGAGCATGGATTTCGCCAAATTAGAAAAGCTGTAATCGACAAGAAGACACGCCCTGGTATACAATACGTGCCAGGGCGTGTCTTCTTGTTGCAACACTCACCATAAAGTACCAATCATCCCAAAGCGTCTATTGCTCACGTTGATTTCTTTCAGCAACACTATTTTATAGACCAGATTTGGGGAGGCATTACTGTATGTTTTCATCTCGTACCTCGCTGGGACGCGTCCTAACGTTCCTCCTGCTCTTTGTGGCAGGGGCAGTACTCTTCACCGGCTGCTCATTACCGTGGCAGCATGCTACCACCACGTTAGCGAATGGCCCAAAGCCAACAACCCAACAATTATTGACCGCGCTGACAAAAAATTTCCGCAACGTGACCGCGTTTCATGTAGTGATGTCGGTTGCTAATCCCGGCACCGCTTCAAGCAGCCAGATCCAGATTCGGAGTGCCAATGGCGATGTCGTGATGCCCGATAAGGTCAAAGCCCAGGCGGTCGTCATTCTATCGGGGCAGTCCGTTACTGTGAACTTAATCAGTGTCGGCGACAACCAGTTTATCACCGACCCCATCACGGGACAGTGGCGCGTCATCAAGGGCGTGCTCGATCCGCGCACGCTCACCAATCCCGATACGGGGATCATCTCGTTGGTCAACAAAGTACAAAATGTCAGCCAACCCACGGATGATTCGGTGAACGGCACAGCATGCTGGCGAGTGACGGGTCAACTCGATGCCAAATACCTGGCTTTTTTCACGGGCGGCGGCGTGCCAGCGGGAACCATGCTACAGGCCAGCACCTGTATCGGAAAAAGCGATTCATTGCCATATCAATTGGTAGTAAATGGAGTGGCAGCCACAGGTGATACCACGAGTACCTCTCGAACGTTCTT
Organism: Ktedonobacterales bacterium; assembly: GCA_038209195.1. Lineage (GTDB taxonomy): Bacteria > Chloroflexota > Ktedonobacteria > Ktedonobacterales > Ktedonobacteraceae > JBBQXY01. Next base: position 27,483 of record JBBQXY010000015.1, on the reverse strand, counting down.
AATCTCGAACTATAATGAAATAGTTAGTATCATTGCTCCACAAATTTAATGATCATCTTCGTAAGTACGCAATAAATGGCGTCCCTACAATTCTTAATCGATCCATCTTTCAGCACAATGACCAGGGGGGAAGATGTACACCTTAGAAGACGACAAAGAGACAACCTCCAGCTTGCGCAAACGGAATGTTTCGTCAGCGCAAGAGATACCAACTGACACACCAACGGGGTTGCCAAATGAGGGAGACGGTGATGCCCAACGCGAGTCGCTAAGCAAGCAAGTGACCAACTCCTTCAAGCAGATTCTCACACCAACAAAAACGCCTGCGAGTTCGACCGGCAGCAGAAGCGTCGCGCTAGCTGCACTGACCATTGCCTGTATTAGTGTCTTCTTCACGGCGATGGATCAGACGGTGGTAGTAACGGCCCTACCTCCGATCATAAACAGTTTGAATATTGGACCAACTAAGCTCGACCACGCGGCGTGGATTATCAGCGCATACCTGTTAGGGTTTATCATTGCCATGCCGCTGATGGGGCGCGTCTCCGATATCTTCGGGCGACGGCGCATCTTTTTACTCTGCCTGACCATTTTTGGCGTAGGCTCTATCCTCTGTGGCCTCGCGCCCGTCTTCGGACAAATGTGGGATGTAAGCTTCTTGAATGCCATCAATCTTGATACCTCTTCACCGGGCTTGATCTGGTTGATTGCCGCTCGTTTCATTCAGGCAATCGGCGGAGGAGCGGTCGTTCCAGTAGCAATGGCTATCGCGGGCGATTTCTATGGGCAAGAGCGACGCGGCGTGGCCCTTGGTATCATTGGTGCCGTGACAGAAGCAGGTGGTGTCGTAGGCCCACTTTATGGGGCCGTTATCGTGCAACAATTTGGCTGGCAGGACATTTTCTATTTCAATATACCTATCGTGATTGGCTTGATGATTGGAGCGTGGTTTCTCATCCCACGAAGCACACGCTTACATGAAAGCATTGATTGGATTGGAGCCATTCTCTTGGGCCTGGCTCTTACCTGTTTGAGCCTGGGACTGGCCCAACAGGGAACCGATCTTGGCCCGACACCAACCAACGTACCCGCTCCGCAAAACAATCCCCTCTCCCTTGCTCTGGCGGTAGTCTTCCTGGTGGCTTTTGTGCTGGTGGAACGCAAGCGACGCTGGCCTGTGGTAGATCTCTCGCTCTTCAAACGCTTTCCGTTTAGCGCGACCTCGCTGGTCAGTCTATTCGTGGGAGCAGCACTGATCATCGCCATGGCTGACATTCCCATCTTTGTCGATACGGTGCTACAACGCCCGGTCCTTGATAGTGGTCTGGCCCTGCTCCGTCTGACCGCCATGATTCCGCTTGGTGCGCTGCTTGGCGGCTGGCTCTGTAGCCGCATCACTTGTCGCTTTACCGGTGTGCTGGGACTGCTCTTCACCGCTGTCGGCTTCTACCTGATGAGCCGTTGGCCTATGAACGTGGGTTGGAACCAGATCACCATTAGCACCATCACTGCTGGCTTTGGCTTTGGCCTGGTCATTGCCCCCATCGGCACCACAGCGATCAACGCGGTCAAAGCAAAGCAAGCGGGCATGGGTTCCGCTGTTGTCACCTCTCTACGCATGGTCGGAATGATGTTGGGGTTGGCGGCCCTGACCTCGTGGGCCTTGGCCTACTTCAAACAATTGGCCTCGACGTACCCATCCTTACCATTGACGGCTACCACCGCACAATTCGCCGAGTGGTCAAAGGGCTATGGCACGCATATCATTCAGTCCGCGCACACGGTCTATAGCGCGGTCTTCTTCCTTTCGATGGTCATCTGCCTCATCGCTATCATTCCCGCGTTCTTCCTCTGGGGCAACTCAGAGGCGATCAGTGAGTTGGAAGCACCAGAAATCGTGCCACCGTCCTTTGTGCCAGAGCCAGAGATGCCTGCACCTCAAGATGACGAGACGGTGGCGGGTCTGGCAACACCAGTTGTACCATTGTCGCTGGGCGCGGCAGATATTCTGCGTGATCCAGACCCACCTACCTTTGTCGGACTACCACCTACCCCTCCACCCGATGGGCCAGATGGAAACGGCGGGAACGGGGGGCGACCACCGCACAAGCGACGCCGCATGGTGATAGCCATTATCAGTATTGTGCTAGTTTTATTGCTCATCATTGGCGGTGTTTTCGCAGCCTTCATGTGGCAAACACCTGATACCACGAGCACCACAACGCCCGGTGGCCTAACCAGTGCCACCGACACACCAACGGCAACGCCCATTGCGGGGCCGCGCATGATTCAACTGGCCCTCGATCAGGGCGCGCTCACCTCGCTCTTCGTCTCGCAACTGGGCCTACAGCAAGGCGCATTGACAGACCTGAAAGTGGTGCCTACGCCCAACGATGGTTTGATTTTGAGCCTGAACTTGCACATCGACGCCAACGGTATTCATCGCGTCATGCCTATCGAGATGGATAGTACCCTCGGCATTGATAAGCAGCAGAACATCCAATTGCACGTTATTCGTCTGAAACGCGATGGTTTAGACGCTGGTACTGCCGCAGCGGCAAGTATGGGACAGGCTGTCAACCAGATGATGATTAGTTCACTTATGCCAGCCCTGCGCGGCGAACTCAAAGGGGTGAAGCTCATCTCAGTGCATACCAGCACCTCTATCGGCTGTGCAGCCAATACGGAAATGCTGGTATTGTTAATCCAGGCACCACCCATCGAGGGCATCGCGGCGCAGCCCACACCAGTGCCGTTCTGTTTCAAAGGCAGTGTTGATATCAATAAATTGTTACCTCACTGATGGCTCGCGATGTTGAGGAAAGCAATATATGTTTGTGCTACGTCGTATAATCCGGTTGACGAGATAGAGGGAAAAGTGATGAAACACCTAGGCAAAATACGTAATGTACGCATTATCCAGGCGGGATGGGTGCTCTTGCTGACGGGCCTACTGGTTGGACTTGTAGCGACGCCAGTGGGTGCTGTTAGCAATAGCGTGCGGTACAGAGCGCAACTGCAAAATAGTGCCACTGCGGTCAACGCGACCATCTATATTACGAATGGAACGCTGGCACCCATCTTTCAGAGCAGGTTAAATGCTGTCGTGCCCGGTGCGGTCAGCAGCGCAATCAGTAGTATCGTGGGCAAATTGCCGAAGCAAGATCAGGGCTGGGCCGGACAGATGGCATACGCGCTGCTACAACCCTCAGCCTCTTTGACGAGCCTGACCACGCAAGCGAATGGACTCGCCACCTCCATCCGCATGTCGCTCTATGCGGGCGACCCACAGCCCATTACCGCCAGCATGTTGGTTAACATGAGCGTGATCAATGCTTCCACCATCCAGGTTAGTGCAACCCCGTTGAACGGCAGTCCCGCCCTCGTCAATGGGCCGCTGGCAACCTTCTCCATTCCCATCGGTCAGTTGAGCAGCATCAACACCACGCCGGGGTGTGGCAATGCCTCGCTAGCGGTAAAATTGCAGTTTCCCATCGCGCTGGGACAAGGGCAAACCTCTTCACAAGTCCAGCCTGTGGCGTTGAGCGATTTCGTCAATCCACGGCAGGTGCAGACGACCACCAGTCGTGCCAATTCCGGTACGTCACAAGCAGTACCGAGCGGAGACACGAATTCTTATGTCGAGCTGCCCGCCTCTTCGCTTGCTGCCATTGGCAGTAGTGTCAGCAGTTTGCCTATCAGTAGCAGCATGACGGCGAAAAACATTCAACTCTCCGTGCAGGGTAGTGATCTGGTGATTACCTCGGATGTTTACGACTCCTTCTGGGGTAAAATCGGCACAGCCACCACGACTGTGGCTCCCACGGCCTCCGGTGGCAATCTAGCCGTCAAGGTGCTCAGCACGACCATCACCGTGCTCAACATCTTCACTTTCCCCTACGACAGCTACAATCAGCAAATCCAGCAGACCCTCAACGCGAAGCTCAATGGTGCGCTCAGCGGCAAATTCTATGTCTCGCAAGCCGCCATTGGTGCTAACCCCAACGTTCCTTGCGCCGCAAGCAACAGCCTCGTGCTAACAGGATCAGCCAGTCTGGGATAATAGCTAGAGAAGACAGTATGGCAGCTTGCGAACCGCAAGCTGCCATACTGTCTTCTCTAGCTATTACATATCTTTTTTCCACCCCCTCACCCAGAAAAAATGAGAGCAAATTGGCAGTTGAGTTTATCCCTACTGTAGCGTATACTACAGGCAACATCATGCGTTTTTCTTGCTAGAGGAGTGAATTGCCTCTGTTTGAGATGATGAACTCTCGTGCATTATAGGTAAAAATAGGTAAGAGACCTGCCTCCTGACACTTCAGCCGAGAAGGAGTAGGAGCAATCACTATGCAATGTACTTCTTGTCACAATGAGCTTCCCGCGGGAGAGTCATTTTGTCCCTCCTGTGGAGGTGCAAATGAAGGTTATCAAAGGCAACTGTGGGGGAATAACCTTCCGTGATGATGGGCGAACAGCGGCTTATCATTTTGAGGTTTGCCAGGATGGAACGTTCTCGCTCTATCGTTATGACACCACGGGCACTGCTGCGACAGAGCTATCCGATTCTAGCTCAGCAATCAAAATGGGCTTCAATCAGACTAACCTGCTCGCGGTTGTTGCCAACAACGCTCAGTTCGATTTGTATGTTAACGGTCAGCATATCGATAGCATAAATGACAACACTTTTCCGCAAGGATATGTCGGTCTGCGCGCAAGTTACTATACTAGTACAGTTGAAGTAGTTTACACCAACATCAAGGTGTGGAAACTCTAGTATATTCCTCTTGCTTTTCTCAACAAATCACGGTAAAGTATGTCCACTATCCACGCGCAAATTGTAGCTTGCCTTGTAAGGAGAAGTAGCCGCTTATGCCTACGCTTGAAAAAAGTGCTACTACGGTAGCACCCACCAAATTGGAGTATCATCCCACCATTCACGACATGCCTGTCGATGAACGGCCTCGCGAACGGCTCAAGCACTATGGGCCACAGGCTCTCTCAAACTCGGAGCTCCTGGCGATCCTCCTGCGTACTGGCACCACGCGTGATAACGTCATTGAATTAGCCAGTAAGTTGCTGGCAAAATATGGCGGATTGAATGGATTGATGCGTGTCGATTTTAGTGAACTGTGTAATGAACATGGGCTGGGCGAAGCAAAAACGTCACAGCTCAAGGCTGGCCTAGAGATAGGCCGCCGCCTCGGTATGCAGCAACCCGATGAGAAATACCAGATTAAGTCACCCGCCGACGCGGCCAATCTGGTGATGATGGAGATGACGTACCTCGACCACGAGCAGATACGCATATTGATCCTGGATACGAAAAACCGTGTCGTCGAGAATATCACGCGCTACCAGGGCACCGTCAATAGTTCCGTTTTGCGCGCCGCTGAGATTTTTCGTCCGGCCATCATTCGCAACTGCCCCGCCGTGATCGTCTGCCACAACCACCCCAGTGGCGATCCGACGCCTTCGCCCGAAGATATCACCGTGACCGAACAACTTGTTGCCGCCGGTAGTCACCTCGATATTGAGTTAGTCGATCACCTCGTTATCGGCAACCACCGCTTTGTCAGCTTGAAAGAACGTTTGCGATGGTAAAGGAAAATACGACAAGCGAGCAGTGCGCTGTCCCGCTGGGACGGAGCACTGCTCGCTTGCCATATAAAAACATATTACACTTTCGCCGGGTCTTTCTCGCTTTTGCGCCGCTTGGGGCGTTCGTGCCCATTGCCGTTGGCAACGGTTTTATCTTTTACGGCCTTCTCTTCTCCAGACTCAAGGGCGGCATCGAGCACCTGGCGGATATCGGTGGCATAGACAAAGTGCATCTGCTCGCGCAACTCCTTGGGCAGGTCTTCCAGTAAATCCTGCTCATTCTTTTTGGGCAAGATGACTGTGCGAATACCGGAGCGATAAGCCGCTAGCACCTTCTCTTTGATGCCGCCGATGGGCATCACTTTGCCACGCAGCGTAATCTCGCCCGTCATCGCCACATCCGAGCGCACATTGCGTCCACTGGCAAGCGAAACCAACACCGTTGTCATGGTCACACCTGCTGACGGCCCATCCTTCGGGATGGCACCAGCAGGCACATGGATGTGGATGTTCTGCTCCTCGAAGACATTGGCTGGCAAGCCCAGAGCAACCGCGTTGGAGCGCACATAACTGAGCGCAGCTTGAGCAGATTCCTTCATCACATCGCCAAGTTGCCCGGTCAAGGTCAGTTGGCTCTGTTTACTTGGCATGCTAGCCGCCTCAATAAAGATGATCTCGCCGCCAACGGGTGTCCAGACCAGCCCTGTGGCAATACCTGGTCGGTCGATGCGCTCAGCCGCCTCTTCAACGTAGCGTTGCCTACCCAGGTAGTCATGCAGTTGCTCCGCCGTCACATGGATAGGCGACTCGCGGCCCTCGGCGATCTGCTTTGCCACTTTGCGGCAGAGCGCACCCACTTCGCGTTCCAAGTTGCGCACACCAGCCTCGCGGGTATAATCGCGGGCGACACGGCGCAGGGTTTCGTCATCGACCGTCAACTCATCCTTGTTCAAACCGTTCGCTTCGAGCTGTTTGGGCAGCAGGTAGTTGCGAGCGATGTGCAATTTCTGTTCCTCGGTATAGCCTGAGAGCTCCAAGATTTCCATACGGTCGCGCAATGGGGCCGGGATCGGCTCCAAAGCATTAGCGGTAGCGATAAACATCACCTTGGATAGGTCAAAAGACAGATCGAGGTAGTTATCACGGAAATTGTAATTCTGTTCGGGGTCAAGCACCTCTAAGAGGGCCGACGAGGGATCACCGCGCCAGTCCGCCCCAACTTTATCGACCTCGTCAAGCATAACCACTGGGTCATTGGACTCCACACGGCGCAGTGTCTGGATAATGCGCCCAGGCATAGCACCGATGTAGGTACGACGATGACCACGGATCTCAGCTTCGTCGCGAATGCCTCCCAACGACATGCGGGCAAACTTCCGCCCCAGGGCACGCGCTATCGACTGTCCCAGCGAGGTCTTACCAACGCCGGGAGGTCCGACGAAGCAAAGAATTGGCTCGCGATTGATCTGCCGAATCGCCTCGGCGGATTGTAGCGGTTGCGTGGGTTTTTTGCCTTCCGCGTCGGCCTCATCGCTCGCGGCATCGGCTTCACGTTGCAGACGCTCTAGGACGCGCTCCTCCTTCAAACGGCGTACAGCCAGGTATTCGAGGATGCGCTCCTTGATCTTTTCCAGATCATAGTGATCGTGGTCGAGCACTTCGCGTGCATGAGGTACGTCAATCTTCTCGCCCGTGCTCTTGCTCCATGGCAAACTCGCCAGCAACTCGATATAGGTGCGAATAATGCTATATTCAGGCGAAATCGTCGGCAATTTTTCCAGGCGTGAGAGTTCGCGATTCGCCTCCTTCAACGCCTCCTCTGGCATCTTCGATTCATCGATTTTGCGGCGCAGCTCGTTGACGGTGGCTTGCTCTTCGCTCTCTTCGCCAAGTTCGCGCTGGATGGCCTTGAGTTGTTCGCGCAGCAAGTATTCACGCTGCACTTTGCCCATCTCTTCTTGTGCGCTGTTCTGAATCTTCTTACCTAGCTCAAAAATCTCCAGTTCATGGGCCAGGTAATTGCTCAGGTTTTCCAGTTTGGCACGCACCGAATCGAGTTCAAGTAATTTCTGGCGCAGGTCGAGTTCCATTTGCATAAAGGTGGCAATGACATAAACGACCTGGCGCGGCTCTTCCAGATTCAGGGTCGCGGCGGCAACACCTTCAGGCACATTTTGCACTAGCGCAACTAAACGTTGGAAATAGCCAACCACATTGCGCTTGATCGCCTCTGTCTCATTATCATCTTCTTGCGTATCCGGCTTGAGTGTGACATGGGCAGCCAGGTAGGGCTTCTCTTGCGTAAATTCGCCGATTTCCACGCGTTCCAAGCCCTGGACAATAATCTGCAGCGTCCCTTCAGGCATACGAATCATACGGGCTATACGAGAGACAGTGCCAACCTTGAAGATATCATCTGGGCCCGCCTGATCCAAATCGGCGGATTTTTGCGCCACCAACACGACCAGACGATTACCACGCATAACATCGTCAATCAGGCGAATCGAGCGTTCCTGCCCTACACCCAATGGTTGCATTGCGAACGGATAAATGACGGTTTCCTTGAGCGGAAGCACGGGCAGCACATCGGGGATACTGAGACGTTCATCGTCCGGCTTCCTGCGTCGCCCAATCGAGAAGCCTTCGAGGTTAACAGCGCCGTCAACGTCATCAACGTCATCTTCCTGATACGAATCCACAGGCGTTTCTTGCGTCCCCTCTTCTTCCTCATCTTCGTGTACCTGTCCCTCTTCCTGGTCGACTGGAGTATTAGCTGCGATATTTTCTCCGGGCACTGCTTCTTGCCCCGCATCTGAATTACTAAATTCTTTCTCCATAAAAACCTTCTCAACATGCTACTATTGTATTGTTCTATTGCGCGTAAAAACGAGATTCTCTATTTTTAATGAAAAAGGCAAAAGGACAAGGATATCACTCTTTGACCTTTGCCTTTGAATGTACCGCGAAGTATTAGGAAAGAGATTACGTGATCGGCAGATCTTTTTCTCCATTAGCGAGAGCTTGTTGGCATTCTGGGCAGAGATATTCTTTGCACCCCTGACATTGCTGCAATGATTATGGCACGTCATCTATGAAATTGCAAGAGAGTTTGACGACTTCCTATCTATGTGCTACTATATTTCTATATTTATCATTGGTACCCATTCTGCCTGGTACCTGATTGAGTGATTGTCGTCTACAGAGTGCGTGATTGCGGTGTAGGGACACCTCTGGAGAGGTGTTTGTCTTAGATGCGAACGAGTGTTTCTGGATACTATCGTCTCTATTAAAAAGGGCAATGTAACAATGATCACGCAAGCGATTAAACGCTGGCTACAAAAAATAGCCGGGTGGTTTTCCGGTAGGACCTCCGAGGAAGCTGTATATGCTCCAGTACACAGCCCTTTGAATATGGGTGTGACGCAAGATACAACCGCAAGAGCAAGCAGTGAAGCCATTATGCCGCAACAGGGTATTGCCCATCAGATCATGGGACAAGGCGAGACAAGCTGCTCCACTATCGACGAATGGCCAGAGCGTGTTATGCAATCTGCTCCACCGCCAAACGATAAAGCAGAGCCGCTGCCACCTTCCTCGCCGGCGACGCCGATATCCGTGACGCCGCCAACCGAAGCTACCACGGTTACTACGAAAGAGAATCCTGTTAGCAAAAATACATCTGTATTTCCTGACGCCCCGCCCCCTACACCTACTCCTGAGCAGCAGTTAGAATTCATGCACTATCTCGTCAAACGCGGCATTGTAAACGAAGGTTTCACTGAAGGGCAAGTCCCCGAACAATACAGGAAACACTAATCAGCAAGGCCCACATGAAGAGCGCGCCGAACGGCGCGCTCTTCATGTGGGCCTTGCTGGCAGAATGACTATTGTGCCGCTGCCGTAAATCCTTCCGCCTGTGCTTCCTCCTCCGAAGAGAAGTAGATCACATCGTTGCTCTCAATCGGCGTCTCTAATGGATAGTAGGTTTTCGAAGCCACTACACCCACAAATGCCGCATCGGCGGGAACTACTACTTGTTGCTGTGTCCCTGTATCGACAGCCTGTAAGGTTGCCACGGTAGTAACACCATTACTATTGCTATGGAGAATCTCTCCAGCAGGTTGACTCTTGTGGCTGCCATTCCAGTCATGCTCTCGTGGCGGCAACTCGATCTGTTGCTCCTGTCCTGGAAGCTGTTGGACTATCCGTTTGCGCACAAACAGGTAGGTGACGACGGCGGCGACTACCATGCCGAGGCTAAAGCCAAAAGCAGTCCAGAACGCACTCCTGCGCTGTCGTGCTGGCTGCAAGAGGTCGCTACCACGTTCCGTCAGGTCGTGAGATAATTTACCGCCGCGTTTGACGAGGTCCTGACTCAGATCGCTGCCGCGCTCCGTCAGATCACGCGTCAATTTACTGCCGCGTTTGACGAGGTCCTGGCTCAGGTCGCTGCCACGTTCCGTCAGATCACGCGTCACTTTGCCGCCGCGCTCAAGCCAATCATGGGAAAGCTTGCTACCCTGCGCGACAAGGTCGCCAGTCAGGTCTTCGCTACGCTTTAGCATTTCCTGGCCCCAATCGACGCCTTTCTTTTGCAGTTGCTGCACCATTTTATTTAAGCGGCGACGTTGTTTAGACTCGTGGCGCAAGGCTTTGCGCAGGTGTTTTGCCTGCATTTGCCAATGGCGTGCCTGCTTTTGCAATTGGCGCGCTTGTTCGGCCAAAAGTTCGCGGCTTATAGGTACCAGCCTACTCTGTTCGCTTTGCTGTTCATCTTCCAACGACTGTGCGGCCTGACTGCTCGCCGCTGCTTGCGCGATAGCTGCTTGCTGGCGCATTCGTGCGACGAGGGTATTGACAATTGGGCCTACGGTGGTGATGGTAAGTACACCTACGCGTAGCCAGCGACTTCCTTGTTGCACAATATCTTTCTGTTTTGTGTTCACGCTACAATCTCCTCTGCATTCTCTCTATACACTTCTTATTCTTGCCAACGCAATTTCGATATGGGAGGGCATCCAACGGTAATAGTATCAAAATAGAGGCATTACAACGAAAGGGGCGCGTCAACGCGCGCCCCTTCAACCAACATACCTCTCCGGCCCAAGTTACAGTATGTCAGCTTATATTACCGGATGTCAAGAAAAAATAGGGTTCGTCCGATTACAAATCTTCGGGAGTGACCTCACTCAGGCGTAACACGAGACGACAGAAGTGGAGCATCGCAGCGGCGAATTCCAGGTAAGCGGTATCGCTGGCGGCCGCTTGCTGTGTGACCGCAGCCCTGCGGCGCAAGGCCCGTAATACCACCAGGACATCTTCTTTCAGGTCTGGATCAAGATCGCCATGTTGCATGAGATGAACCACCTGCGACACGATAGAATTTACTTCGTGGCGCATCATGCGGAGATCACTCATCCAGGCATCATCATCCGCCTCGCTATCGCCTGGACGCCCCCAGAAGAAAGCATCGCCAGATTGCACTTTTCGCTTGACCTCATTCCCACGTGGTAAAGAAAATCTTTCTGGTGAAAAACCATTCTCACTTGCTTGCGTCGGCCTACGATGAGTCATAGGTTCTTCCTGGGCTACCCCTAACTCACCTAGTAAAACAGCCAGTTCATCTTCCCAGCCAGCCATAAAACGCTCTCCTTGTTGAACTATCAGGCAGATGAATTAGTGGTTTGCATCACTTTGTTGGTCAGAAAACCTCAAAAGCAGTGTAACATAGTGGGCAAGCATTGTAAATGGGAAAATACCGGTCACACAACGTGAACTTGCCCTAAATTGGCAAGAGATGTGTTGGGAGATGCGGCAACAGCGTAAAGAGAGCTGTGGCGAGCAGGGCGATCACCAACAAAAGAGCATACATACGCTGAATTTTGAGCGTCTCGCACATCACGACGTGTAAACTAGCCGACATATCTGCACGTAACACACCAGTGAGGGCGATCACCACAAGGGGAAGTGTCCAGAACGTAATCAAGATCAAATGAGGTGTACCGTGAGGAATGCCAAGGACAGCGCTGATAGCATAAGCACCCAATAGCAAGAGTATGTACAAGATGCGATTCAAGCGCATTCCCAATAGTGAGGCGAGCGTGTGCTTATTTGCCTGGGCATCACTCTCAACGTCGCGCATATTGTTCACATGTACGACCGCCGCCGCTAATAAGCCAAGCGGCAGGCTATAGAGCAGTACAGTGAGCAGTAAGGCGCGATCGATATTCCCACCAGTCTGCACCAGGTATGCCCCTAAGGTCAATAATGGGCCATAGATACATACACTGATTAGCTCACCTAACATCAGCGAGGAAAGAGAACGTGAGGTCGCGCTGAAAAAATACGCACAGAGCAAACCAATAATGCCAAAAAGGAAGACATAGAGACCGCCTGTAATCGCTACCACCGCGCCAACAACAGCACCCAGAGCCAGAAGCACAAGGCCAAGATTCAAGACATTGATGGGCTTAATCAAGCCTTGCTGAATAAGTGCGCCTGGGCCAAAGGCATTGCTTGTATCAACGCCCTTGATATAGTCATAATAATCATTGATGAGATTGGCACCAATTTGCAAAGCGGCGACCGCTAGCACGGTAGCGACAAAGTGTAGGAGGCGAAATTGCCCATAGGGTGTTTTTGTTGAGAGGCTATGAGTCCAGGCTAACACGCTCCCCAATACTACCGGCATCAACGCGAGTCCTACATAAGCAGGGCGTATGCTATCCCACCACACTTGCCACCATTCGCCAAGGCTACGGCGATATTCCGCTGGCTGCACTACCAATGGTGCGGGAAAGCGCACCGCACGCGTAGCGGCGGTAGAGTGTACAGCGACTTCCGGTTGGAGCGCACTGCGCGTGTGCAGTGAACTCAATGGCATAGTTGGTACTTCTTCTGCTTGCACAGCATCTGCCGTGACGATATGCGGAAACGACGGTGATTTCCCTCTTTTTGGTGAAACAGTAATAGTTGGTTCATCGTCTTCTGAAGCAGCATCTTCGCGTTGCATATGACCCTTCCTCATGTAAAGAGTGTTGTCCACTGATAGGGTGAATAAATAGCTCTACTCAACAGTATACCCCAGCGGTGATACGAGTTCCCTTGTATGTATAGACGTGTAAACCTGATCTCACGTATACAATCTTTTCCATTTGCCTGAGGCGAGAAAATAATGCCCCAACCGTTTGGATATTATCTCTTTTGTAACTCTTGTTGCAGGGCGAGCATGCGTTGCTCCAACTGGGCCTGGGAAGCGGCAACAGTCAGGTCTCCCCTTGTTTTTTCCAGGATGCCACGCGTACTATCAGTGGTGCGCCGCAGGCCAAGTGTGATCGCATCAGGGAAATCGACAGTAGTCATGAGCGCGTAGATATCGTCCATGTGGCGCAGGAAGACTTCGCCTTGAGTAATATTGCCACGACGCAGTTGATCTAGCACATAACGCCGTAATTCACCCACCATTTCACCTAGCCCATTGAGGTAAGGTGCCCAGCCGATACCCAAATCCTCGGCCTCTGGCAGCGGGCGGTTTTGCGCAACGGCGACGAAAGTTGCCGCTTCGGCATACTCTTTTTGCGCATCCTGAACAAATCCTGCGTAGAAAATGTCTGGTTGGTCTTGCAGATCATGCGCCATCTCCGCGATCAAGGTAGAGGCCTGAGCCAGGAGTGTTTCCGCAGTCGAAAACTCCTGCCGATGCGTAGCACGAATACAGTTCGCACAAAAACGAATAGCAGTACGCGACTTGGGCAAAGCACGCTCGCGGGCCGCGTTCTTCACGCCAAGATAGGCAATAGCTTTCTGACCCATACTCTCTAATTGTTCAGTCATAACCCAAAATCCTCAACCTTTCTACGAGTTCGTTGCGCACAGTGTATCATAGAACAGCTAGAAGTGGTAGATGATGGCAGGTGGAAGTGCGTTTCATTTTAGCACGAGTGTCCCGAGTGTGTAGGGACAACACCCTGCCTGGGGGGCAGGTAATAAGGACGCGGCGGTCGATGGGGGGCCTTGTGCTTGTCCTCGTCCTGGGGAATGTCCAGACCCCCCACCAGGACAGGCACAAGGCCCCCGATACCTGTCCCCCAGACAGGGTGTCCTCATCCCCTCATCCCCCTGTCCCTACACACAGCGTAGCCGTTCCACCTTATTTGAACTGTATTGGGCCTTGTGCCTGTCCTGGCGGAGGTTTCTGCACTCCCACCGAGGACAAGCGCAAGGCCCCCCATCTGCCACCTTCAAAAAGGAGGAGAGCCTGGAGACGTAATATTAGAGCAAACGGCTGACCACAATTTCAGGGGGGAAGCGCATGGCATTCAGGTCGCCCGACCAGAAAAGCTGCTTCATCATCTCGGCGACGGCGTAGAGGAGATGTTGCAGTGCCGCGTCACGGCCTTTGGAAAAATCGGCACTTCCCTCGTAGCTTGCCACTTTTGAGAACCATGCATTTACAGGCATGCATGTGCTGATGCACACGAGATACATCTCCATTTTGATGGCACCTTGTTCAATCGGCACCATCACCCGCAGTTGTGGCATGGCGTCTATGATGTCCAGACGATAGAAGACGCCGTAATGATCACGCGAAGCCTGAAAAATGGAGACCTCTGGAAGAGAGGCGTCATTGGTATGCTGGTCGTTTGGCTCCTGCGGGTTGTATTCCATCTCTACTCCTAAACCTGCCAAAAAATTTTCAAGCTGTTCGTTAATGTTCATTGTGTTTGCCTGTCTACCTTTCTGCTTTTCCAGGAAGTGTCACTCCGTTTGCTAGGATAGCATTTACCGTGTTATTCTCATTTGCCTCTTAAAATGTGGAAATGTACCTGGACAGTTCTGCCATTTCCCATTAAAATCAGTAACAGACGAGAGGAAATTTGGAATATGAAAAATTTGGCAGAAGTTCAGAGACTCTTGGCAGCAAGTTCGCTCTTCCGCGATGTACAACCGGAGGAGGCCAGCGCTATCCTGGCACGGCTGCAACCTGCGCACTTTGTACAAGGCATGCATATATTGGAGCGCGGTCAGTGGCATGGGCTGCTCTATATCATCGCGACAGGATACGTTAGCGTCCTCTTGCCCAAAAATGGCTCTGTGGCCCACGAAATGTATAAAGAAAACGCTACGCCAGATGAACACATCCTGGCCCGTCTGGGCCCTGGCGAATGCTTTGGAGAGATGTCGCTGATCACTGGCGAGCCACCGACCGCAACGATACGGGTAGAGCAGGACGTAACGCTCTTGTCCCTCGCGCAATCAGACTTCCTCGCCCTGATCGGCTCCTGTCCAACGCTCTCACGCAACATCAACACCATCCTGACGCGTCGCCTCTCGCGTACCAATCAACAAATTTCTCCTGTATCCAATGCTGAGGTGCTCTGGCTTTCCCATATCGAGCAGAGCAATGCGCCACAAGAGCAGGCGCTGGCCTATCATATCGCCGCAGCCCTGGCATGGTGCAGCCATAAGCGCGTGTTACTATTGGAAATCAGTGGGCAGGACGCGTCCACTGCCACACATTTCGCGACCGCCCCTTCCCAGCTACGACCGACGCTCCTTGAATGCAGCGTTGACCAAAGCAAGCTACGCGCTCACGAAGCACCTACGCTCACAGCCACGGGCGAACATTTCCCAGCAATAACCACCCTGGCCTTGCAGCAGGAAGAAGCAGTGACACTGCATGCTGGCGTTCTGACGTCCTTAACAGATCTCGCTGTGCGCTATGACTACCTCTTACTGGTCACGAACGCGGCTACACCAGCACAACTGCTGCCCATAATCGCGGAACAATGCGAGCGAGCGATCTTCGTCGTCTCCGCTGGAGCGGAAAAGCAATTCACTGTGCCGTCGCCGCAGAAAAACAGCACGGTCTTCGTCGCGCAGGTTGCTGAGAAACCTACTATCGGGCTACAGGATCGCTACGCCGCCATGTTAGGCCATCCTGTCACGCGCCTACTGCCCAGCGACAACGCCCTACTGGCCCAGTGCTGGCAAGCGCAGCAGCCTTTGCAGCAGTTCGCACCTCGTGCGGAACTGACGTTGGCGATACAATTTGTGGCGCGTCACATCGCGCACCAGACCCTCGGTATTGCCTTTGGCGGTGGGGGCGCACGCGGCTTCGCGCACCTCGGCGTGCTGGAACGCCTGCTACACTACGGCATCCCGCTCGATTATATCTCCGCCTGTAGTAGTGGCATCATCACGCCTGGCATGTACCTCCTCGGCAAATCGCTGGCTGAAAGCGAGGAGATTTTTCTCAATATTCAACGCCACCTCGTGCAGTGGAGTTTCCCACGCACCTCCATCTTCTCCAACAAAGGTTTGAAACACATCCTGGAGAACCTGTGCGGAGAGACACGTTTTGAAGACCTGACCACCCCCTTTGCCATGGTCGCCGTTGACTTAACCACCCATGCAGGCGTGGTGCTGGAGCGTGGCCCTATCTGGCAAGCAGCTCTGGCCAGTGTAGCCTTGCCCGGCATTTTTCCACCCGTACACATCGGTGAACACGTCCTCGTCGATGCCGGTATGCACGATCCAGTGCCAATTCGCCTGGTGCGCAAAATGGGGGCCGATATCCTACTCGCCTCCGAACTGGGCGAGCAGGAGCCGCCCGCACTCACCAGTGCCACGCCATGGATACTAGAAGCGGAGGCAGCGCGAGCCAGGGGGCAAAAAACACGGAAACCCCCTGCACCCTACATCGTCGATGTACTGTTGCGCTCCTATGATATCGCCCTGGCTACTGTCGGTATGCACAGTATCCGCGAGGCCGATATCGTTATGCGCCCCAAGCTGCACCACATCTCCCTCCGTCAATTCTCGGAAGGCCGCAAATTCATCGCCGCTGGTCGCGACGCCGTCGAACAAGCCTTGCCCATGCTGAAAAAGAATTTGCCGTGGCTATAAAGTATTGGCACAGTGCCCAAAATATGGTACGTTTGTGGTAGAGCCACATATAATTTATCAGTATATATGTTTCGCACAAAGATACTATCCTTTTCGTACACGAGAGGCAGTGCTACCATGGCAACAACAAACGATGAACTGTCTGTAATCACTCCTGCTGATTGGGTGCCAGGGCCTTTACAAGGCGCGTGGACATACGACGACTATGCCGCTCTTCCCTATGATGGAAATCGCTATGAAATTGTGAATGGAGTGCTTCTTATGACACCTGCGCCTACGCCAGAGCATCAGTCCATTGCAACGCGCATTGCCTACTATTTGTTCCCCCATATCGATCTCGCAGGAATTGGCAAACTATTCACTGCTCCTATAGACGTGGACTTAGGGCCAAAGAACGTGTACCAGCCTGATCTCGTCGTCGTCTTGAACACGCATATAGATAGAGTAGGTCTGAAGAAAATTATCGGCGCGCCCGATCTGGTAATCGAGATAGCTTCCCCCGGCACAGCTCTTTATGATCGCATTACCAAATATGAGAAATATGCTGAAGCTGGCATTGCAGAATATTGGATCGTCAACATGCAGGCCAAAACAGTGCAAATATTGGCATTAGAGGGTGAAGAGTATCGTTCGCTGGGCACTTTCCGGGGAGAGCAGACGCTACCATCGCGCATCGTGCCAGAACTGCCTGTTGCCGTTGAGCGGTTTTTTGTTTGAGATTGAGCATTCTTTGCGCTTCTCAGCGAGAAGCTGTATAATATCATCACGACGTCAACTGAACTTATTACGACACACAGGGGTGCCGTTTCGTAACGGGCGTTGATTCTAGAGATGCGAGCATATTGAAGGATGGTAGTAGGTTTCTACGCTAACGCACGCACTCCCTTCAGGGCTAACGTTACAAGCTTTTTCGCCTGATCATTATTGTAGGGGTATGCCACCCGGTGGCTACCGACAGGGCGAGAGCAAGCGCGACGAGGCCACTGAATCGATACAGTATTTATTTTTTGCCTCATGCCACGCCTCCCGCCACCAGAATTGAGGAAACCATGTATAAAGGCCAATCTGGGATGTGGTCCTGGTTGCTTCATCGCATCACAGGACTAGGAATTCTCTTGTTCCTCTTTATCCACATTGTGGATGTCTCTTTGCTAGGCTTCGGTCCTCAGGTATACAACGAGGGTATTTTGCTGTTTGATAGTGTGATCGTCCGCTTCCTCTCGCTCGCGCTGATCGGGGCGGTACTGCTACACGCCTTCAACGGGGTACGTATCATGATCATTGATTTCTGGCGCAAAGGGGTGAAATACCAGGTGCTGATGTTTGTCATTGTCCTGGTGCTAACGGTCGTCGGGTTCTTACCCTTCATGTATTTTGTGCTTGCGCCGATTCTGCCATTTTTGAATTCACATGCAACGACGATCACCAAGTAAACATTGAGATGCAGGGCTAGCTCCCAACTCAGGTGGTCGCCCTTCATGAACCTTTTCAGAGGAGAAAGAATATGCGTATTCCGACTGGCTATGGCTCAAAACCCGCGGGCGGTGGATTTGAAACCTTTTCCTGGTATTTCTTCCGCATCTCCGGTATCCTGCTCATTTTTCTCGTTATCTTCCACCTCGTTCTCATGCATGTCACCACTGACGTCGCTAAAACCACCTACGCTTTTGTTACCGCTCGCTACAGCAATCCGCTCTGGCGATTGTACGACTGGCTGCTGCTGACCCTCGCGCTCTTGCATGGCATGAACGGTCTGCGCATCGTCATTGATGACTATGTACGGGGACGTGGCGCACGTCTCACTATACTCTCCATCGCGGGAATAATAACCGTTGTCTTCTTTATGTTAGGTACGATTACGCTGATCACTTTTCCGGTCCCGGGACGGTAAGCCGCATGACCCATCAGCATTCAGAAATGCTGCGGCTAACACGTCGTGTAAGCAGCGGTAACAGCTCTGAATGGAAGGAAATTAGGAACGGAATTGTAGTTTCCCAGAAAATGTGAGGATACAGGATGTATTATAAATTTGATGTGGTGATTGTGGGGTCAGGCGGTGCAGGCCTGATGGCTGCAATGCAACTTCCCACTGCTAGCGTCGCTGTACTGAGCAAGGTCTATCCGACGCGCTCACACACGGGCGCAGCACAAGGTGGCGTGGCGGCAGCCCTGGGCAACCAGGAAGAAGACCATTGGAAATGGCACATGTACGACACGATCAAAGGCGGTGACTACCTCGTTGATCAACCAGCGGCAGAAATTCTGACGCGCGAGGCCATCGATGCAGTCTATGAATTGGAACATCGCGGCCTTCCTTTCAACCGCACCAAAGACGGGCGCATCGATCAGCGTCGCTTTGGTGGACATACGCGCAACTTCGGTGAAGCTCCCGTGCGACGTTCCTGCTACGCTGCCGACCGCACAGGCCACATGATTTTGCAAACCATGTATCAGAATGCCATCAAAAACCAGGTGCGCTTCTTCAGCGAATTCCTCGTGCTGGACCTGTTGATCACCGAGGGGCAGGCCTGTGGTGTTGTCGCAATGGAGATTCGCACAGGGGAGATTCACACGTTCCATGCCAAGGCCGTGCTTTTTGCCACTGGCGGCTATGGGCGAGCTTGGCGCGTCACCAGCAACGCCTTTGCCTGTACGGGAGACGGTATGGCTATCGCCTATCGCCGTGGCATCCCCTTGCAAGACATGGAGATGTACCAGTTCCACCCCACCGGAATCTATAAAGTGGGCGTTCTGCTCAGCGAGGCGGCCCGTGGTGAAGGCGGCAAGTTGCTCAACGGCAAAAACGAATATTTCATGGAACGCTACATGCCCACCTTGAAAGACCTGGCCCCACGCGATATCGTCTCGCGCTGTATTATCCAGGAAGTCAAAGAGGGGCGCGGGGTAGACGGCAAGGATTATGTGTATCTGGATGTGCGGCACCTGGGAGCCAAAGTAATCGCCGAGAAGCTGCCGGATATCACCGATTTTGCCCGTAACTACCTCGGCGTCGAACCGATTACCGAGCCGGTACCCATTCAGCCCACGGCCCACTACGCTATGGGCGGTATCCCGACCGACGTCGATGCCCGTGTCGTCATTGATCCACAATGGACACCCATGCCCGGCTTCTATGCCGCTGGCGAGGTCGCCTGTGTCTCTGTCCACGGGGCCAATCGTCTCGGCACTAATTCGCTGGTAGACCTGATCGTCTTCGGGCGACGCGCTGGTAAGCACATGGCGAAGTTTATCGCTGAGAACGATCACGCACCTCTGCCTCCTGAGCCAGAAGCGTATTCGCGCGAGATGATTGATCACCTCTATAGCTCGACCGGCGGCGAATCGGCGACGCGAGTGCGCAGCACGATGCAAAATGAGATGGACGACAAAGTCTTTGTCGAGCGCAGCGACCAAAGTTTACGCCATGCCCTCGATACCATCGATGGGCTGGAGGACGCTTACCAACGCATCCAATTGCAAGATAAAGGCAAGCAGTTCAATACGGAGATAGTCGAGGCCATCGAACTTGGCTTCCTGCTGGATTGTTCCGAGGCCACTATTCATGGCGCACTGGCCCGCACCGAGAGTCGCGGCGCACACTATCGCCTCGACTATCAGAAGCGCGATGATGTCAATTGGCTCAAACACACGCTGGCGTACAAGGGTACCAAAGCGCACGATGTACGTCTCGACTACAAAGACGTTATATTGAATGGCGACCCAATATTCACGCCCAAGGAACGGAAATATTAAGGAAGGAACAAGAACTATGTTGGTGCGTATCAAACGCTTCGACCCGGAGAAGGACAAGAAGCCGTACTGGGCTGACTTTCGTGTAGAGGTCGATCCCATTGACCGCCTGCTGGATACCCTAAACACCATCAAGTGGACGATGGATGGCTCATTGACCTATCGTCGTTCCTGCGCCCATGGCGTGTGCGGCTCCGATGCAATGCGGATCAATGGTCGCAACCGCTTGGCCTGTAAAGTGCTGATGCGCGATGTGGGCGAGAAAGTGACGATTGAGCCGATGCTGGGTTTTCCCGTCATCAAAGACCTGGTGGTCGATATGGACCCCTTCTTTGATAAATACAAAGCGGTCAAGCCGTTCCTGATTAATAACGATAATGAGCCAGGGACGGAGCGATTGCAAAGCCCAGAGCAACGTGAACGCTATGACGAAGGGACAAAGTGTATTCTTTGTGGTGCTTGCACCGGTTCCTGTCCGTCCGTCTGGGCCAATCCTGACTGGGTGGGGCCAGCCTCTATCGTCAACGCGCATCGTTTCATCTTTGATAGCCGCGACCAGGGTGGGGCCGAACGCCTTGCCATTCTTGGGCAGCGCGACGGCGTCTGGCGTTGCCGCACGATCTTCAATTGTGCCGATGACTGCCCGAGTGGCATACCCGTCACCGACCTGATCGAGCAGGTTAAACGCGCCATCGTGTATAACGATATTAAAGGGGATTAGGTTAGCTTACCAGGGCTGATTCCCTCTCCCCCAGGGCGACCGCAAGGGTGCGCCCCTACTATACTACGATGCATGTTATACTCTTTATGCGTGTATAGTAGAGGCGCACCCTTGCGGTCGCCCTGGCCGCTCATGCTTCTCATAACCATGTGTATGAATCTAGAATAAGATATACGTTTTTTCTGAAGTAGAGAGAGGTCTGTAACTATGGTCAGCAGCATTGAAACGTGGCAACACCGCGAGATGATGACAAATGGTATTCGCATGCATTATGTGACGCAGGGCAAAGGACCTCTGGTGGTGCTCCTGCACGGCTTTCCCGAGTTCTGGTACTCCTGGCGGCACCAGATACCTTTCCTGGCTGAACACGGCTATCGCGTCGTGGCTCCCGACCTGCGTGGATACAACGATACCGATAAGCCCAAGACAGGCTATGATGTGCCAACGCTCCTGCGCGATATCGAGGGGCTGATCAAAGGGTTGGGCGAAGAGCAGGCCACCATCGTTGGGCACGATTGGGGTGGTGCGCTGGCATGGTCTTTCGCGATCTACTATCCACAAATGACGCACAAGCTGATTGTGCTGAATGCACCTCACCCACAGGCTATGCTTCGTGATTTGCGCACACTCAAACAACTGCGCAAAAGCTGGTATTTCTTCGTCTTCCAAATCCCCTGGTTGCCAGAATACATGCTCTCGCGCGATAATGCCAATAGCGTGGGTAGAATGCTCAATGGTAGCGCGGTACAAAAAGCAGCCTTCCCGCCGGAGGTAACGGCGATTTACCGTAAAGCGATAAGTAAACCAGGAGCCATGACGGCTGCGCTGAACTATTACCGCCAGTTGTTTCGTCCCCTCCCTGGTCGCTCAACTCCACCAGAGGCCCCTATTACCGCTCCTACCTTATTGATCTGGGGCGAACAAGATATCGCGCTGGACATTGCCTTGACCCATGGCCTTGAGCAGTGGGTGGAACATCTGCAAATTCAATATGTGCCGGATAGCGGTCACTGGGTGCAACAGGAGCAGCCCGAGGAGGTAAACCAATTGATGCTAGACTTTTTGCGGCAGTAAGAGGTTTTAGAGTAAAACAACAACAAAAAGGTCGAACCGCTGTCGCATCCTGGGGGGAAAGAGATGCGACCGCTCGCTTTAGACGAGCAACGATTCGACCTTTTTAGCGGTCACGGTGGGAATTCACTGCGACGATTATGGGGATCGTCACAACGATAGTCACCACCGACCACTCAAATAAAAAGGAGCAGTCTTTTGCTTGCATCGCCCATTTGAATGCTATGAATGCACAGAACTCATTTGGACGTAGATGGGATTCATACGGCGAGGGATAACTCGCTATAACAAACACACGTACTTGTGTCTTTATTATCCTCCCTGGTACCAAACGGGGAAATGTCCACCTGCGCGTACAGGGTTTGTCCCTCATTTTCGGGTAACGGTGAAGAGGGTAGCGCGGAAAACATAGCATCTCCGCTGCACTGAATGAACTGACGCCCCTCTTCAGGCTGTGCCAATATCGCTGCGCCGCCATTACTATTGAAGCCGCCGACGGCTTCTAACCAGGTTGCGCCACAAACCCGGCACATGCCATGGCTTGCTTCGTAGATCTTTGGCACCGGTAACACAGATGTACGTTCACCAACCATATTGATCAATCGTAAGCACCAAGCGCACTGTCTAACCATGATTCTCACGTCCTTTCACCAACCACCCTGATTTACCTGCTTCGCAAATGAGTCAATTCGTGTGTACGAGGCTAAGCTTTGTCTTTCTTAATGATGCGATGAACTTATCTTCGGTAGCGTATTGGATGAGCATTTCCCGAATTGAATATTCAGTGACTCCCCTAAAGGAACGATGGGTCGCGTCACATTTTGCGCATTAACACTAATCGGCACATCTTTGCAAGAATAAATGGTCCAGAGTTCCTCAAAATTGCCTGACGCATCTACATGCACGGTGTGCCGCGCCTTGGGCAAAACACCTCCAAACTGAAAAACTAGCTCAATTTTGCTGTTTGGAGCAAAGTTATTACCACAGATGAGAATGCTACGTGCTGCCTTATTATTAATTTGTTGACACTCTGTGAGTGTTGGCTTCGACCCAGCAGGCGTCAATGTTACTCCTGGCTGCAGCACCACCGCTGATGTTGGCGTCGGATGAGCCGGTACAATCACGGTCGATTGCACTCCTTTTGTCGTTATGCTACCGAATGACTGGAACGGATCCAACGGATAGTGAATATTTAGCTCAGCTACCACCAATATGGTGGTCAATGTCACTAGCAAAAATACTACGGCAGGAAGGCTCATGAGCTTGGCAAATCTCAGTGTGCGAATTCCGTGCCCAGGTGGTTCTGGCTGTAATTTTCGCCCGTATGGCAGCAAAGCGGGTACCGCTTGTACCGACTTGGTTAATAAGACGAGCGGTAAACGCGTGAGCAGCGCTATGCCCAGCGTCATGTCTTCGTGTAATCGCTCGTGTTGGCGACGTTGATACGCGCTCTGCGCCGCCTCTGGACTTTGTAGCCAGTCCCAGGCTACATCTTGTGGTAGTGATGGTAGTGATGTGCGCTGCAATGTTTCGGTGAGCAAGTCGCTTGTCTGCCGCAGTTCACTACAACGTTTCTGACACTCTTCACAGCAAGCGATATGCTGGTGCATGTCAGACTCGTCCTTGCCGAATAACTGCCCACAAATACAGGCGAGCAGCACGCTATCATCCGGATGTACTTTTTCTTTCTCATCCTCATCCCCTGACCACCACATTTGTCCTGGCATAGAATGTCTACCTTACCTGAGCTTTGTTTACTTGGGTGGACGTCCCATAGAGCTCACGAAACTTTTCCACACTACGAGCCACACGCTTACGAACCGCCTCTGGAGTCATATCTAATATCTTGCCAATTTCTTCATACGTGAAACTATTGCCATAGTGCAAGTGCAAACAGGCCGCATCTTTCGATTTCATTTTCAACAGCGTTTCATGCACCATGATCCGCGCCTCTGCTGGACCCTCTGGCCCAGGTACCATGAGATAGGGATTATAGTCTTCCGAAGTTACAGCGTCATCCAATCCCACAAACGCACGCAAGCGCTTGCGGTTCAAATAGCGCAGACCATAATTTGTCGCGATACGATAGATCCAGGCATCCAACAAAAGATCAGACGAAGTCTTACCTATTTCCCGATACACCTGTAAAAAAGTGTCTTGCACGAGATCAAGGGCTACTTCGCGGTTTCCCACGAGGCGATACAAATATCCTGTTATTGGTTGCTGTAGCCGCTCGACCAGTAATCGAAAGGCCTGGGCATCTCCCGCTTGTAGACTCTCTACCACCTGAACATCCATCACCATCTTGGTCTAATAGCTCCAAATAAGTCCTATTCGCATTTCTCTTCTGTGGCACCTCTACCAGTATAATCAATGAGGAGAGCAAAAGCGGACATTTTTGGGGAGCAATTTTCCTAACTTTTTTGGCGCCAATCTATACGACGGTTAGATCGAAGCTATTCTAACTAGCAAGGACTTACTACCTACCCTCCCTCTAGCTCTCACTTCAGTCGCTACACCTCTACAAAAGGCTTGCTTACTAGAAGGCGCGGGAAAGTGACCTGGACGGTGACGGAGCGCGTTTTTCCTCAACGTTGGGTAATGAAGGGTATCATTTATTCATAAGCATTTCAGGCTTGCTATTTTTTAACCTATTGGCAAAACTATTACAGACCACTTGCCAGCTATGATCTGTCTTGTGAGAATATGCCAGGATGGTATCATCCATATCAAATAGCATTGCTTTTGGTAATTGGGGGGCCATGTAATCAGCTTTCTTGAATACAATGACATACAGTGAACGATTAGCAAAGAAACAGCACATTCATCTCTGTTTGCATTTCATCATAGCTAGCCATTACTATATGGAAAATGCCAAGGATGAGAGATTCTCTCCCGAACATTACTCAGCTTGCCACACCTGCACCGTACAATCTGAGGAGCCAGACGCGATGCGCGTGCCATCAGGCGACCACCCCAGCGTATTCACCCAGTCGGAATGACCAGTGTAGGTGCGCAGGAGCCGCCCATTGCTCACCTCTCACACCTGCACCGTCTCATCGCCACTACTAGAGGCGATGCGCGTGCCATCCGGCGACCACCCCAGCGTATTCACCCGACCAGAGAAATCTTCATTGGCCCAGAGAAGGCGATTGGTTGTCGCGTCCCAGATTTGAATGATGCCGGTATCTCCTCCTGTGGCAAAGAGCTTGCCGTCGGGAGACCAGACACCGATCGCATAGCCAGTGCCATGTCCTCTGTAAATTAGCAACCGTGTTCCAATAGGCGGTGCTTTGCTTGCCTCTTCTAATGCCTCTGCAAACTGCATTACTGAAGCGTATCGCTCTTGTGGCTGTTTGGAAAGGGCCTTCATAACAACGTGTTCTACCCGCTCAGAGAGTCCAAGCAGTTTTTCCTTGAGTGGAGGTACTGGTTCGTAGTTATGCTGATACCCAAGCTGTATTTTGTTGCCTTCCGTAAAAGGAAGTTCACCACAGAGCCATTCATAGACCATCACAGCGAGCGAATATTGATCGCTGGCTTTTTCCGGCTTGCCGCGAAACATCTCAGGAGCCATGTAATAGCTCGTACCCGCTTCACCATATCCCGTTTCTAGCGAGGTACGACCGGTTTGGGAGAGCAGGGCAATGCCGAAGTCACTCAAGAGCACCTCTCCATGTCGGCCAACCAGGATATTTTCGGGCTTGACATCGCGATGAATAATCTTCTTCTCATGAGCATAGTGCAAGGCGGTAGCAATATCTTTGACATACGGCACAATCGTGGCGAGTGGCAGTCGCTCTCCCTTTGGATGGCGATGCAGTAACGAGCCGTTGGGAGCATAATCGAGCACTAGATAGGGAGTGCCCTGCTGAATATCAAAGTCTAACAGGCGCACAATGTGAGGATGAGCGAGGGAAGCCGTTGTATTGGCCTCTTGCATAAAATGCTGGGCATTCACATCACTCATGTGCAATATTTTGACCGCAGCCTGCTGTGAAGTGATGAGGACATGTTGACCGAGATAGACGCTCGCAAACCCGCCAAATCCCAGACGTTTGATAAGGCGGTAGCGGCCAAATTGTTGACCGGATAGGTCGATCATCATAACTTCAATCCTTTCAATCCTTCAAAGCCGCTTGATCATAACTTTCCCCTGATATTCTCACAGCACCTGAACCGTTTCGCCATTTTCATTTTCCAGATGAACAGCCTGTTCAAGTTCCTCCACCAGCTTCACCGTTTCCACACTTACCGTGATTACACGCCCAACCAATCGCACAATGTATTCAGGTTCCTCATCACGGTTAGGGTCGCTCATAATGCCACTACGCGCATGAGTGCTTACCTGATACTGGTCAATCACCCATTCAAGAGCTGAGCGATTTCCCAAGCGATACTTAAAGCACTCCTGAGGTATCCCCGTTAGGGTCAACCATTCATTTACCACAAGGGTATCTTTATTGGGAGTTAGCCGCATTTTCTTTACGTACCAGTTCACAGGTACTTCTCTATTCTCAACCCACCTAAGGGAATATTCCGATGCTTGCTCATAATTCAGATGAATTTCCATCAACCGCTTGCCAATACGTACACACATTTCGAATACACTACGCTCCCTAAGCATGGGAATACGTGGTAGTTCGTGTTTGAGGTTCTCTGAGTAACGTTCAATGTACTGAGGATGGTGCAATAGAGCGTAGACATAATGGAAGATATCCCACTTACTAACGCCCGTTCCATATCGCTCCTGGAACTGCTCCAATGACCAATCAGTGATATTCTCGCGGCGATTGCTACCATCTTCGGAGTAGATGTAGTAAGGGAAGCATTGGGAGCCTCCCTGAGGAAGAAGATCAGCAATAACATTTATTGCTAGAGCAAACATAGGCCAGTCAGAACCAACTTTGACCCAAATGACCATGTTTTCTGTTTCCGTAAAAGGAGTTGGAAAAATTATATGCTGTTGGTAACGGCGTTGATTTAAAAGATGATCGAAGTAAAGATACTGCTTGCAGAATGGGCGGTAAATTGCTGATCGAACCTTGTTATCCTCAAACTTCAGCAAATATCCCCTTTGCAGAGCTTCTTTCAACCTATCAGTCCATTTTAAAAAGGTTGGATCATTATTGACGAAATTATCAACCTGAGAAGTTGCACTACTTTCCTGGCTCCAGCGAAACACTTCACTATTGTAATTTCGTATGAAACGCTGTATTTTTTCTATTAGCATTGGTTTATGAAAATCATATGCCCACTCATCGCGACTTGTTACAATCCCAAGAGAGTAAGTCTTAAACGTTTGGTGTGAATTAGAAAAGAGAGGAAGAGTTTGAAAAGAAAGGTAAAAGGAACCTATAGTTAGCATATCCAGAACTTTTCGAAGAAAAGGAGCTAACATGATAGATCTTGATACCTTTCTGACGACACTG
>JBBQXY010000014.1:0-59114 GCA_038209195.1 Ktedonobacterales bacterium | reverse complement strand
TTCCTCGGGGTTTGCGCTAACCCACCACAAACCCCCTATATTTGACGCCACGAAACGTGCTGAATGGGTATTTTTCCTAATTCAACATGAGTCTCCACGCGCCGCGACCGTGCGTTGCGGCATAGAGAACGCGACCAGAGGTAGAGATCGTCAGGCTGTAGACGGCGACCATCGGCAGGCCAGGGGCCGTCAGTTCCCAAGTAGTGCTACCTTTTTGCAGCACGGCAATGCCAAAGTCCGCGGCGATGAACAGGTTGCCTTGCTGATCGTCGTAAGCCACGCCCGTAACTGGCAGATCACCGAGACTATAGCTGATGTCTTTCCATGCCGCTTTGCCCGTTGTGGGGTCGTAGAGAACATCGAAGACATGCCCGGTGGTGGTCGGTGTATAGGCATTGTAACCTGAGTAGGTTACGAAGGCGTGATTCGGATTGGCGGGATCGACAGCGATCCCACTGATGAAGCGGCTGGGTTGAGCTGCGCTATCCAGCCGGGTAAAAGTAACGCTGCTTGCTGGCGCGGTAGCATTGGTTGAGATGAACAGCCGCCCAAAGCGAGTCGCGGCCCATAACGTGCTGGCGTCGTTCGCGGCGCGGCTGATCGCTACGATATAACTGCCGCTTCTATCGCTGCCATAGCTTGTATCGGTCAAGGTAGCAGTGCCGAGTGGCACCCAGTCCCCACAAGGAGACTTGAAATCACCCGTCAGCTCGTTGCAGTGCTGGTCGAGGTATGCTTGCGGCCCGCCGCTATCGACGGTGCGCCAGACGTGTTCCAGCCCAGCATACATCGTACCGCTTATCGTGGGATCGGCAATCAGCGGGATGTAGAACGAGGCCGCCTCTTTGCTGGCTGCCAGAGGATCGGTGACAGCGTCCCAACTCGTTGGGTCGCTGCCCTTAAAGTTCACATCGCCATTGGGGCCGTAGTACGTGTGCATACGAATGTTGGAGTTGCCCACGTCAATAACCGATTGACCACCATCGCCGCCGACCGACTCGAACCAGTTCGTGGGATTGGTGGAGTACGACCAGGTGCCATTGTCCTGCGAACCGCCAATAATGTCAGTGAGTGGATGCTGCGCATTGACAGCGATGCTCTGGAATTGGACGGTTGCTAGACCAGCATTAAGACTAAAGATCTGTGTTGGCACCGCCTTCAACCAGTTCTGGCAATCGGTCAGATCGGCACCCGTTATACCACGGTTGGCGCAACTGCTGGATGTGTCGGCAAAGCTGCCACTGGTGCGCACAAGACCGCCATCTGAGCCAAGGAAGGCAATATCAGGATTACCTGGTGCGAAGGCAATGACGTGCTGGTCTGGATGCATACCCTGCGGGGTGGCCTGGGCATCATTGGTCATGTCGGTGAAGTCCGCACCAGCATCGGTGGAACGCTGCACGGCGCGACCATTCGAAGGGGGATTGGCGGTGAAGATTTCGGGATATTGCATCGAACCACCAATCCAGATAGTATCGGGCTTACCGGGTGGGGAGGCAATAGGCATGTCATAGGAGCACTGTGGGTCGCAGTAGTTATAGGATGCATAACCAGCAGTACCTTTGGTTGAGTTGGAGAGCTTAAGCCAGCCGGGATTATTGGTGCCATCGGTGAGAGTGGCAGCCGCGACATTGGCATCATCGACGCGGTAGAAATCGGCGACGGTGCCATCGGTATCTCCCACGTAGATGCGCAATTTGCTGCCGTTGGGAGCCAGGGCAAATTCTGTGCGCGCACCCGCGCTATTAGCAATAGTGCCACCACCAGCCGAAGCGAAGATCTGCTCGAACGTCCCCTGCTCGGTGCGGCGGAAGAGGCCATAGTCGAACATGGAGAAGTACAGTCGCGAAGAGAGACCGCTCGCCAGACCAGTAGCGTCAAAAGCAATTTTGGTCACGCCGCCACGGAAGAAGTCACTGCCGTTGGGGGAAGTGGGAACAACCGAGTCGGACGGCTTGCTGAAAGCCAGAGCGAATGTTTTACCACCATCGGTCGACTCGTACAGTCCAACCTGTGGCGCGCCGGGCGGCGTGAAGCGACCGCCATTGACGGACGAAGCTCCATGACGGGCAACGTCGGTACCGATGTAGATATGCAGTGGGTTGATGGGGTCGATGGCTACCGCGCTAATCGCGCGGTCTTTGGCAACGGCGACGCTGCCCTGGACCAGCGTCCAGGATTGACCGAAATTGGTTGATCGGTAGAGGCCAACACCTGCTTCAGAGTCGCTTGAGCCGTTCTGTTCGCCCGTACCAACATACAAGGTGCGACCAGAGGGATCGTTAGGGTCGATAACAATAGAGCCGATGGCGTTGGATGCCAGACCATCCGAGGACGAATGCCAGTTGGGCGGCGTGGCAAGGCCGTTATCGGCCTCCCAAACGCCACCGCCAGCGGCACCCACCCAGGCACGACAGAGGTTTTGGTCGCAAGGGGAGCCGATAGCGATAGCTGTTACGCGACCAGAGACGGTAGTGGCACTACCGGTATAGGTAACCTGTGTAGGAACGTTACCTGTTTGCGGGCCGATGAGGTGCCAGGCGTGTCCATTCAAGGCCCATTGATGCTGGTGGGACAATGCCTGGTAAGCATTGTAGGCACCGATGGTCTGATCATAAGAAACGGCAGTATAGGGGTATGCCAGGTTGCCATTTTGCTCCTGCGTCAGATTGGCAGAGAGGACGCCGGGGGTAGGGTTATTGTCGTCATACTGACTGTCGCCATCATAATTTGTACTCAGAAAATGGTTAAAGTGTGGCTGCACTGGTAGCGCGTGCGCGGGCAGCAAATACGTAGATATAACCGTCATAACGAGCACAGAGAGAATGAAGAGACTCATAAAAGTATAGCGAGTTCTCACAGTAAAACGTGACATGCTTGAGGTGAACCTCCATTCATGGTTAAAGAACCATTATCGATAGAATAATATTGGATAAAACAGACACAGCAGTAGAAATTCGTGGAGTCTCAGCATTTTTAAGAAAAGGTCGGTTTCAATGGGTAGCCAAAGTGGTATAATGCAGACGTACCAACAATAAGCGGGGATGCAAGGGGCTGCCGCCCCTTGACTGCACCCTGTCCGGGGGACAGGTAATACAGGTAATAGGGCTGTGCCCTAGCTTCCCTCCCTTTTCTGCCGCCGTAGGCGGCATATCAAATGAAAAAGCACTACGTAAATGGATGGCTCGGCTGAAGTCAGCGAGGATTACAGACAATGCTGCATAATGTGCGTCGCTCTCTCCTATTCCAATTGCTCAGCATGTATCTCCTCTTTGTCATTGTTGTACTGATCGGAGGCGTAGGGGTCAACGCTGTAATCGAGCAGCAGTTGCGCAAAGATGTCCAGGCTTCGGACCAGGCGCTGGCTCAAGAAATCGCACTCGAGACGAGCATCCATCTGAGCGACTCAGAGAATGCGCTGGTGGCACTCGGTAAACTTGTGGCACAGACCAATACCCCTGCCGCGATAGCAAGTAATTTCCGCACATTCCAAGCCGCTCGTAGCGACGTAGATCACGTCTACTGGCTTGACCCACTGGGCGGCGTGAGTGTTTCCTGGCCGCCAATTGGGGTTTTGGCCGAATTCTCGCCGCAAGGTGTCATCCAGCGAGCACTCAACCCCAAATCCAATGTTCCAGTCTTCGAGGTAGGTATCGTGGATATTGCAACTGGATCGACCATCGAACCAGGCCTTATCATCGCTGAACCTGTCCGTAACTCTAACGGCAATCTCCTCGGTATAGTGGTAGCAAACCTCTCACTGGTCGAACTCAGTGTTCCCGTGAGTACTGTCGTCCATGCGCAACAAAAACAAGATCGGCAACTCATGATTAGCATCATTGATGACAAAAGTGAACTCATCGCCACGCCAGATCACCAGCGTATCCTGCAAACAGTGCTAAACGAGCTACCGGGTGCAAATCAAGCACTACAAGGCTATCCAGCCTCACAAGTCGGGCCGGGGTCTGATGGTCAGGACTGGCTGTTCAGTGCTGTTCCCGTACCGAATGCTGGCTGGGCGGTTGTGGTACAGAGACCTGTCGGCGAGGCACTGGCGGTTATCCCACAATTCCAATTCTGGCTGCTGATGGCGGCTCTGCTTTTCGCTTTTGGTGGTCTGCTATTCTGGCTCATGCTATTAGGTCGTGTTATCCGTCCCCTGCACACACTTGCCATCCAGCACCAAACGCTGCCAACCTCGGAACAGTCAATTCCTGTCCACGCGACAATGCTTGCTGGACGGGACGACGAAGTTGGCTATCTGGCACGGTCGCTGGTGCGCCTGGAACGCGATGGGTTAGAAAAACTTGGTGAGCTGCGCACGTTGCTTGAAACGTCGAATGCTGTAGTCAGATCACTTGAACCACACGATGTCGTCGGTCAAATCATTCGCGAGGTACGGCGACTGGTTGATGTGCAGGCCGCCGCGGTACTCATACCAAACGAAGATGGTGTGTTACGGGTGCTTGCCAGTGATGGACATAGTACACGCTATGACAATGTGCTCTCCTTGTCGCCAGAGAATATGAGTTCGTCCGCGGTCCTAGCACTGAGCACTGGCAAGGCGGTGCAGAAACTGCTCGGCCCTAACCAAACATCCCAAGCATCACCCTCGCTCTCTTACGACGAGGGCTTCCGCTCTGTACTAGCAATCCCCATTATCAGTCGGCACGCGGGAAGCGTGGTACTGCTGGTGCATCGTACCGAGCCTCATCCCTTTAACCAGAACGAGATCGACTTGTTGCTGACATTCGCCAACTACGCTACCCTGGCTTGGGAACACGCGGTGCTCTACGAACGCAGCGATGTGCGGCTCCATCAAGTGGCGCAGGAAAACGAACGCCTTTACTTGCAAGCATCAGAGGAGAAGCAAAGGCTAGAGGCAATCATGGGCAGTATGCGTGACGGGTTGGTGCTGACCGGCATCGACGGAAGCGTACTATACGCCAACGCGGGCGCAAGCACGATCGTGGGCGTACCCAGCGAAATGCTTGAGCGCGGCCCCATTAGCGCGCTCTACGACGCGCTTCACACACTGGCGGTGCATCCCACAAATTACAAGCAAGCCCTGGCGCAGTTGGCCAAGGCCACAGAAGTGGTGGTTGAGATCAAACGCAGCGAGCAGCACTACGTCATTCACCTGCGGCTATTCGATGTCGGTGACGAGTCGGGGCAAACCATTGGGCGCGGCCTACTGCTGCGCGATATAACGCGTGAGCATGAGATTGACGAGTTTAAGACGACGTTGCTGGCAGCAGTGGGACACGAATTGCGCACACCGCTCGCAGCGATTAAAGGGAACGCCTCGACGCTGCTCCAGGAAGACATCACTTGGTCACTGGCAGATCAACGCCATTTCCTGCAAATGATCAGCGGCGAAGCTGATCGGCTGGCCCAACTCGTGAGCAATCTGCTCGACCTTTCACGCCAGGAAGCTGGTTTGCTGCTGCTCAAGCGTGGACCCGCCAGGGTGCAGGATATCGTAGCAAAAACGAGCGAACGGCTGCGTCATCCTGGCGTCACGATATCGCTGGCAATCCCCGACGACCTGCCTCTGGTCAACATAGACTGTACCCGTATAGAGGTTGTACTTCATAACCTGATCGCTAACGCGCAGGTGTATGGTGATGATGAAATTCATATCACTGCTACAAGTCAGGACGATGAAGTTGTTGTAGCGGTGGCAGACAATGGACCGGGCATCGCCCCTGATGAATTGGCCCATGTGTTCGAGCGTTTCTACCGGGCGCGGCATGGTCGCCAGCAGCATTCGGGCGGCACTGGCCTTGGACTGGCTATCTGTAAAGCTTTCGTTGAAGCCCACGGTAGCCATATCTGGGCGCGGAGTGATGCACGAGGCACAACTATCTCGTTCTCGCTGCCGCTTGTGACTCATTGTCATTCTGAGTCCGCTGACTCATTGTCATTCTGAGTCCGCTGACTCATTGTCATTCTGAGTCCGCTGACTCATTGTCATTCTGAGTCCGCTGACTCATTGTCATTCTGAGTCCGCAGACGAAGAATCTATTCCTTACTGAAGAATGGAGGCTCGCATGACGACAAAAGCGAAGCGCATTCTCCTTGCTGAAGATGAAATGGCACTGCGCGACTTCGTGAGCCGGAACTTACGTGTACGCGGCTTCGAGGTCTTGGAAGCAAGCAATGGACTGGAAGCTATAGCTCTGTGGGAACGGGAAGACCCGCATCTGCTGATTTTGGACATTATGATGCCGCGCATGGACGGCCTCGAAGTTTGTCGGCGTGTGCGAGAGTACTCTGCCGTACCCATTATCGTACTGACTGCACTGGATGCTGAAAGCGACAAGGTCACTGCCCTCGATCTCGGCGCGGACGATTACTTGACCAAGCCGTTTGGGGTGGAGGAACTTCTGGCGCGTGTGCGTGCCGTGCTGCGCCGTACTCAGGCTGAGATGGTAGCACCAGCCAGCGGCATAAAACGCTTTGGTGCGCTGGAGATAGACCTTGAGGGGCATATCGTGCGGCTGCACGGAGCAGAGGTCCGTCTATCACCAACAGAATTCGCTTTTTTGAAGCAACTGATCATCAATGAAGGCAAGGTGGTCACGCATCGCATGTTGCTCCATAGTATTTGGGGGCCTGAATACGGTGGCGAGGCCGAGTATCTGCGTGTCTATATCAACCGCTTACGCCATAAGCTGGAAACCGACCCCGCTAATCCACGCTACTTACTGACGGAGCCAGGCGTTGGCTATCGCTTCGTTGGACCGTCAGGACGACTGTAGGGGCATGAACAACATTCGGGTGCTGGCTTTGCAGCCAGCACCCGAAGCCGTAGCCTCTCAATTGTCATTCTGAGTCCGCAGACGAAGAATCTATTCCTTAACTTGCCTGGCTCGCAAACACGTTAGTATACGTTGTGCTGAGATCAATTGTTTTGCTCTTTGGGATCAGATTGCTCTGATACTCAATATTGAGCACTGATTGCGGTGCGCCGGCGGGCATTAACCCATCTGGACTGAAGATGGCCATCTGGTTTTGCAGTGCCGTTATGTAAAGAGGTTTATTGCCAGCGTAGTAGTCGGCGGGCATTTTGTCCGCGATCTCTGCCGCTGTATGCGTTTGCATCCATTTTAGCGTCTTGACATAGGCGCTCACGAGCTTCTGGACAACGTCTTTGTGGCTATTGACGTAAGTGTTGTTCATAAACAGGCTGATGAACGGATACGCTCCGCCGAGAGCTGCCTGGGTTGACTGCGGTGTGCGCAAATCGACTAAAACTTTGCCAACACCCGTCGATAAGATACGTGAGATCGTTGGCTCGGTTGTCATACCAGCATCGATTTTGCCCTGTTGCAGTGCCGCGATAAACGTATCACCTGCACCTACCGGCACAAAATGCACCTGGTCCGCTGAAATCCCAGCGTTGTGCAGCAAGGCAGTGGTCAAGGTCTGTGTGCCTGAGCCAAGCTCGGTGACGCCCAAATTCTTGCCTTTGAGGTCATTGACCGAGTGAATCTGACTAGCCGCTTTGGCGGAAACGATTTCGGCTTCACCGGGCGCAATGTTCAACAGCACCACGGCCTCCATTTGCTTGCCAGCCGCCTGCAACTCAATGGTGTGATTGTACGAGCCTGAGCCTGCATCTACCTGACCCGCTAAGACTTCATTCTCTGACGACTGGCCGGAAGCCTCGTCGATCAGCGTCACATCGAGTCCTTCCTGCTGAAAATAGCCGAGCTGCTGTGTCAGTTCGTTCGGCAGGTAGATCTGTTTGCTTAGCCCACCTACCATAATCTTGAGATGGGTGACGGTGGTCGTCGTACCATTGGCGGTCGTAGTGGTAGTAGTGCTACCGCTGCCGCCGCACGCACTGAGCAGAAAAACTAAGATAATGCCGATTACGAGGCTAAACCGTCGACTCTGTCGATTCCACGAATTCATGTGCTTCTCCTTGTTGCTTATGAATAGTCTGTAGGGCGCGATTTATCGCCGCCACTGCCGATTTATCGGCCCGATCCCATTGATCGGACTTGCTGTTCACCTTAATGACAAGTTCCTTTTAATGACAAGCGCCTTGCTGTGCTACCACCCCCTTTTGTCATTCTGAGCCGCAGCGAAGAATCTCTTCCTTAGATCGTTATTTCGCTGACGGTACTGGGTCGCCACTTGAGCAGTCGGCGCTCCAACAGGGTGATGAGGAACTCTGACAACAACGCCACCACTGCCAGGATCACCATCGCCGCGAAGACGCCATTCGCATTAAAGTTATTGCCCGCGTTCTGGATGAGCAGACCAATGCCCTGGAGTGAGCCTACATACTCGCCTACTACCGCACCGACCAGTGCAAAACTGAAGCTAGTGTGCAGACTGGCAAAGATCCACGTCATGGCAGAAGGGATAATCACCGCGGTGGTGATGCGTTGTGGGCTCGCCCCAAGAATGCGCGCGTTGGCGAGGAGGTTGCGATCAACCTCACGCACTCCTTGAAAGGCGTTGAAAAAGACGATGAAGAAAACCAACACGACCGCCAGTGCCACCTTGGATTGCATGCCCAGACCCAACCCGATAGCAAAAAGAGGGGCGAGCGTGACGCGTGGAATGGAATTGGCGACTTTAACGTATGGGCCCAGCACGTCGGCAAGGAAGCGATTGCGTCCGAGTACCACGCCGAAGATGATGCCAAGCACTGAGCCGATCAGAAAGCCGATAATGGCCTCCTCTAAGGTGACGACGATTTGTTCCCACAAGGGGCCTTGCGCCGTTCCCTGCGTGACCCACGTGACAATCTGTAGCCAGATGCCAGAGGGTTGTCCCCAAAAGAAGGGATCGATAATGCCGATACGGGCGAAGACTTCCCAGCCACCAAGTATTACGACCAGCAACAGGATGCGCAGCGCGTTGACTGTAACACTGCGACGGCGGCGAGCAGCGGCGAACGATGGCACTATCTGGCTATCAGGGGTAGTGGCAGTCTCTTGAGTTTCTTTGCTTAGTACGTTCATAGTTATTGATTACCTCTTTGCTTCGCACGTTCGTAGCCAATAATCACTTCGTCGCGCAAATCTTCCCAGATTTGTTGATAGAGCTCGACGAAACGCGGCTCGAAGCGGATTTCCGCCACATTGCGCGGTCGCGGCAAGTCTATCGTATAGATGCCTTTAACGGTGGCTGGCCCGGCAGTGAGAACGCATACGCGGTCTGCCAAAGAGATGGCCTCCTCAAGGTCATGCGTGACGAAGACCACGGAGGCTTTTTGCGAAGACCAGAGATTCAGCAATTCGTCTTCCATTAAGGTCCGCGTCTGCACGTCAAGGGCACTGAATGGCTCGTCCATTAACAGAATCTGTGGCTCGTTGATAAAGGTCTGGGCTAACGCCACACGCTTGCGCATACCGCCAGAGAGCTGGTGCGGATAGCGATCCTCGAAACCGGATAGCCCTACGCGAACAATCCAATCGCGGGCGCGCTCGAAGGACTCGGCTTTGGGCCGACCACGAAATATGGGGCCGATAGCAACATTGTTCAGCACATTCTTCCAGGGAAATACGGCATCGCTCTGGAAGACATAGCCAATTCGCGGATCAATACCTTGTACGGACTTGCCCATCACATAGGCTTCCCCCAGACTTGGTCGCTCCAGACCGGAGATGAGACCTAGCGTGGTAGATTTACCGCAACCGGTCGGGCCGACCACGGCAACAAATTCACCGGGGGCAACCGTCAAGTTAATGTCGCGAATTGCTGTGTAAGCTGAACCATTTGGTGTCAGGAAACGCTTGGTGACGTTCCGCAATTCGATAGCGGACGAACCCTCGTTCGACCCAAAGTCATGTAGGGACGCCCCTTGTGGGCGTCCGACTTCTGATATAGGTAGTCCGTTGTTCACAGAACTCCTTTCTCGGATGGTCTTTTCTGCCACCACTTCGCATGTTCTCATGCTCTAAGTATTGTCATTCTGAGCCCGCAGGCGAAGAATCTATTCCTGTAAGAGTGTTTACAAAATACAAATCGTCACTGGCCCGGTGAAGCATGCTGTGAAGTTTAATGAGCCTGTGTTGATAGTGTAGTCAATAAAGCGTAAACGGCGCATAAACGTGGCACACGCTGCCATAAACAACGCGTAAACGTTTACCCCAAATGTCATTCTGAGTCGCAACGAAGAATCTATTCCTTTTATGCCTCAACGCCTTGTATTTGGTTTAAGAATTGGGTACGCTTGCAAAGTCAAAAAACTTATGAGGAGAAAAAGATGACTGATGACAAGAAACAAAAGGCAAGTGCTAATCTCAGTGCTCTGAGCGATCTCTGCACGCCCTGGTGCATCCGTGTGGTGGCAACCTTGCACATCGCCGACCACATCGCTGTCGGCAAAACTTCCATCACAACGCTTGCCCAAGAGACAAGGTGCGATAGCGACTCCCTGCAACGAGTGCTCCAGCACCTGGTGGGCAAAGGCGTCTTTGAGGAGCCAACGCCCGGTCACTTCGCGCTCAATGAAGCAGCTCGCGAGTTGCTTGACCCAGCGCAGCAACTTGGCCTGGACCTGACTGGCTTCGGCAGTCGTATGGCCTATGCGTGGGGTAGCTTGCTCAGTGCTGTCCGGACTGGTGCTCCAGCCTACCATGAGATTTTCGGCTTACCTTTCTGGGAGGACCTGGATGCGCATCCCACCATCGCGGCGAGCTTTGACGCGTTGATGGGGCCGCCAGGACATGGCGTTCCCGACCCTGAAGTGCTCGTCACAGGAGATTGGGAAGAGATCAAGACGGTGGTAGATGTCGGTGGTGGGACGGGAGCTTTGCTCGCAGAGATTCTGCGAGCTCGACCCGAGATCCAAGGCATACTAGTCGATCTCCCTGGGACGGTAGCCCGCGCAGGCTCGCTTTTGCAGGCGGCTGGCGTGGGCGAACGGGTCAGGTTGAT
Source organism: Ktedonobacterales bacterium (assembly GCA_038209195.1). GTDB lineage: Bacteria > Chloroflexota > Ktedonobacteria > Ktedonobacterales > Ktedonobacteraceae > JBBQXY01. Next base: position 48,209 of record JBBQXY010000014.1, on the reverse strand, counting down.
CGGGCAGAGTTTCTTCGAACCGCTACCGACCGGCGCGGATCTCTATCTTCTGAAGTCTGTACTCAGCGACTGGTCTGACCGGGAAGCACAGTTGATCTTGCGCCGCTGTGCCGAGGCAGCACGGCCCAGCAGTCGCATCGTGATCATGGGCGGCGTGTCACCAGATGAAAGAGCCGACCCTCAGTTGCTGATGATGGTCTTGCTGGGAAGCAAGGACCGTACGCTCACGGAGTTCCGTAAGCTGGCAACCGAGGCTGGGCTCAAGGTTCAGGCGGCTGGGCGGCTCCCATCTGGCCGCTTTGCCGTTGAGTGCCGTCCGCTGTGATGCCACAGCCTCATTGTCATTCTGAGGCCGCAGCCGAAGAATCTATTCATTTGTAAAAGCCAACTTTCTCGTAATAATACGAGAAATTGCCGGGATAGACACTGACTTGTCCATCATTGCCGATGGCCACGATTTTTGAGACAATCTTGTCCAGGAAGTAGCGATCATGCGAGACCGTTAAGACTGTCCCTTCAAACTCGTCCAGAGCCTCTTCCAGCACCTCGGTTGAGGCAATGTCCAGGTTGTTGGTGGGTTCGTCCAGCAACAAGAAATTGGCATCCGTCAGCATCAGACGAGCCATCTGCAAGCGGCTCTTTTCGCCGCCACTCAGATTGCCAATGACAGTGCGCAGGTCTTCATAGCGAAACAACAGGCCGTGCAAGAAGCTGATGGCTTGTGGCTCAGTCATCTTTTTCAAATGGCGTACAAAGTCTAGCGGCGTGCTATCAAAGGGCAGCGTCTCCTGCTCCTGCGCATAATACCCTGGCACGACGCTAGCACCAATCTTAACGGTGCCGGTCGTGGCTGTTGTCAAATCCATCAGTGTTTTGAGTAGTGTGGTTTTGCCGCTGCCATTGGCACCGACGATGCCGACGCGCTCGCCATAAAGGATGGTCAGGTCAAAAGGCGCAAAGAGCACGCGACCATCGATGATTTTACTCAAGCCTTTGACCTCTAGCACCTTCTTACCACTGCGTTCGGCCTCCAAATCAACTTTGATCCGGTCACGCTCCAAGATGGGCCGATTGACAGCATCTTCTTTGATTTTCTCTACGCGCTTCGCCATATACTCTGCCCGCACGGCAAATTTAGAGTTCATTTTGGCCCAACTTTTCAACTGGCGCATACTGGCCTCCAGGCGTTTGATCTCGACCTGTTGCACCGCGTACAGTTCCTGCTGTTTCAAGAGCCGTCGCTGCCGCTCCTCGTAGTAGGCGCTATAGTTGCCAGCATAGGCAATAATAGAGCCATCTTCAAGCTCAAAAATCTGCTTGACAGCGCGATCTAATAGGTGCCGATCATGGGAGATGATGAGCACGGTACCGGGATAGTTCCGAATGTATTGTTCCAACCAAGCCTTGGCTTGCAAATCAAGGTGGTTATCTGGTTCGTCCAGGAGCAAAAGGTCGGGCATCTCGATGAGGATACGGGCGAGGTTGACCAGTTTCTTCTCGCCCCCGCTGAGTACGCCTACTGGCTGCGTGAGTTCGCTAGCGTCAAAACCCAGGCCGCTGAGCACTGTTTCTACACGATGGCCCAGAGTATAGCCACCAAGAGCGTCAAAACGTTCCTGTGCCTTGCCATATTCTTCCAGCACGTGTGTCATAGCATCTGGGTCAGCGGCAATCTCTGGATCGGACATCTGCGCCTCCAGTTCCGCCAGGATATGGGGTAGCTCGGCTAGTTCCGCCGATGTCTCGGAGACAACCTCGAAGATGGTTTTATGATCCAGGCGCGGGTCAACCTCCTGCGTCAGGTAGCCTATAGTCAAGTTGCGTCGTCGCGCAATGACGCCGCGCGTAGAGGTATCCAGGCCCGCGATCAGCTTAAACAAGGTCGATTTGCCACTGCCGTTCTCACCGACCAAGCCAATGCGCTCACCTTCAATAATTTCGAGATTCACATCGTCAAAGACGGCATTGCCGCCAAAGTCTTTCCATACTTTTGAAAAATTCACGAGTAACATTGGTATCTGCCTCCTAATTGTCATTCTGAGGCCGCAGCCGAAGAATCTATTCCTTGTGGGCGTCCGCTACGAGCATAGAGGATGATACCTGGCAGCAATAAGCTAATACAGAGAAATGTAGGGACGCCCCTTGTGGGCGTCCGGTAAGAGGGGGAAAGCAGCACAAAGAATACCAGAACATTGCTTACTCATTCGATGCGAGTAGGCATGTCTACGCTTCGACACTACTATTCCACCGCATAAGCAGAAGTGCCAGGCTTATGCGGCCACACCATGTGATTGGTGTTTATGGGGGTGGTCAACAATCAACAAGCTATGTTTGATCTGACCGGGCTGTATGTAACTCATGCGCAAATGGTAACATGAAAAAATATGGGTTGTCAAGGGTTTTTGACGAGGGTGCGGTGCGCATTGCACCAATTTAGCTTGAGGAACATTTCGCTGTGCTCTTTTGTTATCACTCTTGTAGGTAGGATCTATGATGGTGCTTTCCTACAGAAGAACTGTTACAATAACATCAAGGAGCAACACTAGGAATGCCAAAAGCAGTTTGGAACGGGGCCACATTGGCCTCAAGTGATAAATGTGTCGTCGTTGAAGGAAACCAGTATTTCCCACCAGACGCGGTCAATCGTGAGTATTTCAAGGAGACCAGTACGCACACTACCTGTCCCTGGAAAGGTGTAGCGAGTTATTATACGGTCGTAGTCGATGGGAAAGAGAACAAGGATGCAGCCTGGTATTATCCAGCTCCCAAAGATGCCGCGAAAAATATTCAGGATTATATCGCCTTCTGGCGTGGCGTCAAAGTAGAAGTGTAGCAGTATCGTCGAAAAAAGAGGCAAACTATGCATGGGCATGAAAATTCTGGCACAGCGGCATTTAGCATAAAGATAGATGCTGATACTGAGCTTCGTTTGCACGAAGAACGCTATGCACTTGCATATTTTGCCTTGATTGACCAGAATCGCGCATATCTACGGGAATGGATGTCCTGGCTGGACTATGAACAGTCCAGCGAATCTCTTGCACAGTATATGCGTGGCACGTTGAAACAATTCGCCGACAATCAGGGCTTCCAAGGTGGTATCTGGTATCAAGGTCAAATTGCCGGTTCCATTGGCTTCCACCCTATAGATTGGAGCAATCGCAAGGTTGAGATTGGTTACTGGCTTGGTTCTGCCTTTTCGGGTAAGGGATTGATGACCAAGGCATGCCGTACTATGGTCTCTTATGCATTTGATGTCTACAGGTTGAATAAAGTCGAAATTCATTGTGCCACGGGTAATAAACGCAGTTGCGCCATCCCTCAGCGTCTTGGCTTCGTGCAAGAGGGTATTTTACGGCAAAGCGAATGGCTGTACGATCACTATGTAGATTTGATTGTCTATGGCATGTTGGCTCAGGATTGGCAAAAATAAGGTTTTGGGGCCATATTTGCAGGTAATATTGGACATCGCAATCGTTACATGTGCAGTGTTATATAACACGTTAAATGTAACAGTGGCACTGTCTAATATGAATTAGCTCTTGTTTACAACTTCTATGCCTTTTTTGCGTATTCAAAAGTATATGGTATGATGTATGAAACTGCCAGCATGGCTTTTTTCTTTTATTCAGGGCAGGATAATTTCTATGCATAAAACATCACTCACCACAGCACTGTCTAATCGTCTTTATTGGTTCCTTCGCATGTGTATAGTGCTTGGCTTTGTTTCTCTTTCAATGCTTGCAACAACTATCAGCACGACGATGACAGGCTATGCCAGTAGTAGACCGGGCGGCAACGTTACCGATCCTGTCGTGCGGGCAGTGGATATCGCGGAACCGGCGGTGGTGCGTATTTTCACAAGCCTTGGCGGTCACCTGACCGTCCACTTTTCGGCAACGAGTAGCGTCACATTCCCACAAGGTACAGGGAACAATTATCCTCTGCAATTATCGGGCAGCGGCACATTCATTTCTGCGCACGGTGATATCTTAACCGCCGACCATGTGATTAACCCTCCTCATGACCAGGCCTTGAGCTCCTATCTTGACGATACCGCGTCCAGTGATGTAGCGGCCTACATCAATCAGAATGCCAAGGCTGGTTCTCAAGTTACGGCGGCTCAGGTTAGCCAGGAATTGCAGAGTGGGCAACTCGCCTCCGACCCAAGTTATGATCCAGCCACCAGCGAAGTTTTCCTGAATACCTTTTTTACGGGAGCATTGACCGCTACTAGCTTCCAAAATGTACCTGATCAAATTCATGCAACCGTTGACCGTATCGAGAAGGAAAGTGCCGTCAATCAGTCAGACGTGGCAATTGTGCATGTTAACATCAATGATATGCCCAGTGTACAACTCGGTGACTCGGGAAACGTGCAACAGCAGGACGCACTCAGAATAATTGGCTTCCCAGGCAATGGTGATGTCAGTTCAAAGCCAACCGACATTCTTACTCCCTCGATCAACATCATCAACGTAAGTTCGATCAAAACAAGCAATTCTGGCGCGCAGGTAATTCAAGTTGGTGGTAATGTTGAGCACGGCGATAGCGGTGGCCCCGCGTTAGATAGTGTTGGTTCAGTGGTAGGCATTGTCAGCTTTGGTCTCTCGGATGCTAATTCTCCTGGTGGCACCAGTTTCTTACAAGCCAGCAATAGCGCACAAACCCTGGTACAAAGCCTCAACCTGAATACAGCACCGGGGCCTTTCCAGAAAGCGTGGCTCCAGGCTTTTACTGACTACGCGGCAACAACTCCTGGTCACTGGCACAAAGCGGAGCAAGAGTTCGCGAAGTTGGCGACAGCCTATCCATTGTTCAAAGCTATCACGCCCTACCTCACCTATAGCCAGGATCAGGCAAAGAACGAGAGCGTACCACAAACGACTCCCCATACTTCATCGTCGCAAAGCTCTTTTCTTGCCTATGTCTGGACCATTGGTGGCATTCTCGTCCTCCTCCTCTTGGTTTTCGCACTCTTCCGTGTTGTGTTCCGGTCCAACAAGAAGCAGAAAGCAAAAGTTACCGCGCAGGCAGCAGCTAAACAACAGCAGCCCGGCGCCGTCTCAATCCCACAACAAATGAATCCGCCCGGTGTTTACTCGCAACAGGTGCCGATCTCGCACGAGGACGATGGTTTGAGTGCTTTTGGCGCACCGCCGAGGACGAACCCGCAAACAATGCAGCCTGGACAATCCGGACAGTCAGGGCAGGCAAGGCCGTTCTCACCAACGGTGCCACCGTCTACCATCATCTCTGGAACGTTGCGTCCATGGCCGTGTGGACACATGAATCGTTCTAACGCGCGCTTTTGTAGTATCTGTGGCGAGCCCGCGCCCCCGCCGATCACGCGTCACGTTGATCAATAAAGAAGTTCATGAGGTACATAGATGTTGCGTAAAATAGTACAAGGAACCATCTTTCCGCGTGAAGATGGCAAGATCATTGATGAGCATTTTGGCGTACTCAACACGCAACAAGACACCTTCAGTCTAGCGCATATGTTTGCTCCCGCCGGATGGCGTGAGCCTGCTCAGATCGCCGAGTTCGACGAGGTTATGATCGTTGTTAAGGGTACGCTGGCTGTTGAGTCTGAAGGCGTGCGGGTTGAAGTAGGTGTAGGAGAAACATGCCTGGCTGAACGCGGCACACGCGTCACGTATAGTAATGCCAGTATGGATGTTCCATGTGAATACTGGTCGTTATGTATGCCTGCTTTCCGTGTTGAACGCACTAACATGAATGCGTAGGCTACAAAAAAGCCCCCTCGACAACCAGTGAGTTGTCGAGGGGGCTTTCAATTGTCATTCTGAGGCCGCAGCCTCTTTGTCATTCTGAGGCCGCAGCCTCTTTGTCATTCTGAGGCCGCAGCCTCTTTGTCATTCTGAGGCCGCAGCCGAAGAATCTATTCCTTACGCGCCCATGATGTTGTAACCAGCATCGACAAACAGAATTTCGCCCGTAATAGCGCGAGCCAGCGGACTAGAAAGGAAGAGGGCTGCATCCCCAACTTCCTTCTGCTCAATATTGCGACGCAGTGGGGACGCAGCTTGGGTGTGCTCACGAAAGCTGGTGAAGCCCGAAACACCACGGGCCGCCAGGGTATTGAGTGCTCCGGCAGAGATGGCGTTGACACGAATATTGTATTCGCCCATTTCAAACGCCAAGTAACGCACACTACACTCCAAAGCGGCCTTTGCCACAGCCATCACATTATACTTTGGCATCACTCGCTCACTGGCCATATAGGTCAAGGTGAGGATGCTACCACCACCATTGGCCTGCATTAGTGGCTGGGCGCGCCGGGCCATAGCCACCAAAGAGTAGGTGCTGATATCGAGAGCGGTATGGAAGCCTTCACGCGTGGTTTCAACAAAAGGATTCTCCAGTTCACGCGGTGGGGCAAAAGCGACAGAGTGAATGAGAATGTCAAGTGTGCCATTAAAGATTTCGCTGGCTTTGGCAAAGGAGCTATCGAGCTGATCGTCATTCTGCACATCGCATTCCATGACGGCTGTGCCAGGAATTTTCCCTGCTAGGTCGCGCACATATTTCTCCATACGTTCTTGGTATGAAAACGCCAGTTGCGCACCCTCCGCGGCTAACGCCTGGGCAATAGCCCAACCAATTGAACGATGGTTGGCAATGCCAAAAATAAGTGCCTTTTTTCCTTCTAATAGAGGCATTGATAAACTCCTCTCAGACGATGATATATTCTGTTGCTCAAGGTTAATCAGCATTTAGCGTTCGATGGCATAGCGACGGCCAATCCAGCCATTCATCCCGTTTGCCAAGTTATACACTTTTTGCAAGCCAGCCACCAGGGCAATTTCCGAAGCGGTTGCACTGCGCTGTCCCGACGCACAAACAAAAATAACATCTTCGTCTTGCGGAAGATGCAAATCCTGCAGTGCTTTTCCAAATGAGTAGATGCCATTCAATGGTACTAACTCAGCTTCTGAAATGTGACCACGATTCCACTCATCTGGCTGGCGCACATCAATCACATGCGCCCCTGCTTCAATCATGCGTTTCGCTTCATCGGTGCCTATTGTTGAATAAGGAAATGCTTCTTCCTCGGCATCATTTGGCATGGTTATCCTCCTTGGTAGTATTCTGCTCTAACCAGAGACGTCCCAGTAAAGTCATACTGATGATATATTCGTCACCGACAAAGGCCATGGTGAGCAAACCCTGGTCTTCCATTTCACGATAATCGTCGGTCACGAGAAAGTATTGTCGTAACATGCGGGACAGGTCACTTTCGGGCAACTCTTTCCACGCCTGTAAGATACGCAAAACAGCCGCGTACTTGACGCTGCCATCATCCGTTGCTCGCATATTGCCATTCTCCTTGCTCACATTATGCCACATTATGCACCTCTTCAAGTCAAGTAGCTATGGCAAGTGGTTGCCCACAGTGTAGCAAATCCTGAGCGGTTGAGCAAGAGTCGATTCGACGATAACCAGCGTCTGTGCTATAACCAGTAGCAGGAAGAATGTGAAGGAGGAAGACATATGATGCCCGATTCTATGCTGTCACGGCTTCAGGCCAACATGGTCATTCACAATATCGGCCAACTGGTCACTGTTGCACAGCAACCAATTCTGGGGGCAAGCGGTCCCTTACAGATTATTTCTGACGCGGCTATTGCCGTTCACAATGGCACTATTGTGTGGATTGGTCCCGATGATGATGCTGAACCTATGTTCCATCACGATACGACGAAACCTGGTGATGGCATTGTGAACGTTGATGCACAGGGAGCGGTGGTGACTCCTGGTTTCGTCGATTCGCATACGCATCTGGTCTTCGCCGGGGACCGTGCGGAGGAATTTCACCTCCGCCGCTCCGGCATGGGCTATGGTGAATTGCTGGCACACGGGCGTGGCATTCTTACCACGATGCAGGCCACCCGTCACGCCAGTACCGATGTCCTTTTAGCATTGGCAAAGGAACGCCTTGAGGTTATGCGTACCTATGGCACGACGACCGTTGAAGTGAAAACAGGCTACGGTCTGGATAAAGTTACCGAGGAAACGTGCTTGCGTATCATCAACAACCTCAACGCGCTTGAAGAGAATTCGCTGCGTCCGCACAGTCGTGTGCGTGTCGTGCCAACATTTTTGGGAGCACATTCCGTTCCACCAGAATACCAGGGGCGGCGGGATGAGTACGTCGCCCTGGTCGTCGAGGAAATGTTACCTTCATTCGTCGGACTGGCCCATTTTTGCGATGTTTTCTGTGAGCGCGAAGCCTTTTCTCTAGAGGAGAGCCGTCGTATCCTCACAAAAGCTAAAGCATTAGGCTATCAACTCAAGCTCCATGCAGACCAGCTCAGTCCATCTGGAGGCGCAAGACTTGCCGCTGAACTGGGTGCGGTTTCGGCAGATCATCTCGACTATGCCACTGATGCTGACCTGGATGCTATGCGAGAAGCAGGTGTGGTGGCCACCCTACTACCAGGCTGTTCGTATACATTGCGCAGTCCCTACCCTGCGGCGCGACGTTTTCTGGACCATGGCCTAGCAGTTGCCCTCGCCTCGGACTTTAATCCTGGTACCTCGTATTGCGAAAATATGCAAATGATCCTGGGGTTGGCGATGTCCTCCATGGGCATGTCATTGGAAGAAGCTCTTACCGCCGCAACTATTAACGGTGCCCGCGCTCTGGCATTAGACACTACGATTGGCAGTATCGAGGTGGGCAAACAATGCGAACTTACACTCTGGGCCATCAATGATTATCATGAAATTGGTTATCACTTTGGTACAAACCTGGTGCGCTCAGTGCTCGTAGCACGTTAAGCTAGTTTTTCCATCATACCATGCATGGCTATGAAAACTGTTTGTATGTTTCATGTGAAACATTGGGCTTACTCGATCACAATGTTTCACATGAAAACATTTTCGCTAAGTTGAAGGATGATGTTTCACGTGAAACAATCGATAGAGGGCGAAAACCAGTTTGTCGTTGACTTACTCACCACGCTGCGTACTGAGAAGTTTAGCCCAATTGGCTGGAGTCGGTTTCTTTGGCGTTCATGGCAGATGTCGTGTCAGACGGCAGAGGATAATCCAAGCTTGAAAAGATCATGGATGTGGGTTACGTTTTGGATTGGTATGCTCACTTGCGCGATACTGGTAAGTAACGTGTTATTTGAGGGAATTGGCACAACGGTACGACTTCTTCCTGGCTTCCTCTTTTGTGTGCTCTGGCAGCAGAGTGATCTGTTCTGGCATTTGGGCTTAAATCGCCAAGTAAAAAGCAGGATTTTGCTGCCGAAAGTAGGAATTGCTAACACATGTACGTGGTTGCGGGGTGTAGGAGCTGCCTATTTGCTGGGTAGACTCGTCGGTGGACTGACTACGCCTTCTGATCTGGCATTGCTTGTCTTTCTCAGTGGTATTGTCACCGATATGGGCGACGGGCAAATTGCGCGAGGAACTGGGACGCAGAGCAAATTGGGACAGATCGGCGATGGTGAGGCCGATTTCTGCCTCTATCTTGCCATTACCATCATCTTGATACAAAATTCAGTGCTTCCGCTCTGGTTGGGATGCCTCATGCTTCTGCGCTTTGGCGTTCCGTTGTTGGTGGCATTAGCTAGCTACTTTCTTTTCGCACATCCAGTACAATTTGGCTCTACCGTCTGGGGCAAATACGCGGGGCTTGCGCAGTGTCTCTACTTTCTTGTCCTGCTGGCTCCCCCTCCATTCACCTTCATCACACGCTTCGTTAACCTCCCTTTACTCGTGGTCACGCTCTTTTTGTTGCTAGCCGCTCCAACGGCACAGATCGCACAGAATCTGAGAGCGACAGAAAAGTGATCTAGAGTAAGAGAAACGGGCTGCTCACAGTAGGTAGTGAGCAGCCCGTTTCTCTTACTCTTTGGGAACCGAACGGCCATTGCGTTTAAAGAGGTCGTGCCAATCTTTCACATCGAGTTCCACGTCAAACTTTTTCGCGGCTTTTTGGATGCACTGCCAGGCTTCGTCACGCTCTTTGTTGCTAATATCCTCAACCTGGTCAAAGCGTGCCACAGCCTCTTGCACATGGTGTGCATCTATGAGAGGCTCTTTACGCTCCTTGGGGAAGGCAAAAGCACTCTCCGGCAGTTTATCACGATCTTTTTCAGTTAACTTTGGCATCGTTTGCTCCTTTCATGCTACAATCAAACGCGATTTGCCATATACTAGCTATACGTTTTATCGCAAGATTTTGTAGCAGAAGGCTTGCTATCCTATTTTCATATTACGTTGTTATCGTTTATCTGCTACAATGCAGGAGGATTGGCTGGCAGGCAACGCGGCCAGAAAGGGATTTTTTCAATGACGATAGCAGCTACTAAGCAACTTCCAAGCGAAGTAATGATTAATGGTCAGGCACTGACCAGTGAAGAGGTGCTGGCGGTTACGCGTCACTTTGCACGTGTAACATTAGGCGCGGAGTCGGAGCTTCGTATTCAAGCCGCCCGTGCAGTGATAGATACCATCGCGGAAGAAGAACGCAAAGTTTACGGCGTCACTACTGGTTTTGGACATTTGAGTAGGGTTCGCATTCCTCATGACCAACTCATGGAACTACAACATAATTTGCTGCGTAGCCACTCGGCGGGTGTCGGAGAGCCATTGGCTGAAGATGTCACGCGAGCAGTCATGCTGCTTTTGGCAGCTAGCCTCGGACGCGGTCATTCAGGCGTGCGGGTAGAGGTCGTGCAGCAATTGATCGCCCTACTGAATGCGCAAGTCCATCCTGTTATCCCGTCAATAGGCTCGGTCGGTGCCAGCGGTGATCTCGCACCACTAGCTCACCTTGGCCTGGTGCTGATTGGTGAAGGTGAGGCCATCATTGATAACCAACGCTATGCTGGCGACGATGCGCTCAAACTAGCGCAACTTGCGCCTTTACACCTCCATGCGAAAGAAGGATTGGCTCTCATTAATGGCACGCATATGATGGAGGCCATAGCCATTCTGGCTTCTGCGGACGCCCAGATGCTACTACGCACCGCGGAAGTTGCCTGTGCAATGAGCATCGAAGGTTTAATGGGCAGCCACATCCCCCTGGATGCACGTATTCACCAACGCAGAGGACAGCTTGGGCAGCAGATCAGCGCAGAGCGGCTACGCAACCTGGTACATAATAGTAAGATCAATCTGAGCCATCAAGATTGTCCACGGGTGCAGGACCCCTATACTTTAAGATGCGCTCCCCAGGTCTTCGGCGCTATTCGCGACGCGCTGGAATATTGCGCGACCATTTTCGAGCGTGAACTTGATGCCGTGACTGATAACCCGCTTGTCTTTCCCGAAGATGGCGAAGTCTTGAGCGGCGGAAATTTTCACGGGCAACCTTTGGCTTTAGCCCTCGATATGCTAGGTATCGCGCTGACACAGTTGGCCAGTTTTTCGGAAAGGCGTACCTACAGTCTCATGGGACCGAACGATTGGGATGAAGGCGGTGCGCCCCTTTTTCTGACGCCCAATCCTGGTCTGAACTCTGGCTTTATGATCGCGCAATACGTGGCGGCTTCTCTGGTCAACGAGATCAAAATCCTCGCCCACCCGGCTAGTATCGACTCCATTCCTACCTCTGCCGGTATGGAAGATTTTGTTAGTATGGGTGCGACCAGTGCGAATAAAGTTTTACGCATTCTCACCGAGGCGCGGCAGGTCGTCGCGATCGAATTGCTCTGCGCGGCCCAAATGTTGGAGTTTCGCAAGCCATCGCAACCTGGCGATGGTGTGCAAAAGGCATTCGAAATTGTCCGTTCTTTTGTCCCTATACTTGTGAACGACCGTGTCTTAGCACCAGATATTGCTACCATGGCGAAAGCCGTCAAGGATGGTGCATTTGACGTCCTTGATTAAGACAATGTTTCATGTGAAACATTGTCTGCGTTTACAACGTCTTATAGTATAGGCTACTACACCATCATACGAAAGGCGAAGAGAACATTTCTGCATCGATACTTGTTAGCTTGTTTATAGGCATTCCCTATGCTACACTTTAAGGTACAGCGTAGTCAAAGGAGACTATGCACTTCTCTACGAGAGAATGCGCCATGTCAGGCGCAATTAAAGGGGGTATTATGGTGATTTCACACAATTTTCCTGTGGTTTCGCCCGACGTTTCCACTAAAATTTTAACTCCTACTGAACAGCTTGCCACTTTACGACAACTACGTCATCAACTTTTGCTCCACTATCGCCCTATCGTGCAAAAAGGGGCTGGTCCAATACGCGTTTTGGCACAAATGGTGGCTGAACTACAACGACAATGCCGCGAGGCTGGCATTGCTGAAGAGGTAATGCAGACAGAAATAGTGAACCGCACCATTGGAGATGTCAACCTGCGCCTCATAACTGAATGTGTTGGTGAGACAGGTGGTGCTGGTGATTATCGCCTGTTAGCGGAAGATTTAGGTATTGCCCTACCCGGCGAAAACATCAATGGCTATACTGCTTCTGGTGAAACATATCGTTGGTTGCGGGATGAAATGTTGGTCTGTGAACAATTAGTGCTGACTGAAGATTTCGATCTACGGGTGTACGATATTCGTGCCGTAGGCAATCCTGTACTGCGCCGTTGGCTGGCGCAAGAGATGCAGCAATGGGGCATAGCGATTAGCTCTGAACAGGTCTACCTCGGACTTGGTGCGATGGATAGCATCAACAGAGTGTTGTGCGGGTTGAGCCAGTACTATCGCGAAAAAAACCTTACTGAATACGCCATCTTGTTTCCAGAACCAGGTTTTGCGGTGCCTGAATGGCAAGCGAATTCCTACAATTATCGTTTACACCGCGTTCAAACGCGGGCGGAAGATCATTTTAAACTCACGCCAGCACAGCTTGAGCAGGCTCTTGCCGATGATCCCGCGATTCAACTCATATACTTGACCGTTACCAATAACCCCACCACCTTCGCTTATTCACCTGCTGAACTCAATGGTCTGCACGCCGTGTTGCGCAAATACCGTACAGCCGGACGAGAGATTTTGGTGCTGGCCGACTTGGCCTATGTCGGTACAGGCAAACCTGAGGACGACCATGCTCGTATGGCGACATTTACCGTGGACGATGTTTTGCTGCATACCATCTTTGTTAGCAGCTTTTCCAAAACGCACACATTAACGGGAGAGCGTTTTGGCTGGGTCACGACAGGTGATGCCGCGTTAGCAGCATCTATCGCGGCGGGATGGTCAAATACCATAGCTTCGTTGCCTTCCGAGTGGCAGTTACGTTTTATGGCCTACTTACGTCTCATGCGCTTGCGCCCATGGCTCGGCGAAAAATTGCGTGCCTTCTATCGTCTCAGGCGCGAACGTTTTATCGCCCAGCTACAACGCATTGATGCGGAACAAAAGCTCTTCGCGGAGATCTACATTGACGATGATGCCACAGTCTATAACTGGAGTAAGTTGCATCCTGGCGAAGATGCCTTCTCCCTTTTTGAGAAAACGGGTATCGCGGGAGTGCCGGGTTCCGGTTTTGGCTACTCCGACGAGTATGTTCGTTTCTCCATCGGCGTCATACCCATTCCAGAGGTTCCCTTGACCATTCATTAACCCAAGTGATACCCTGTAGTAGTAGTTTAAGCGTGAAACGGGAAAATGTTTCACATGAAACATTTTCCCGTTTTCCACATATCTCCCCTGAGCGAAAAAAGGAGTTTATTTTACATGACAACTCGCATAGGTATTAATGGCTTCGGACGCATTGGGCGCCAATCCATGAAAGCAATACTTGAACGTCATCCCAATGATCTTGAAGTCGTCGCCGTCAATGATTTGACCGATACAAAGACCAACGCGCATCTCTTGAAATACGACTCCACCTATGGACGTTTCCCCGGTGAGGTCGAGGCCACAGAAGATTCGCTGATTGTGAATGGGCATCGCATCAAAGTGATTTCACAGCGTGATCCTGCGCAAATTCCCTGGAGCGACCTCGGCGTCGAACTGGTCATCGAATCAACTGGTTTCTTCACTGATGCCGATAAAGCGGCTGCCCACCTGCGCGGTGGAGCAAAAAAAGTAATTATTTCTGCACCAGCCAAAGGGGAAGACATTACCATTGTGCTTGGAGTCAACCAGGACATGTATGACCCAACCAAGCATAACATTATTTCCAACGCTTCCTGCACCACCAACTGTCTCGCACCCGCAGCCAAGGTAATCAACGATACCTTTGGGATTGAGCGTGGCTTGATGAATACCATCCACTCTTACACCAACGATCAACGCATCCTGGACCAGGTTCACAAAGACCTGCGCCGCGCTCGTACCGCTGGAGCGAACATCATTCCAACCTCGACGGGAGCAGCTCGCGCACTGGCTCTGGTAATTCCCGAACTCAAAGGGCGTTTCGATGGCATGTCGTTACGCGTCCCCACCGTCACCGTCTCCATCGTTGACTTTGTCATCACATTGCGAAAAGAGGCTACCAAAGAAGCTATCAATGATGCCTTCAAAGCTGCCGAGGCCGGCCCAATGAAGGGCATCCTCGCGTATACTGACGAGCCGCTGGTTTCGACCGACTTCCGTGGCGATTCACATTCCTCGATCATCGATGGCCTTTCGACAATGGTCACTGGCGGCAACATGGTCAAGGTGCTGGCTTGGTACGATAATGAGTGGGGCTACTCGTCTCGCGTCGCTGACCTCGCCGACTTCATCGCGAAAAAAGGCTTCTAGCCTGGGGTGACGAAAAATGAATAAGAAGACCATCCGCGATATTGATGTCGCAGGCAGAAGGGTGCTTGTGCGCGTAGACTTTAATGTGCCATTAGATGCAGAACAGCAGATTACCGATGATACACGTATTAAAGCAGCTTTGCCTACTATCCAGTATTTGCTCGATCATGGTGCGGCAGTCATTCTGATGTCGCACCTCGGACGCCCCAAGGGGCAAGTGGTGGAAACGATGCGGCTGGGTGTTGTGGCAAAGAGGTTGAGCGAACTACTGGGTAGAGCGGTTGCCATGGCACCAGAGAGTGTTGGGCCGCAGGTTGCAGCACAGGCACACAACCTGCAACACGGTCAGGTGTTGCTACTGGAAAACCTCCGCTTCCACAAAGAAGAAGAGAAAAACGACCCGGCCTTTGCCCAGCAACTGGCTGCACTCGGTGAATTGTATGTCAACGACGCCTTTGGCACAGCACACAGAGCCCATGCCTCGACCGAGGGTGTGACCCATTACCTGCCAGGGGTGGCTGGCTTCCTGATGGAGAAAGAGATCAATTTTCTGGGCGGAGCTCTGGAATATCCCCATCGTCCCTTCGCGGCGATCATTGGAGGTGCCAAAGTCTCAGATAAGATAACCGTGTTGGAACGCTTGATGAGCATGGTTGACATTATGCTCATTGGAGGCGGCATGGCCAATACCTTCCTCAAGGCGGAGGGTTTCGAGATCGGCGACTCGCTATTTGAAGAAGGCAAAGTTGAGACAGCGCGCGACCTGATCGTCAAGGCACAGCAGCGAGGTATCACCTTTTTACTGCCCACCGATGTTGTGGTGGCAGATCGCTTTGCCAACGATGCCAATAGCCAGATCGTTCCTAGCAACCAGGTACAACCTGGATGGCGTATCCTCGATATTGGGCCGGATACTATCGCTACCTTCCGCCGTGCCCTAGATGGTGCGCAAACCATCATCTGGAATGGCACATTGGGGGTCGCGGAAATGCCAGCCTTCGCCAAAGGGACAGATGCGATTATCGCTATCTTAGTGCAACGCACCGAAGCGGGAGCAACCACCATCATCGGTGGCGGCGATTCCGCTGCTGCCGTCGAACAGGCACATGCAGCGGAGCAGATGACGCATGTCTCTACCGGCGGTGGTGCCTCGCTAGAGTTCCTGGAAGGGCGTGTGCTGCCAGGCGTAGCTGCGTTACAGGATAATTAATGACAACATCACCCCGTACCGCGATTATCGCGGGCAACTGGAAAATGTACAATGGCCCCAAAAAGGCGGAAAGCTTTGCACGGGAGATTGTACCAGAACTGACCCAACTCGTAGAGCAGCATGCGCATATCTTGTGCATCCTTTGTCCACCGGCGATATCTTTGTTGGCTGTGCGAGCTGTGCTGGACGCCGTACCACATCGGCATATTGAGCTAGGCGCACAAAACATGTATTTCCAGGATCAGGGAGCCTTCACTGGCGAAACATCGCCGACGATGGTACGTGAATTGTGTAGTTCGGTTATTCTAGGCCATTCTGAACGCCGCACCTACTTCGGCGAAACTGATGAGCTAGTGAACAAAAAAGCACAGGCAGCGTTGCAGCACAGTTTGCGACCTATCATTTGCATTGGCGAAAACGAGGAGCAACATGATGCCAATCAAGCTGAACAGGTGATTCGCTCTCAAGTACAGCTTAGTCTAGCGCACTTT
Source organism: Ktedonobacterales bacterium (assembly GCA_038209195.1). Classification (GTDB taxonomy): domain Bacteria; phylum Chloroflexota; class Ktedonobacteria; order Ktedonobacterales; family Ktedonobacteraceae; genus JBBQXY01. The sequence continues at coordinate 31,809 of JBBQXY010000014.1, read as the reverse complement.
TCTGCACAACAAGCTCAGCAAGTCGTGATTGCTTATGAACCAATCTGGGCCATTGGCACGGGCAAGGCCGCTACCGCCGAAGGAGCGGGAAAGATCATCGCGCTCATCCGTCAATTGTATGGAGAGATGTACGGTAGTGAGGCTGCTGCGGCTTTACGCATCCTCTATGGGGGAAGTGTGACGTCAACCAACATCAGTGAGTTCATGGCTCACCCTGATATCGACGGGGCACTGGTAGGCGGAGCCAGCCTCAAGCCTGACTTTATAGCCATTGTCCGTAACACCATCGAAGCTGGGCAACGCGCATAAAACGCCGCTTCATGCTTAACAGTCAGACTGTAACGTTTCAGTAGTTATACAACAGTGTAAATGTTACAGTCTGACTGTTATATTTATCTCCGGGTAAAGATAGCTTTAACCTCAACCGATGATAGTTACATGTCGGTGCCTTTGTAATAAAAGATGTTCTGCCATTTAATCATGTCATTTTCGACCCCTTGCACCTCAGCGATATTCAGTATTTTGCGTGTGCCATCACGGAGACGCGCTATATAGACAATCACGTCAATAGCAGTCGCGATCTGGTTACGAATCATCGACACGGGAGTTGCGCTACCAGAAGCCAGATACATTGCCTCCAAGCGAGTTAGACAACTGGGCGGGTCATTGGCATACAAGGTCAACAGAGAGCCGTTATGGCCGTTGTACATAGCTTTTACCATCTCTACTACCTCATCGCCTTGACACTCTCCTAGCAGGATGTGGTCAGTTCCCATGCGTAAGGCATGCAGTACCAGGTCGCGCATAGTAACGCCGCCAGGGCTGCCAGTGTTGGCTATCTGGGCAACCATGCCCACGACATGCCTTTGACTCAAGCGCAGTTCTGCGACATCTTCAATGGTCACAATGCGTTCTTCCGCCGGAATAGCAGCGCTGAGCGCATTGAGGAGTGTTGTGCGACCAGAGTTTACGCAGCCGCAGATCACAATATTCCTGCGCGCTACAATACTGGCCCGTAAAAACTCTGCCATCTCCTGCGATAACGTGCTACGTTGCAGTAAATTCTCGATGCTTAACGGCTTTATAGAACCTTTGCGAATGGTAATAGTCGGCCCATTCACAGCACTGGGCGGCATAACGATATTCACGAGGGAGCCATCGGGTAAACGGACATCCACAATCGGCCAATCATTTCTTAAATGTCGCCCCGCCTTGCGCAGCAAATTCTCGATAATACGTTGCATGTGCCGATCATCCTCAAATGTGCAGGGTACATCCTCCACCATACCTTTGCGTTCAACGTAGGCAAAACGCGGCCCCACCACCGTAATTTCAGCGATAGTGTCATCCAGCATGAATGGAGTCAGCGGGCCGTAGCCGCATACTTCATCCTGAACGCTCTGCAACAACTGCTTCCCCTCGCTGAGATTGCGAACCTGTTGGGCAATTTTGGGTTCGCCGCGTAAGATATCCAGCGTTCGTTTCTGCACATACTCTATCTGCACTGTCTCGGCTGCCCTGGAAATACCAGATTTTAGCAAAAGTTCCTGCCTGATGCATTCACTCAAGTGCAGTACAACCGCCCAAAGTCGATGACCGGGGACAATAGAGGTACGCAAAAAGGTAGTCGTAGCTTCCTGCTCATCAGTGGCAGGCTTTTCTATGGCTATCTGTGTACGCACCTGCCCAGATGGGCGCGTGACAGATTTCTCCGTAACGCGCTCCATCGTTTTTGCGGGTTGAGGCGATGTCGGGGTATCGTTCAACCATGCATCGTCCTGCTGAGCCGATGAACCCTGTTTATTTGTCGAAGCAGACATACTGTGACTTTTTTGTAACATAACGTGAAACTCCAAGTGCGGGTACAGCTAGTAGCGAAGAATAGAGGCAGCATTTTCGACAGCCTCACCTCTAGTATAGCCCTGTGGCAATGGGTTAACACGCGTGTAGCTGAGCAAACACAAAGTGGGAGTTTCGCCATGCGGCGAAACTCCCACTTTGTGTTTGTATACCCTAGTCTAGGTAGTCTTTCAACTTGCGACTGCGGCTGGGATGGCGTAGTTTGCGCAGGGCTTTGGCCTCAATTTGGCGAATGCGCTCACGAGTGACGTGAAACTCTTTGCCAACCTCTTCCAACGTGCGGCTACGACCATCATCCAGGCCAAAGCGCAGTTGGAGGACCTTGCGTTCGCGCTCAGTCAAGCTATCGAGCACATCCTCCACCTGCTCTTTGAGCAGTTGGTGGCTGGCGGCGTCTGCCGGTGCCAAGGCGGTGTGGTCCTCGATAAAATCACCGAGGTGGCTATCGTCTTCTTCACCGATGGGGGTCTCCAGACTCACAGGCTCCTGGCTAACCTTGATGATCTCGCGCACCTTCTCCGCAGTGATCTCCATCTGCGCGGCAATCTCTTCGGACGTGGGTTCACGACCAAGGTCTTGCAGCAGACGGCGACTGATGCGGATCAGTCGATTGATCGTCTCCACCATGTGGACGGGGATGCGAATCGTTCGCGCCTGATCGGCGATGGCACGTGTGATGGCCTGGCGAATCCACCAAGTGGCATACGTGCTGAACTTATAGCCCTTCGTGTAATCGAATTTCTCGACAGCACGAATCAACCCGATATTCCCCTCCTGGATCAAGTCCAAAAGACTCATACCGCGCCCAATATACTTTTTCGCAACACTGACCACCAGGCGTAAGTTCGCTTCAGTCAAACGCCGCTGCGCCTCTTCACCATCGTCGATATAACGAAGATTGGGAACGGCTTTCAAGCGTTCGGCCTTGCCTCGCTCCATGCGCTGGGCCAGTCTTACTTCTTCCTCTGCTGAAAGCAGGGGCACCCGCCCGATCTCGCGCAAGTACATGCGCACGGGATCGTCAAGGCTACTTTCTAGATCTGCAACTACAATACCTAGGCCATCATGCAGATCATCCCACTTAGTATTGGCCACATCATCCATGACATCCTCCGGTCCAGGCTCCCAATCTGCTGGCGGCTCTTTAGTTGGATCCAGGGCGTCCATAGGCTCTTCGTCCTGCAGTTTAGCAAACAGATCAAACGACTCATGCTCATCCGCTGGCGTCACAAGACTAACACTCACTGAGGCTTGAGCATGATGATCTATTGTATCGATATCAAAAACGTTGTCCGTGCTACTCAATAAGGAGTCTTCAAAAGGTTCAATACTAAACATGTTTGTCAATGGTTCCGTGCTCACCACACGATCACTTTGTACCCGATCAATCACTTCTTGTTCCCTATTCACCATTATGGCATCCCCCCTTCAGAAAACAGGTCTAATCTGATAAACGAATAATAATGAAAAATCCCGTTTCCTGATCCAAATTTGGTAAAGATGATTCCACAATCTCCACAAAAGCTCATAAGTGGCAAACGTCGCTGAGTACTTACTCTACGCGTTACCCTTGCAAATGCGATGCTGAATCAATTGTACGCAACTGTTGCTGGTTAGCTAATAGTTTACGCATAAGTTGATGCACTGCTGCATCATCACTAGTACTTTTTGCTTCTTGTAAAACATATTGGAGTTCCGTATTCAGTTGTATCAGTCGTGTGCGTTTAAGTCGGGTGGCGCATTGGACGGCTTCTTTCAGCAGTCCTTCTCCATCTATGGGAGACCTCAACTCAACGCTTTTGCGCGCCCGCTCCATTGTTGTCAGCAACGCAGAAGGCACTAACTGTTCTAAGGGTTCATGTAAGGAGGAAGAGCCACGTTGGTACATAGAGTTGAGCAAGTGGTACAACTCTCGCGTGTCTGTCCCAGCAAAGTCACCATCATTGATTATACCACAAACATGTGGACTTAACCTAGGATTTAGCAAGAGTAGCCCAATCAGGTAGTCCTCCCATTGTAGCTTATTCTCATTCCTCCTGTCAAGCCCCCCTGAGCTCTGCCGCTCTTCACGCTTACTGCCCGCTCCAGGCTCTTTCTCCTTGATCCAATCAGGTTCACTTTCGTCACGCTCTCCATCCCGCACTTGTGACGAACGAGCGTCGAGAGGGGGTGTCCCTTTTGTTCCTCTCGTTATTTGCGGCGTTTCCATTGGTGCCGAAAACTGTGCCACCACACTGTTTGACTTTTGCCCACGCAGGATACGTTGCAATTCATCAAACAAGATGCGCTCCTCGATGCTGATCATCGTCGAGAGCTTTTGTAGATAGGCATTGCGTTTGATGCGGTCAGTAATCATGCCTATCACCGGTAGCAGACGCTTGGCAGCTTCGGCTTTGCCGTTCGGTTCGCGCAAATTAAGTCCCGCTGTCTTCGCCACGAAGTAGTAATCGACCAGAGGAAGCGGATGGGATACAGCATAGGACCAGGTGGCGAAGTTGTGAATAATCACTTCGTCCGGGTCTTCGCCGGGCGGTAATTGCAGAACATTGATTTCTGCATCCACCTGCTCTTCCAGTCGAATGATGCCACGCGGCTCAATACGTTTCCTTCCACCGCCACTTGTTGGAGCTGGAGCAACTGGCACCGCGACAACCGTACGATCAAAGGTTTTTAACGCCTCTTGGATGCCATGTTCGGTAGCCGCTTCTCCAGCAGCATCTGGGTCTAGGGCCAAAGTCACCTGCTTGGTCAATTTTTTTAATTGTTGAATGTGCTTCTCAGTGATCGCACTGCCGATACAGGCCACCGTTTGTTTTGTCCCATACTGATGAGCAATCACCGCATCGACATACCCCTCAACAATCACCACTTGCTTTGCTTGCTTGATGGCATCTCTTGCCATATCCAGGGCATACAAAACGCTATTCTTCTCGAACAATAACGTTTGCGGAGAGTTCAGGTATTTGGGTTTGTCGTCGCCAAAAGCACGACCACCAAAGCCAATCACTCGACCGCGCATGTCCCGAATGGGGAAGATCAGACGATGCCGAAAGTAATCATAGACCCCACCACCGGTCCCTAAGCCCCCATCGCGATCTCGCGCTAAGCCACCACTCACCATCTCGCGCTCTGTATAGCCACGGCCCAACAAGTACCGACTGAGACCATCCCATTGTTCTGGGGCATAGCCAAGACCAAAGGCAACCACAGAATCTGCTGAGATGCCCCGTTCCTGCACATAGGTTCGCGCCGCGGAACCTTCTTTCGAGCGCAAGAGCATTTGATGAAACCACAGTAACGCGTCTTCGTTGAGACTACGCAGACGCTCCCTGGCAGCACTGGTTTCGCGTTCTTCTTCCGGGTGGCGTCCCCCTTCATCTTCAACGGAGACACCTGCCTTTTCAGCTAGGTAATGCAGGGTTTCGCGAAACTCAAGGCCTTGCTGCTTCTGCACAAAGGTGAAGATATCCCCGCCTTCATTGCAGCCAAAACAACGCCAAGTCTGTGATTCAGCAAAGACATAGAACGAGGGAGTGCGCTCGTTATGGAAAGGACAAAGTCCCTTGAAAGACTTCCCCGATTTTGATAGAGCGACTACCAAACCAATTTCTTCTACCACATCAACTTTTGCTTTGATGGTTTCAATAAGAGAAGTCATGCCTAATCCTTAGCAAACGGTTGCGTACAGGTAGCTCAGTTTGTCCTACACCACATATAACGAGCAATATACGAGAAAGTCGCGCTCATCTACACTAATGCACAAATTTGTAGTAACAGATAGTACAATTGGATTATCTATTACTACGAATGAGCCCGATCTGAGGATACATTTTGGCTTTGCCTACTCGTAGTGCTTTTTGATGGGCAACTCATGGATGCTATCACATACCTATTTCTCTGATAACGCTACATCCTCATCATTGTGACTACGATTTTCTGGTACGTAGCGTTTTCCCCAAAAGTTATCCACTTATCCACAGCCCCTATTAACTATAGATTCTTATATTTATTACCTAATTATATATTACCGTAGTAGTAGGGAGTGTGGATAAGTGGATAACTTGGTAAAAATAGCTATTTTGATCGCCAGCCTTCTACCGTATAGTAGCCCCTCAAGCTCATTGACCCTCTGTAGATACGTTGGCCTTCCCTGTTTTGGAGGTGGATAGAATGTGGATAAAAACGTGAACTATGGGGATAACCTGCGCTCCCACGAGAAGACTTATCCCCATAGTTTCTGGTAAGTGGATAAGTTATCCCCATAGGTGGGGGATAACTTTTTAGGGTTATACACCTCTCCACAGAATTGTGGATAACTTATCCACAAAAATTGGGGATAAGTATGGGTCTTCCTCACCTATGTGGGTAATGTGGAAAAGTTATCCCCCGCCATTGTGGATAACTTTTCATGCATAATTTTGAGCAAGAAGAGACAGAAAAGTTTTACACAATTCTGAAGAGTTGTCCACATAAATAGGCAGGTTATCCACTTTTTGCTATGTTGTACGCTATTCAAACGCTAAAACCTTTTTGCTGCTTTTTTTCTTGACACTCAATCATGTGTGTGGAAATGTGGATAAGTTATCCACAGGAAATGTGGATAAGTTAGAAAACACCGCCTGCTTTGTGGAAATGTGGATAACTTATCCCCAATCATTGGGGATAACTTTTTTAAGCTAACCGACGATGTGGAAATGTGGATAACTTATCCACATATTTTGTGGATAAGTTAGAAATCATCACGATGTGTGTGGAAATGTGGATAACTTATTCACATTCTCTGTGGATAACTCAGGAAACACCGCCTGCTTTGTGGAAATGTGGATAAGTTATCCACAGGGATTGTGAATAACTTTATTTCAGGCTAACTGACGATGTGGAAATGTGGATAAGTTATCCACAGGGATTGTGGATAACTCAGATGAGGGGATAAGAGACAAGAAAACCGAGTTATCCACAGACTTTGTGGATAACTCGGTTGGAGAATGTGCAGAAGTCGGATGAGAGAGCGATTAACTCCATTGCGGCATCATCACCATGTTCGTTTTTGTTATAGCCAATGAACTGGCTACGACGTTCGCCAGTTCGTTATAGACTCGCAACAGTTCGGCAACGCTGACTACTGAAGCAACCTGATAGGTAGCCTGTTGGGGCAACTCGCCATCGTAAACTCCGCCAATCATACCCATTACTCCTTCGCTGAAGAGCTTCCTGAAGGGGTCCAGCGTGGACAAGCTTTGTTGCCACCAGAAGAGTTGTCCATAGTTTTTCTGGTACTTATCTTCCCCCTGTCTCTGTGATGATGCAACTGATGGAGAGAAGCCTGGCAGATTGAGCAAAGCATCGATATACGCTCCGATCAACCATGGCCAGGTACTACCCTGATGCAAGGCTCGTTGCTGCTCGTCATGCTGCTCTTTGAGCTGTCCCTGGTACTTAGCGTCATCGGGAGAAAGACTACGCAACCCATAGGGAGTTAAGAGCTTCTCGGTAACAACGGTAAAGACTTGCTGCCGCTGCTCTTGCTCTAGCACGGGGTAACGTAATGAAAGTGCCAGGATTTGATTGGGGCGCAAAGCCGCATCGTCTCCATCTGGCCCATCAATAACATCATAGAGATAGCCGTTGGATGCATTCCAGAAGTGTTGCTGAAAACTCTTTTGGCAACGCGTCACCATATCTAGATAATATGATGAAGTGTAGCTGGTGCTTCTGTCCTGTCGCTGCGACCATTCGTGCATCAGTGAAAGAGCGTTGTACCAGAGAGCATTGACGTCGACCGGCTTGCCTTGGCGGGGTGTAACAGGGGTGTTGTTGACGCGAGCATTCATCCACGTCAGTGCTTTCCCAGGTTGTTGTGCTCGCAGAAGCCCGTCGGCACTATCCACCTGAATGCCATTGAGCGTGCCGCGTATATACCAATCAATACAATCAACGAGTTTTTGGTAAAATTCGTCCAACAACTCATAATCACGCGTGGCAAGTAAGTAGTGGTCCAGCGCGTAAAAGAACCACAGAGCGGTATCGACATTATTGTAGCCGTTCTCTTCCACTACTTTCCCCGGTGCTGGTAGATAATCGGGCAGCAAACCTTGCTTAAAGTAGCGAGCGACATGACGCAAGATACGGTACGCTTCGTCGTGCCGCCCGGTACCCAGGGTCAAGCCTGGAAGGGCAATGAGTGTGTCACGAGTGCTTTCGCTTAAACCAAAAAAATCTGAGAGGACGCCCGGCGTTTTGTCTGCTAACCGGAAAAAGGAAAGTGTTGCGTGCTCACTGGACGACCCGGGGCGTTGTATCAGGAAGCGGTCTGCCGCTTGTAGCAAGAAACGCAGGTATTCTTCGCCAGAAGTGTGTGGATCGGGAGCGGATGACAGTGGCAAGACGTGCAGATAGTGCGATGTTTCTCCCCCTTCTCCAAAGTACCGTTGCGGCAACAAGAGATTGCGCTGGCTTTCAACACTTCGTTTATAGGAAGTATTAATATGGTTCATCGTAAAGTCCAGGGAAGAGAGTTCTTCAGTTGTAGCGATAATCGTCAAGGTGCTGCCTTCATCGGCCCACATCTTGGCGCGAATGACCCCGGGGAGATAGAGGTCGTCAATTGCAGGGCGACCCGCCGCCTCTTCATGACGGCGCAGGAAATGCCAGTACCAGACTCCCGTGGGAATAATCGTGGCTTGACTGGCGGGGTTGCCTACCACAAAGAGAGAATACGGCACGGCCCCATCTGTGGCGCGAATAGTACAACCGGTAACACCGTTGGGCAAAGTGAGAGATTCTCCTTGCTCCTGTCTGTTTTCTTCCGGGAAGGAGTGCTGCTGACTGTTGCTGTGAACTTGAACCTGGAAATGCCAATCATTATTTCCGTATTGCAGTTGATTAAACGGACGATACGCGGAAAAAGGCAACAGTGTCAATGATAAGGCCTGCTGCGCGGCTTCGGGATAGTCGTAATGCCGCCCAAAACTACGGTTGGTGGGGCTACTAGTGGCACTAGTGCCACTGGAGCCATCTGTGTGGTGCAAGACACGATATTGAATGTACGTTGTATTATAGCCATGCGTCATCCAGATACGCTTCTCTAGCACGACACCATCGATGCCGCCCAGGTGATAGGTAAAAACTGGAAAGCCCTCTTCAAGACGAAATGCTTCCAGGTGAACAAAGCCAGAAGGACTGAGCGTACGATCGCGGTACTCGTTGGTGCCCAGCTCGTAGGTACGCTGATCGAAGACGATTTCCTCGTCAATTTTTGCTAACAACAACTGAGGGGTGGCGATATCAGGCAGTGAAGCTATCAGGAGGCCATGTTCCAAACGGGTCAAAACGCCAGAGACGGTTCCCGCTGCATATCCTCCTAGTCCATTTGTGATAAGCCACTCTCGTGAAATCGTTTCATTGAAATCACAGCAGAGGCTGCGATCAAAGGCAATTGGCATAAACAACCCTCCAACCTGCCATCTCCATGTCTGGGAGATATAGGAGAACTACGTTCTTAAACGTTCGTCTGCGACTCTGCTACTTTGGACGTTATCCTGCTTTATGAGACGTTACCCTACTTTATATATGTGAATGATTACGTTTGCGTTTTTAAACCCTACCTCTTCTGTTCCCTACTCCCCTACACCTAGTCTAACATAACAAATGGTTCAAAAACAGTATATTGTCATCCATATTGGGAAAATGTGAGCAATTTGTGACGCAATAGGGGTTCGTCGTGGAGCAGATATATTTCGGTTGTACCCTCTTCACGGGCTGTGTTACACTACCTGTATCTTGAGGTTGGTCAGCAAGTATGACAGTTTTTCTATTGAGGGTATTTTTGATGTTATATTCTTCTCGCCTGTGGCAAGGACGCAGTGTGCTGCTTCGTAAGGTGGCAATACTGGGGATCATGGGGTTGATGGTCAGCTCATTCCTGTTTTCCGCGTGCGCTACTTTGCCCACTGTTCGTGCTACAAATAATGCGCTGGGTCTACTGGTGCCAGGCACACTAACGATTGCTAGCGATACCTCGCATCCTCCCATGGAGTTCGTTGACGATAAAACACAACAAGCCGAAGGCTTCGATATTGATTTGATTACCGCCATTGGACATCATTTGGGTTTGAAGGTCAACATCCTCACAACCAAAATCGATTTGCTCCTCAGCGATCTGGCCAACAAACGCTATGATGTAGCCATATCTTCCATTCCTATTACGCCAGATAGACAGCAACAGGCTAACCTTATCCCTTATCTTATCGTTGGTGAATCCCTATTGGTGCGGGCTAGTAATCCTCATCATATTCATAGCCTGACCGATCTTTGTGGGCAAGTGATAGGCGTGCAAGACAGTTCACGCGGACAGGTAGATGCGGAAAATGCCAGTGCTATTTGCCAGCAAATGGGTAAACCTGCCATCACCGCCACCGTCTTAAAAAATCAGCTAAGCCTTGTGCAATTACTGGCTGAGCAACAGGTGGTTGCGACCTTTCAGGACTCTGCCACGACCGATTACTTGATAAAGTTGTATCTTGGCCAATTTGCGCTAGGTAGTTCGCTCCTCAATGCCAGTACTGAAGGAATTGCCGTGCGCAAGGATAGCAATGCTTTAACCGAGGCGATTCAGACAACGCTAGCCGCGCTAAAAAGTGATGGAACGTACAATCAATTGATCGCGAAGTGGGGTTTGTACAGCGAAACTATAGGTACGCAATGAGTGTGCAATGCTCAGTGTTTCACATGAAACATCGACGCGTTTGTACAATCAAACGATAGTGTGTGCTAGTGTTCGCTAGTTGATGTCATTCAGAAACCGCAGGCGCGGAGTGGCTTTCTGTGGGAGGGCGCAGACACGCTGTAGTACTTTAAAATTAGGGGTTGTGTCAAGCAAATGCACGAATGCCTGGACGACAGTTGGATCGAATTGCTGGCCAGAGGAGCGCACTAGACGTTCACGCGCTACTTCATCTGAAATCGGTGCTTTATATGGGCGTTGTGATGTCAAGGCATCGAAGGTGTCTGCCACCATCAGTATGCGTGCGCTCAGAGGAATCTCTTCTCCGCGCAGTCCGGTCGGATAGCCAAGTCCATTCCAAGCTTCGTGATGATGCAGAACGGTTTCTACATAAAAAGGATGAACATCGCAGCCAATAAGGATACGTGCTCCTATCAACGGGTGACGCTCCATGGTGCGGCGTTCATCTTCGGATAGCGCTGCTGATTTATTCAATATGTCGTTGGCAATCCATGTCTTGCCCAGATCATGAACTAAGGCCGCCAGCGCGAGGTCGCGTGCTTCTCGTCGGCTCCATCCGAGGTAGCGAGAGAGGCGCTGCGCGTAGGTTGCCACGCGACGCGAATGCTCATAGGTCACGATATCTCGTTCCTGGATGCTTTTCGCGAGCGAAAGAATGACGCCTCGCGTCTCTTGTTCTCGATAAAAGTGTGCTGCTACCACCACTGAGTTCCCCCATTATCGAACATGCAAATCTTTCCCTTTAATAGATACGTTTATGTTGTAAGCGAGTTGTAATCTTTTCAAATCCAGCAATGTGCAACTAGACATAGTGTTATGGCAAGCTCATATCATACTAATAGCAAATGGAAGCTCTGTCTAGGCTTATGGCTCAATCGGTACTTTTGTATCATGGATATAAATTTGTCTTGCTATCCCCCAAATAGTCCCTCTTATAGACCGGTTAGTTTTGTTACGCCACAGTTTGTGTTAGACTCGTTTTGATAGAGCATGTATATCTTATGCGGAGAGTGACATGACAGAGCAGAATGACGAAGGTGCCAGCAAACAAAATGGAATCGTAGAGCAGTCAAAGCGTAGCGACGATTGCATCACTGTTGTGCTGACCGCCGATAACCATCTTGGCTATATGTCCTTTGGTCAGCAGAACCCAAAGCGTGAGGAGCAGCAGCAACGCTTACGCCGTGCCTTTCAGCAGGCCACTGATTTCGCGATAGGACAGGGCGTTGACATGTTTGTGCAGGCGGGCGACCTTTTTGATACGACGGCACCGCACGAGCTAGATCGTAGCTTTGTGGCAGCTCGGCTGGCCCAGTTGCACCATGCTGGTGTGCGCGTCTTTGCCCTAGGCGGTACCCATGATACGCCTACGGATGCGCAGTCCAGGTTGGGGGAAACAATCCCTGCTCCACAAATCAGTTATGATCATTTAGGGGTGCTACATTACTTTGCTCCTCTTGCTGTCGAGCTTACACCTGTGCTCTTTACTGTACGAGACATGTCAGTAGGTATCTGTGGCCTTGGTGTCTTGTCCGGTCAGGAGGGTGATCCAATGGCTCGTTTGCGGGTACACGATGATATTGAGCGTGCCACCATCCCGCTGCTCGTGCTTCATGCACCTATCGAAGGCCTCTCCGCAGACACTTCACTGTTGGATACCCGCGCTCAAGTGAGTCGGGCTAGTATTGAAAATCAAACCGCGTTCCGTTACATCCTGGCTGGCTATCAGCATAGTTATCGCCATGTGCGTGTTGGTTCGTGTGAGGTGGTCATTGCTGGAGCTACCCAGAATATCGATTTTGGCAATCCTGCTGAGGAGCCGGGCTTTGTTTTTCTCGGACTAGCCGCTGATGGCGTGCGTTGGTGTAAGCATATCTCTGTTGATGCCCTCTCATTAGGGCGGCTGGTGCTTCACACTGCCGACCTTTGGTCAAGCGATAGTGCTGTCAACGAGTCTGATGGGTCTGCTAAGAGCGGTCCTACCGAAACCATCCTTGAGCGGTTGCGTCCACTGTGCAACAAGCAAGCTATGGTGCAGTTACGCCTTGAGGGAGAACTGACACGCAGCCAGTATCATCAATTAGATCTCAACCAGATACGACGATACGGCGCGGAAGTATGCTTTTCATTAGTCATTGACGATAGTGAGCTGGAAATTTTGCCTGAGCAGGTGTCCAACATCGTGGGAACAGGTGAACGGTTTTCTCCCCGCGAAGAGCTGATCGCTCTGGCGGATGAATGGATCGCGGCAGCCCCCAATGCGGTCGAGAAAAAATCTTTGTGCGTGACAAAAGAAGAGCTATTGGCAGCAATGGACAAGGCCAAAAGTAGAAGATAACATGGAAACAATACTGTATAGGGGTACAATGCATTGTACCTTTATCCACCCCAGCAGGTGAACGGAGTATCTCGATGATTATACTGAAGCATTTAACGGTTGAGCGTTTCCGGCTCTTGCGAGAGATTAACCTGCACTTTCCCCAACGCGGCAGCATCCTGATCCAGGGACCTAACGAAGCTGGTAAATCCGCCCTCCTTGAAAGTATCTATTTCGCTCTTTATGGCTCTCCATTGGCTGCGAACCGCAGCCTTGATGACTTGATTCTCTATGGCGCACCACAGGCGTGTGTAACCCTTCTCCTTTCGATTGGTGTTACCGAGATGACGATTACGCGGGTAATCGAGCGGGGCAAGGGACAATCCATTTCGCTGCTGTTACGCAGGCTGGGTATGCCTGAGGAAGATCCGATCACCGAACTCAACACCGCCAATGACTGTATCATTGACGAGCTTGGACAACTGGATGGCGAGTCTCTGCGCAACTCCTGCTTCATTGAACAAAAAGGGTTGAACCGCTTGGAAGAGTTGCGCGGCAGTATGAGAGAGACGACGGTACGTAAATTGCTGGGGCTCGAAAAAATGCTGCGTTTGACCGAAAAATTCAAACTCACTCCTCGGGATGAGCAACTATTACAAGAGTCAAAAGAGCGTCTGAAACTTGCTGAGATACAGGCTCACATTCCTACGAAGAGTACACAATTAGGCCGCCTTGAAGAGGCCCTGGAGGCCGTAGCTGTCTCGGAAGACTTGGTCGAGGTTAGCCAGCAAGAAGCAGATATCGCCGAGCAAGAGCTGTCGCTCGACGCTCTTCGCGCACGACGTTCAGAACTCAAAAGCCGCCAACATCGCTTGCAACAATTGAGACAGGCCGATGCCACCTTGGCTGAGATCGTCTCGGCCTACGATACCATAGCTGAGGCGCAGCATGAACTGCCTGAACTGAATCGCATTATCGCTGAATTGGAACGCCGCGAACGCGAAGAACTTCCTATTCTGGAGAAACGTGTCCACGAACTGGCCGAACTGACCCGTTCCTTTGGTACGCTTGAGCGCATGTCCAATGATCTTCTTGCCTCTGTTGGTACTATCAAAGTGCTGGAACAAGAGCTAAAAAATCACCAGGAAATTGTGAAAGATAGCGCGGGCTTGGAGGAGAGAATAATTAATGGGCGGCTCCAACTGGAACAATCGCGCCAATCCTTCAACGAATTAGAGGAGCAACGGCGAGTCAGTCGTCCCCAATTAGCGTCCCGTCTACAGCGATTGCAAGGGCTCAAAGAGCAGATGACCATTCTACACACAGCCGTAGAGGTCTATACACAGCGCATGGTGCAACAAGACCTAGCGGAAGAGAATAGTGCGCAACTTACCAAAATCAAAAAGGATAGCGACGCACTAGTGGTCGAACTCGCATCGGCAGAGGCTGAGGTGCAACAGACTCAGCAACAGGTTGACGCGCTAGAAAGTTATGTGCGCCAATTGAGCATTCGCCGTCAGTTGGAAGAATGGCGACGCTTAAAAGAACTTGCGCAACGACTCTCTGACGCTGAACAACACGTGCGGATTGCGCACCAGCAACAGGAGAAGTTGACCGTCTCGCACCTAGCGGTCAGGCAGATGATGAGTCGGTGGTTACTCTTCGCCATTGTTATAGGTGCCCTTGGCTTGGTGCTGGGCATAGGGGCACTTTTCTTTGCTTCACAACAAGGCATTCTTGCCTCGATCTTGGGCTTATTGGCCCTGGCTGCCCTGATCAGCACTGGCTACGGCTTGCAACATTATAGGCAGACGCGCAAAGAAAAACTCATCACCAATCAGCGTATGCAAGAGGCTATTAGCGAGGTTGGCATCGCGGTCGCAGCCCGCGAAACAGTTGTGCGTCAGACTACGCAACAGGGTGGCAATCGTGAGGCTCTGACACATGTTGAGCAAGAGCTGCGCTCTCTGGGTGGGACAGTACCGCAATCCCGCGAGGAGACTGAGCAATTTCTGCAACACGTTGCTGATACTGGCGAGGATTTATCTAATATGCAACAGCGCGTGACCGAGAAACGCGTTACTGCTGAGGACGCACGTACTAAGCTCAACACGACCAAGGAGGCGATGGCTTCTTTGCGCGAGAGGCAAACGCATGTAGAGGAGCAGCGTAAAAAAGAGGATTGGGATGACATCGAAAATAAGCTGCGCTTAGATCGGGTTGCTATTGAGGACAAGCAACACGAAGTAGCCGCCTTGGCTGGCCAGGAAGGGTTGCCTATTCCCAATTTCGCTCCCTCTACCAGCGGTGTTCTCTCTACCGCCAGCGCAGATTTTGCAATGGCGGTAACAGAAGCTATTCACGTGACCGAAGGCGAGTTTGTCGCCCTGGACAGTAAACTTGCTATGACCGCGGAATTGGCAGGACAAATCAAGCAGTACCAGGCTGCCTTGGATGACTTGCAGGCCCGTCAGCGTGCGATTAGCGAGCACGAGGAGCGTTTTCTGGCGCAGCAGCCGAAGCAACAGATCGAACGTGCGCGTGAGCAGCAACTAACATTGCGCAATGCCCTGCAAAACTTACAGGATTCGTTGCGTCAACGTGTCAAACCTCTGGGTGTAACCTTCGGGCAAGCAGCTATCAGTAATGCCGAAGGGATTGCCCACAAACAACTGGAGACGCTGAATTTCACTCTCGGTCAACGCATCGAACTAGAGGGCCGTCGCGATAGCTATACGGCTCAGCTCAAAGATTGTCAGGATGTACTTTCCAGCCACTATAATCGACTTGCCAAGTTTAGCAGTTCTCTTGGGAGCTGGATTGTGCCCCTTAATCCTTTTGCCGAAGCCCTCGTAGCATTGCGAACACGTTGTCAGCAAGAGATCAAAGATGCCAATGAGAGCGACATGCTGGCGGAACTGGAAAAATTGCAGATGCAGGAACGCGCCTCACAGGCCAAAATTGCCCTCTGTCATCAGGAAATCGAGGAGGTGCGCGAGCATATTACGACCCTGCTGCTCCAGCGTAGTCGCCCGATTACCAAAGAGTATACCTTTACGGGCATCGTGGCTGTTTGGCCGTTGGTCAGCGAATATAACCCGCAGGACCGCAAACGCCTTGAAGAGCAACGACAGACCTGTGAGCAAGAATTGGTGCAACTGGAACAGCAGGAACTAGCCTTGAGTACGCAATTGCAGACGGGTAGTGCCAAATTGGATGTGGAACAAGCTCGTTTGCGCCTAGAGCAACAGGAGCGCAACTATCAGACGAAGAAACATGGCAACCTGCTGCTGAATGCCGCCAGCGAACGCTTGCTGCAAAAAATGCAGCCGCATACCGAACACTATATGCAACAAATCCTTCCTCTATTGACCAGTGGACGCTACCACGATGTCCACCTGCGCACCGAGGAGGAAGAAGGGACAATCAGCGGCGGCTCATTTTTACTGAGTGTCTGGGATACTGCTGCCGGTGAATACGTTCCCAAGTCCGCTCTTTCCGGTGGGGCTGCTGACCAACTCTCGTTGGCTTTGCGCCTCGCCTTCGCCATTGCCGCACTCCCACGCGAACTGGGTACTGCTCCTGGCTTTGTGTTGTTAGACGAGCCACTGAGCTCTTTTGACCGTGAACGTACACAGTCGCTGGTCAACGTTGTAACTGGCGAAATACTCGGTCAGCACTTTGAACAGATCTTACTGGTTTCGCACAGTAGCGCTTTTGATCCGGCGATGTTCCCCTATCATCTCTATTTGGATGGCGGTGCCATTGTCGAGAGCAACCTGCCAGTTGTCCCCACCATACAGATGCTATCACCTTTCGATTCTGTATTGCCCAATAAACAGGATACATCAAACGAAGTGGTAGCTCCAGTAGCAGAGACGATGGCTGTAGAATAGTAGTAGTACCGCCCCACAAATGGATACAACAAGCAAGCGTAGGGCGCGATTTATCGCCGCCACCGCCGATTTATCGGCCCGAATCGATGAGGACACGGGCCGATTATTCCCTGCTATTACCTGTCCCCCGGACAGGGTGCGCGCCCTATGGTTGGTTGCTGTCGAGTGCGGCAGGTACACGGTTTTCGGTATCGCCGTAAGCTGATAGGAGTTTGACGCGCCTTGGCAATGCATCCGTTACCCGTGGCTGGCACCCGGAGATGGGAATTGCAGAAAGAGGGATTGGCGTTGACGTTGGCCGCAAGGGAAGATTCTCCGTGGTTGGCGTATAGTCAAATGCTGCTCGCGTAATTTCTATCTCGTTCTTGTATACGGGGAGAGCTATACGCCGATCGGTTACAGGTAATTTGAAGTAAGCAAAGAGGGCGATCACTGCCGCTAGCAAAAGCCCCAGGGATAGCATCGCAAATTCGATAGAAGCGGGTAGCGTTGCGCTGTTCTCCTGTGATATGGTTAGCGTTGTTGCTGGTGGTGACGCTTCTTGCGACAATCCCTGTGAATACACGGGGCGAGCGTTGCCATCGGAAAGCAATTGCAGCAACGTGTTGAGTTTATGATCCCTGGCCTTTTTAATAGCCACCAAAGAGGGACTGATGGTTGGTTTTGGCTGCGGGGTGACGGCAGGTGGTGGAGGTGCAATACCGCGATAATTCCACAGTAAAGCGATGACTTTACCTGCCCATAGTGGATAGCTGGTAGTACCCACGTAAGGGCGCGCTATGCTATAGACGGTGCTGAGGCCGCGATTGACATAGTTGTTGCGCAACAGATTAAACCAATAGACAACGGCGGCAGTGTAAGAGGGGTAAATCGTATAGCCACTGCGATCGGCGGGATAGCCGAAGCTACCGCGTACACTACCTGGATTGCGATTTGATAGCCCTACTCCCGCGGCTCCATCGTTGCTTTCAGTCCACCAGACGCCCATAGCAAAAGCATCGTCGATATGAGTCTGGCGGGAAGCCTGTTCGATGGCCTTCCCAGTACCCGCCATTGGACTACCAGCACGAGTAAAAATAGCATCCATCGTCGCCGCCGACAATGTTGGTGGACCGGACACTCCAATATCGTTATATTGAGCAAGAGCGTCGGTAGCCCTTGCACTCGTTTGCTGCTGTTCCACGAGCAGGGCTACCCCACCCCCAATACTAAAGATGATCATACTGAGCATGAACCATTGAAAAAGTCTCTGCCGTACGTACTCACTTGCCATACATCCACCACTCTCTTTAATAAAAAACTGGGTACGAGACGATTGTACCATGCTCATGGAACATCCTGTACAAATACAGTTCATTATAGGTAGTATCTCCTATAAACTGTATGCTATACTGGGGCATGGGAGCGATACATCAACCTGCGCGATACCAGACAAACGGAGGGACGTCATCAACCAACAGCATGGCCCAAAAAATACACAGACGGGACATTTAGAGAGCCGAACGCTCTTAATAAAACGCTATTTGATCCAGCGCACGATTGGCCATGGCGGTATGGGAGCTGTCTACCTGGCGCGTGATTTAAAGCGGCAGACCAACTGTGCCATCAAAGAGATGAGCCTTTCGATGGTGCCGACAGAAGACCGTGCGAAGGCAGTGCAGAATTTTAAGACAGAGGCTAGGATGCTCGCTGGATTGAACCATCCCAATCTCCCCACGTTTTCGGGCTTTTTTACCGAAGGGACGCGGCATTTCTTGGTGATGGAATATATCGATGGGATGACGCTGGACTCGTTCTTGGAACACAATCATGGGCCTTTTCCTGAACGTCGCGTCCTGGCATGGGCCAAGCAACTCTGCGAGGTCCTGACCTACCTGCATAGCCAGCATCCACCAATTATCTTTCGCGATTTGAAGCCCGGCAACATCATGCTGATGCGCAATGGGCGCGTCAAACTGATCGACTTTGGGATCGCCCGCTTCTTCCGCACTGCCAGTTCGCAGGATACGCAACTGCTCGGTACGCCTGGTTTCGCTCCCCCGGAGCAATATGGCAAAGCCCAGACCGATGAACGCTCGGATATTTACTCCCTGGCGATGACCCTCTTTCAACTTTTGACCAACACCCTCTCCGAAAAGGGCTTTGGTTTGCAAGATGTTCATGCCGTCAACCCCGGTATTTCGCTCCATGTCGCACGCACGTTGGAAAAAGCGGCCTCCCTGAAACCAGAAGATCGCTTCCAGACCGCGGAGGCCTTCCGCCGCGCTCTGCTTGGTGAAGGCACCTTTGTCTTTGAAAATGGGGAACAGGCCGCGAACCCGGAAGAACTAACCGAACTGTGTAGCCGTTTTCCGGACGAGGCTGCCGACTACTTATTCTCTGGCGAGATTGAAACCTGGCTGGAAGGGATTGGTGAGACGACACTGGCGCAGACCACGAAAGCTATTTGCGCGACAGTCAATGATCCTCAGGCTGTAGTAGAACAATTTATGCAGGCCGTACTTGGCCCCAGCATGCATATTCGCACCACTACTGGCAAAGCGAAAGCAATGAGTAAGAGTAGTCAGAGTGGGTTGGCTGCTATCATACCACCATCTCTCCCACCCCTCCAGGAGGCAGGGAGCAGCAATCGCGGGCGCATAACTCGCGTTCCGGTGGTAGACATCGAGGTCGAACCACGTATTCTTCATTTTGGCGAGGTACAAAGTGGTTTTTCAGAACCCCTGCTGCTCTCCATTACAAGCAATCGAGGCAACGTTGTCCGTGGCACTATCGCCGCGTCTGCTGAATGGATGGTGCTCGATCGGGCAAGTTTTGCCGGAACACGCACGGACGTGAGCATTCAGATAGATGCCACCCGCCTGCGCGGTTCGATGCATTATACAGGGACAATTTTTGTCATTCCCGATGAGGATGACGAAGAGCAAGATATCACTGTGCGGGTCGAGGTCGATGTACGCGGCAATATTTCTACTTTTACCAGGCCCAGCACGAACGTTCCCTCGCGCAGTGCATTTTTTGAGGAAGATGATGATAATGAGGAGGTAGAGGAAGAAGAGGAAGAGGACGACATCCCTCTGGCCAGGGCGAATGGGAGTATGCGCATGGCTCCGCCTGCCAACGTCGCTGCCAAGGATAGCAATGCGCCAACCAACACGCGCTATAGCAACGAGCAATACAACGAGTACATGAAGAAATATGGCCTCTACTCCGGTGGCCCAAACGCGTCTTCTCGCGGCTGGGAGCCCTTGCAAACTTCGCCGTTGCAACAGCGTTGGCTCCAGCGCGGCTTGACCGTGTTTGCCGCGTTTATGATCGCGAGCCTGTTTTATACGGTGCTGGCAAGGTTGCCACTGCTGGCACACCAGTCCATCTTGCCGCCCAATGCTTGGTTTATCGTGGTCCTGCTAGGCATCGCGGTGTTTGCTCCCATTGGGGCGTTAGCCGTCAACTGGCATCCTCACTTGAGAGTGCAAGAGATGCTCAGTCGCCTCTGCACTGGCCTGTATACAACGCTGTTTCCGCTCGGAGCTATTGAACTGCTCTGGGTAACCTTCCTCCACAATAGGCTACCGGCCTTGCAGTTAGCGGTGATGCTCTTGCTTGCCGCGCTGTGGAGTAGCTTTAGCACGAGTGTCTCTGTCAGTGAGAAGATCATCGCGCGCTTGCTCTTTGCCATGGAATATATGCGTCGACCAGTGATGGTTGTTGCTGTGCTTGTGGGCAGTTTTCTCGGTTTTATCCTGACGATTGGTTTCCCTCCGAGTGGCTTTACGTTGCTTGGGATCGCGGGGAGTATTGGCATCTCGGTTGCCTTCGTTATGCAGCTTGATCGCTTGCTCCAACAGAATAATTGAAAACAGTGAAGCATACTACACCACCACTGATTGTCGTTCTTGGCCCCACCGCCTCTGGCAAAAGTTCGTTGGGTATAACTTTGGCCCAGCATTTCGATGGCGAGATTGTCTCGGCTGATTCACGTCAGGTTTATCGTGGCTTGGATATCGGCACGGCTAAAGTGACGCTGGCAGAACAAGCCCTTGTGCCGCACCATCTGTTAGATGTTGCCGACGTGGAAGAAGTCTATACCGTCTCGCAATTCCAGCGGCAAGCTATCTCTGCCATTAACTCTTGTATAGCGCGTGGCAAACAACCGCTCCTGGTTGGCGGTTCACCGCACTATATCCAGGCGGTGGTAGATAACCTGGATATTCCCGCCATTCCCCCGCAACCTGCCTTACGGGCGGAACTTGAAACACATCCTTTGAGCGAACTACTGGCTCAGCTTGAGGAGTTAGACCCCCAGAGTGCGGCGGTCATTGACCGTAACAATCCTCGTCGCGTCATTCGCGCCCTTGAAGTGTGCCTGACCTCTGGCAAACCCTTTTCGGCACAACGGCGTGTAGCCGCACCGCTTTATCGCAGCCTCTTATTGGGCATCCAGTGGTCGCGTGCCGTGCTCTACCAACGCATCGACCAGCGCGTTGACGAACGCATGCAGCAAGGTATGGTGCAAGAGGTACGTGACCTGCTACAGCAAGGCGTCAGCCATGCACGCTTAGAAGCTCTGGGGCTAGAATATCGTTTTATCAGTCGCTGGTTGCGCGGCGAGTTTGCCACCGAGCAGGAGATGACCGAACGTCTGAAATATGCTATTCACGATTTTACACGGCGACAGTTAACGTGGTTCCGCAAAGATACGCGCATCGTCTGGCTCGAGGGCAACGATACCGAACAAGCCATCCAGATCGTACGCGAGTTTTTACAAGAGAAATAAAGATGGGATGGTGGGAACGCCAAGTTCCCACCATCCCATCTTTATACTTTCCCGGCTTTCGCCAGAACCTGGTCAATCGTGCCGACGAAGTAAAAGGCTTTGTCCGGCACTGCATCGTAGCGACCCTCTAATAGTGCTTTGAAGCTTCTGATGGTCTCTTCTACTGGTACGTATTCTCCAGGAATATCTGTATAGGCTTCCGCGACCGAGAAAGGCTGTGTCAGGAAGAACTGCACTTTCGTAGCACGCTGCCATACTTGCTGATCGGCAACTGAGAGTTGCTCGGCGCCAGCTTGTTGTTCTAACTCAGCGTATTGTTGCAGCAATTGCTTGACGTGTTGCGCGACCTGCACATGTTCAGCACTGACAAAACCGCTTTCCAGCAGGTGTGACCGCGTAGAAAAGCGATCAATGGCTGGCCACAAAGCCTGCTTTGCCAGGATGCGACTGAAGACAATCTGCCCATCTACTGCTTTGTGTGTACTGTTATCTGCCAATGTGCCGACGGGAATGCTGTTGGGCATTTGTGTATTCATGATCATTCTCTTTCTTTAAGTGTGGGGAATCTACCCTAAGTTGTTTTCCGCAACAGGGTTGCTACGGTTGTGTGCCTTCTCTCTATTGCCCAAGCGAGGGGCGTGTGTCCTAACTCGTCGCGGGCAGAGCTGTCCGAGCCGTGTGCCAATAATAGCTTGACTAGCAGGGCGTGGCCTTTGAGTGCAGCCCAATGGAGTGGCGTTCGCCCTCCATTGCTCTGAGCGTTGACATTCGCGTCAGCACTAAGGAGCAATGCAACGATATCCGCATAGCCTTTTATTGTTGCCCAATGCAAAGGCGTGTGACCATTGGCGAACATTGTGTTCACGTTCGCGCCATGCGCTACTAAAAGTTTCACTACGGCCTGGGCATGGTGCAGCGTCGCGGTATGCAGGGGCGTCATGCCGTTGCTGGTCATAGTATTGATATTTGCTCCATATTCGATAAGTACCTCGATCAGGGCCGTGTGACCGTTAGCTGCCGCTTCGTGTAGGGCGGTATGTCCGGGTGAGATGAGCGTACACAATGGCGCAACCTGATCGCCTCGTTCTGCCCGCATATTGATGAGCATAGGCTGTCGATTGAGCAGCTTCTTGCTCCAAGCGATATCGCCAGTGCGTGCTGCGATGAGCAATTGTACCCTTGCAGGAAAATCAGCGCTACTGGAATGGGAACGCTCGTGTAGCGATTCGCGGACTAACTCAAGCAAATCTTCTTTCAGGCGTTGTCGCGCATCATGAAGCCGTTTTTTCACGGTTGTCACTGGCAGCTCCAAAAAATCCGCGATCTCCTTAAGGGTATAGCCGGTGCTATAGAACAGGATCGTCACGATACGCTCATGTTCCGGAAGAGCATCGACCGCATATCGCACCGTCTCGCTTAGCTCGCACCTCTCGACGAGGAGTGCTGGATTGAGTTCCGTCAGCGGCATATTACAAGCGGCAACGAGTGGCATGGTGGTAACACGCTTGCCGCGTAGCAACCGATCACCTTGCTTGAAGATGATGCGCCGGAACCAGCCAGGGAAGGCTGCCGCTTCACGCAGTTTCGGCAGGTTGCTATAGGCCTCCATAAAAGCCTCCTGTGCGACATCTTCTGCCAGTTGTGCATCACCTACCATGGCGTATGCCCCGGCATAGGCCATAGCTTGAAAGCGTCTCACAATTTCTCCAAACGCTTCCCTATCCCCACGTTGAGCGGCAGTCACCAATGAATGTAGCGTTTCCATTGCACCTTATCCGCGTTATTGTTATTTTCTGTTATCTATAGTATAAGTCCCAAGTTCTGCGGAAAAGGATACTAGAGTGCCAGACCGAGAGACAAATAAATAAGCCATGCGAAGTGCTGCAAAGCCACTCGACAGGCCGGACGAGGTATGGTACACTTAGATGAGAATACACATGGGAAGGGGAACCATTGGTATGGCAGGGCCATGGGATAGTATAATGAAAAGAATGGTCGGGGCCTATCCTGAGCATTTTGTCAATTGGCTGATCTCCGATGCCACATTCATCAGCGCGGAGAACGTGGAACTGAAAAACCAGCATCGCTTTGCGGATGCACTCTTACAGGTGACGAAGGGAACGAAGCGAGGGCTGTGGCACATCGAATTTCAAACGTATCACGACCCCGAGATGGCGGAACGCTTACTGGTCTATAATGTGATGGCGTTTAGCCAATACAAGCTGCCAGTTGCCAGCACGGTGATCTACTTGATCGATACGGGAGAGATTCCGACCTCGC
This sequence comes from Ktedonobacterales bacterium, assembly GCA_038209195.1. GTDB lineage: Bacteria > Chloroflexota > Ktedonobacteria > Ktedonobacterales > Ktedonobacteraceae > JBBQXY01. Next base: position 7,936 of record JBBQXY010000014.1, on the reverse strand, counting down.
CGTATCACCGGACGTTTCTGGACGACGAAGTGGTCTGTCACTTTTATTATGAGATCGTGAAAGTGTGGGAGCAAGAGGCGGAGACGATCTTGCAGATGGAGGTGGGAGTCTGGCCGTTAGTGACGTTGACGCGGGACGGGAAACAGCCCGAGGTGATCAGTGCGCTGATCGAGCGGTTAGCCGATGCGAAAGCGTATGATGTGCTGGCAATGGTGCGGGTCATGGGAGGATTGGTCTTTAAGACAGAAGCGGAACGAGAAGGGTTCCAGAGGAGGTTCAAGATGTATCAAGATCTGTTGCGGGAGTCCTGGGTGTATCAAGAGATTGGACAAGAGTACCTGGAAAAGGGAATCGAGCAAGGACTTAAGCAAGGACTGGAAAAAGGGTTGGAGCAGGGGTTGGAGCAAGGACTGGAAAAGGGACTTGAGACAGGTCGAAAGCAAGGGATTGAGCAAGGTTTGCGTCAAACGTTGATGATTTATGTGGAGATGCGTTTCCCGAAGCTGGTCGTTCAGGCACAGCAGAAAATTGGCTCCATTACAGATGTAGTACTCCTCAATCAAATCATGAGTACGCTATTTGCTTTACAAACTCCTGAAGAAGTTGAGCAGTATCTACTGAAGTTGGGCAATGATGCCACAAAAAACTGAACACTGTACAATAGCAGAGGAGCATCCTTCAAAGAAGAGGGAAACCACTAATGGTTAAACAGGTTCATCCACATGTCTCGAAAAATGCGCCGGGCCAGAGCGTCTACGAACGCTATCTGCGCACCGAAGAACTTCTGTCGCTACAAAAGCCAGATGATGAGTTAGTACACCATGACGAGCTACAGTTTCAAATCGTCCACCAGGTCTTTGAACTGTGGTGGAAAGAAGCGGCCTTTGAAATCCGTAGCATTCGTACTCTGCTGCAACAGTTTACCATGTACCAAGCTGTCCACTTGATGCAGCGTGTCATTCGCATTCAATACTTGATGCTGGACAACTTACGCATGTTGGAAACGATGTCCCCTTGGGATTTTCATGGCTTCCGCAAGGTATTGGATGATGGGGCTGGTACGGATTCACCTGGCTTTCACGTCCTCATGGAACTTTCGCCGCTGCTCTGGGACGATTTCGCAAATGTATTGGCGCACGAACAGGTTGCTTTAATTGACGTTTACATGCATGGAGACCAACATCCTTTGCTGTTAGCATTTGCCGAAGCATTGACCGATTACGATGAGGTGTTTCAAATCTTTCGCTCCCAGCACCTCAAGTTGGCACAGCGCATGATTGGCCCAGGCTCTATCGGCACTGGCGGCACACCGATGGAGATGTTGGAGCGCACACTGAAAGATGTCTTCTATCCTGAACTATGGGAAGTACGCAACGAACTAACCAGGATCGCCGACGAACAAGGATTAAAATAAATACAAAAGAGGAAGAGACTAGGCGCGAATTCACGTCTGGTCTCTTCCTCTTTTGTGCTTTTATTGTCCTAAGGCCTGGAACATATAGCAGTTGAAGCGCACGGCCTCCTGTAGATCAGAGAGGCGGACGTGTTCGTTGGGGGCGTGTGCGCCATTGGCCCAGTAAGTTGGATTCCCCGGTACTGAGAGTCCTGGCACTCCCACGTAGCGACGCAGTGGACCAAGTAGCGGCAACGTCCCGCCAGCAATAGGATTGATCGAGGCCTTCTGGCCATTGTAACCGGCGGCGATGGCCTCGATACGTCGCACCAGTGGCTCGTCAATGGGTGTTACCACTGGCTCCGCGCTACCGAAGACGGTAACAGTGATATCATCGTAACCCTCGGCATGCAGGTGAGCCTGGAGCTTGGCAAGAATATCCTCAGGCTTTTGGTTAGGGACGAGACGGAAATCGATTTTTGCCATGGCCTTTGCCGGTAGCACGGTCTTTGACCCCTGCCCAGTATAGCCGCTGACCAGTCCGGCAATATTGCAGGTCGGGGTAAAGCATTGTCGTTCAGCCAGGGCCGCTCCTGAGAGGCCATCGACAAAGTGGTCTACTTTGAAAGCTGCACGCAGTTCTGCATCCATATTGGGTTGATCGGCAATAGCGGCTAACTGAGCCTCTGATGGCTGAAGAACGGCATCATAGAAGCCTGGGATGCGTACATGCCCATCGGGAGTGCGCAATGTGGCGAGAGCCTGCACCATGCGCCACGCGGCACTGGGCAGCATCGGGGCCGATCCAGAGTGGACATCAATGCCAGTGCCCTGCACATCGAGTTGGATGTAGAGCAAACCCTTGGTACCCAGCAGCAATTCCGGACGCCCGGTTGGACCAAAGCCCTCGCCCTCCCAAAAACAGCCATCGGCCTGTAGCAGAGGCGCGTACTTCTCAGCTATGGCCCCAAAGTGCGGACTACCGATCTCCTCTTCGCCCTCGATAATCCAGCGCAAGGTGATGGGCAATTCTCCAATCGTTGCGCGCAGGGCGCGAATGGCGGCCAGACGAGCGGCAATTTCACCTTTATTATCTGATGCGCCGCGGGCGTATAAATTTCCATCGCGCACGGTTGGCTCAAAGGCGGGCGAGTGCCACAATTCCAATGGCTCTGGTGGCTGCACATCGTAATGATTGTAGAGCAGAATAGTATAAGGACTGCGACCGCGTAGTTCCCCATAAATGGCGGTTGGCGCACCTTCCGCGTGCAGTCGCTGCGTCGAAAAACCCACCTCGCTTAGCAGGGACTCGACCATATCTGCCATCTCAGCCATACCCCAATTTTGTGCCGCTACACTTGGCTGGCGGCAAAGCTGCTCCAACAATGCCTGAGCCTCTCCAGCGTGTTCATCGAGATAGGCTGTCACTGCATCTGCCATCGAGAAATTTCCTTTCTATGTTATGGTTGTGCTAAACGCTGCAAAAAGCTCGCCACGGTGCGGATACCCCTGTAAAATTGGGTCAGAGAATATTTTTCATTGGGCGAGTGTAGGTTATCATCGGGCAGGCCAAAGCCCATCAGCACTACCGGCACATTCAGGATTTCGTTAAACATCGCCGCTATGGGAATAGAGCCACCTTCGCGAATGAAGATGGGTTCGCGCCCAAAGACCTCTTGCAATGCTGCCGCCGCGGCCCGCATGGGCTGCGAATCCGGCGAAACCATGACGCCTTCACTACCATGCACATTGTGGACGGTGACCTCGACACCCACTGGTGCAAGGGCTTTCACCTGTCGCTCGAAGAGGGTGAATACCTCTTCTGATTTCAATTCGGGTGGCAGACGCAGGCTGATTTTGGCTTTGCCCACGGCAGGAATGACTGTCTTAGCACCCTCACCAACAAAACCGCCGATGATGCCATGCACTTCCAGCGTGGGACGCGCCCACATCCGTTCCATGGGGGAATATTCTGCCTCGCCCGTGAACTGTGAGACGCCCATTTCGTGCAGCAGCGACTCGTTGATGTGGAGTGGGTCTGCATTCCAGAATTCCAGTTCCTCGGCTGTCGGCTTGTGCATTTTGTCATACAATCCGGGAATATGAATGTGCCCTTCGGCATCTTTCAGCCCTGCAATGATGAGTGCCAGCGCGTGCAGTGGATTGGGGGCGACGCCACCAAACTCTCCCGAATGCAGGTCGCGTTGCGCCCCGTGAACCTCAACCTCGGTATAGATAATGCCGCGCAAGCCATAGATGAGGGCGGGAATATCCTTAGCTGGAAGGCCCGTATCGCAAATTAAGGATGCATCACACTGCAATCGTTCTGGATACGTATTGACATAATGGGCGATGGATTCGCCACCAGCTTCTTCCTCTCCCTCAATGAGCACTTTGACATTGACGGGCAATGCCCCATTGACCGCCATCAATGCTTCTAAAGCTTTGAGCACCAGCATGGTCTGCCCTTTGTCATCACAGGCTCCCCGGCAATACAGGTTGTCGCCGCGCACGGTTGGCTCAAACGGTGGTGAAAGCCAGAGACTCACCGGGTCCACCGGCTGAACATCATAATGCCCATAAATGAGCAGTGTTGGTTTGCCGCTGGCCTGTAGCCACTCGCCATAGACAAGAGGATGGCCCTCTGTTGGAATAAGCTCAGCATGCTCAAAGCCCATCTGCCTTAATTGATCGGCAGCATATTCCGCCGCCCGGCGAATATCGCCTGCATGCTCCGGTAGCGTACTGATGCTAGGGATGCGCAACCACCCCTTCAAGTCTTCGAGAAAACGCCCCTCGTTTTCCGTAATATACGTTTCTAATTGCGTCATAGCGCGTGTCCTTTCTGTCAAAGATATATAGTTAATCCTAGCAGGGGGATGGGTGATTGTCTAGTGGTGTGCTATATCGTTCTTTTATTCTCTTCTCACATCCTCATCGCCGTTTACTGCCACTACCCCTGTAACTTCGCTCTTCGGTGCAATAGCTCCTACGCCCACATTGACAGCATTGCGTGCTAGTTGCAGGGCTTTATCATGGGGGAGCACTTTGTAGTGGAGCTTCATGGTCAGAATACGGGTAACGGAGGCATCGATCTGGGCCTGGGAGATCTGACCGCTCATGACGGCCTGCTGTAAGCCATAAATCATATGCTGGGTATCGGCCAGACCGCGCGGGCCGAGCAGCAAATCTGTTCCCGCTTTTACGGCTAGCACCGCCGCTTGTGCCAGGCTATAGGTATTGCTGATGCCTCCCATCCAGAGCGTATCGCTGATAATCACGCCCTGGAAGTTGAGTTGCTTGCGCAAAAGGCCTGTGACCACATTTGGTGAGAGTGAGGTCGGCAAGTTGTGGTCAAGTTGTGGGTTGAGGATATGTGTTACCATGACCATTGGCACGATACCCTCGTTGATCATCGTGCGATAGGGGACCAAGTCAACGGCGTTTAGGGTTGCCAGGCTGCGATTCATAGTGGGTAGTGCAAGATGGGGATCGAGGTTGGCACTGCCCAGCCCCGGAAAATGTTTGAGACAGCCAATCACTCCGCCATCGGTTAACCCCTTGAGATAGGCACGACCCATGTTTGTGACCAGCGTGGGATCGGAGCCAAATGTACGCATGGGTAGGCCGGGATTGTTGGGATTGGTCAAGACATCGACGATGGGCATAAAGTTGACGTTCAGTCCCAACGAGGTTAGATCTGTTGCCGCGCTACGTCCGGCATTGTAGGCCACGGTGGGGTTGCCAGTCGCGCCGATTGATTGTTCGGAGATGCGTTCGCCAGTGATCTGGCGCAACTCGTTCACCAGCCCACCTTCAAAGTCGGTAGTGATAAAGAGTGGTGTGGGGGCAGCTTTCTGCATCGCTGCATTGAGCGAGACCAGTTGTGTGCGGGATTGAGCATTGCCATTCTTGTTCTCGATCAAGACGCCGCTGATCTGGTTGCCCTGGATCATCTGGCTGAGATCGCTGTTCAACGTAGCACCATAGAACTCGACAATGACCATTTGCCCCAATTTTTGCGCAAGGCTCATATTCTGCACAATGTGCATTGCTAGCTGGTTATCGGTCAGCGGCGGAGTAGTTGGCTGGGGCATGAGATTAATGACTTGTGCTGTTGATGTAGGAGTAAGGGATGCATCTTTAGAGTTGTCAGGCGCCGATGAGCAGCCACCCAGCAACAAAACGCAGCAAATTAGCACTGCAATCCATTGCACTTTATTGCAGTGGGCGCGTGGGACGACTTTTCTGCTTTTCTTACCATACATCATTTAGAGCATTGCCTTCTACCTCATGCTGTTTTGATCTGCGCTTCTTGCTCCAACCCTAAAGACTTGATGGCATTCTGGCGTAGCGCGAACTTCTGCACCTTGCCACTGGCCGTCATTGGGAAGGCATCGACAAACTGGAAGTAGCGTGGTATTTTCTGATGACTGATCTGCCCTTTGCAATAGGCCCGCAACTCATCTTCGGTCAAAGGCTCTTTGGGAATGACCACCGCCAGCAGTTCCTCGCCAAAGAATCTGTCGGGAACGCCCAGTACCTGCACATCGGCGATCTTGGGATGGCGAATGAGGAATTCCTCGATCTGGAGCGGATAAATGTTTTCGCCGCCACGAATAATCATATCCTTGAGCCGTCCAACGATGTTAACATAGCCGTGCTCATTCATCGTGGCCAGATCACCGCTATGCAGCCAGCCGTCGCTATCGATGGTTTCGGCGGTCTTCTCCGGCATATGGTAATAGTGTTGCATGACCAGGTAGCCGCGACAACACAACTCGCCCCTTTCGCCATGCGGAACCACTTCACCAGAGCCAGGATGAATAATTTTCACTTCGGTATAGGGTAGAGGGACGCCGACCGTGGACGATTTCAAGGCAAAGGAATCGTTCGGCAGCGTCAACGTAATAGCAGCACTGGCCTCGGTCATACCAAAAACGATTGCCACATCCGCCCCAATTTTTTCTTTCACCTGCTCCATGAGGTAGACGGGAACCGGCGAGCCGCCGCTGACCACGGTGCGCAAAGATGAGAGATCGTACTTGCCAAATTCGGGGTGCTGCAACATAGCTAGCAGCATGGTGGGTACGCCACCAAGGGTTGTACAATGTTCTGCGTTGATGATTTGCAGCATCTTGTGTGCATCAAAGGCGATCATCGGATGCATCGTTGAACCAACACAGATGGAGCCCAGCACAGCCAGGACGCACCCTCCGACATGGAAATATGGCATAGCGGTACAGCCACGATCCTCCTGACGCGATCCCCAGCACTTCGCGAAAGCCATAGCGTTATTGAGTATGTTGTGGTGCGATAGCACGACACCCTTGGGAAAGCCCGTGGTGCCAGAAGTATACTGCATCATGACGGGGTCAGCGGGTACGACAGAGGCTTGCCGCTCCTTGAAAGCTGCTTCGCTAACCGACATACCTGCGGCAACCATCTCACGGAACAGCGTTGGCCTCCATCCCTCCTGCTCCAGCAATCCAGGTGGAGTCGCGCCTACCAGGCATGTGTAACGCAGTACGGGCAAGCGTTCGCTGGTGACTTCACCGTGCCGAGCTCCTGCTGTTGTTAGGGAGCGCACGGTCTCCAGACAGTCGTGTTCGCGTACCTTTCCCATGAAGAACAGGGCGCTAACATCTCCCTGTTTGAGGATGTACTCCACCTCCTGCGCACGCAAAACAGGATTGATCGTGACCAACACCAAACCTGCTTTGGCGGCGGCCATATATAAGAGAAGCCATTCGGGGAGATTAGCGGCCCAGATGGCGATATGTTCGCCTTTGTGCAAACCAAGAGCTATTAGGCCACGCGCCACCGAACTGGCAAGCGCACTATAATCGCTGTACGTCCAGCGAATATCCACGGCTCCGCCCAATTCAGGATAACAAGAATAGACCACGGCTTCGTGCGTGGGCAACTCTGCCGCCCGCCGATCTAACAAGTCGCCAATGGTCACATCTAGCAGTGGGGTGTCAGAGGTCTCCGCCTGCCAGTAAGACAGGCCATTCGTCGTTATGCCCATAAATAGCCCTCCGTTTCTCAAGCATAATCATTCTTCTTCGGGGGTTTTCTTTTGAGACATGTATTCGCTTGGTGTATACGCCAGTGAGTTGATATTCGCCTTTTGTAGTTGTTCTTTGTCCCAACTCACCAAAGGAATGTTCATATTACGCGCCACCGCTACGTAGATAGCATCACCAGCACGTAATTGGAGGTCAGCAGCTACACTAACTGCCACTTGCACGAGAGTGGAATCCATTGGAATCAATTGCATTGAGCTGGCAGAAGTTAACACTTTTACAGCTTCACGTGCCAAGGTACCTTCTCCAGTACGTCTGGAAATGGCAGCAGCCACTTCTATTAGTAGAACTGTAGGTGCTATCAGAAGGCCACCGTAACAGCTCAGGTCAGCAGAGATGACTGAAATGAGGGAAGGACAGGATGACCGCAAAGAGTCGCCTTCAGAGCCGACAAAAGGGGGAATCCTTGTTTGCGCAAGGTGGACAAATAGCCGCGAATCCGGCTAAAAGCCTG
>JBBQXY010000013.1:0-60262 GCA_038209195.1 Ktedonobacterales bacterium | reverse complement strand
CATCCTCAACAGCTTTCTGCTGGCCATGATGGATTTCTTAGCCGTTCCTAATGTCCCCAAGCAGATGCGCCTCTTTGATGCTCAGCCTTTGCTGGCTGTTCGCCTCTTGCTTGGCTCTCTGCTGACTTTTAAATAGCCCTGTAATAGCCCAATTTATATTGATTTGGCAATCATTATGTAGTATGCTAGACAAAACAAAAAGGTGTGTCGTGATCTACGGCTGCGCTGATTCTCTGCGCCGACCAGGAGCTCAATGTCACTACCTTTACTGCTCGCTGTGTTGCTTCAGCCGGCTCATCCCCGTACGCGGTCGTTTGTTCCGGGTTATCGGCCCTACAAGGAGTAAAACATGCCGGACAGACAGAGCGGATAGAAGCATTTCTCCGAGAGACCGATTCTCCTGCCAACGACCGTTCGTCCATGGCGAGTTTGCTCAAACGTGGAGAACCTATTCCCGGCTTTGGAGAAGTGGTTCCGGGCTTTGGCTCGGTTTTCTACCCAACAGGCGACCCACGGGGAAAACTCCTGCTTGAACTGATTACGCAAGCTTATCCGCAATCCCCCGTGGTACTGCTTGCGCAGCGTATTACAGAGGAAACCTATGCCCTGCTTGGCGAACGCCCAACGATTTTCTTCGGGCTCGTCACACTCGCCCGTGCGTTACATTTTCCGCCCGGTGGAGCCATAGCACTCTTTGCCCTCGGACGTACAATTGGTTGGATTGGCCATAGCATCGAGCAATACCAGACTAACCAGGTGATCCGCCACCGCGCCCGCTACATCGGACCACCTCCACAACTGGATTACTGAAGGAGAATACTATGGAATATCGCACCCTGGGGAAAAGCGGATTGACCATCCCTGTGATCGGGATGGGTACCTGGCAGACCTTTGATGTGCAAGGCACAACAGCCGAGCAGAATGCACACGCTGTGGTTGATAGCGCACTACAGGTGGGGGCCAACTTTTTCGATTCCTCGCCCATGTATGGCAAAGCCGAACGCGTGTTGGGCGAGACACTGCTTGGGCGACGCGAACAGGCCATAGTGGCGACAAAAGTGTGGACGCCCTCCAGCAAGGAGGGGGAGGCACAGGCCAAGCGCGCCCTTTTATTTTTTGGCGGCTCGATTGATCTGTACCAGATCCATAACTTAGTTCACTGGCGCGATCACTTACAGATGCTGGAGCGGCTGCGCGATGCCGGAAAAGTTCGCGCCAGATGATCGCTGCCAGGAAGATTTCGCTCTAACGCTACACGAACCGGAGGAGTAAGCATGGAATTTGGACGCATCAATAGCGAACATGAACGCAAGAGCCAGCAAGGTCTGCCATTTTACGGTGATCCCTGGCTGCGCTGGGGACCTTATCTCAGCGAACGCGCGTGGAGTACGGTGCGCGAGGATTACAGTGCCGACGGCTCCGCCTGGGAGTATTTCCCCCATGACATGGCTCGATCTCGTGTTTTCCGTTGGAACGAAGATGGTCTGGCGGGCATCAGTGACGATAAGGGGAGGCTGTGCTTCGCTCTAGCTCTTTGGAATGACCGGGATCCCATTCTCAAGGAACGCCTGTTTGGCTTGACAGGAACGCAAGGAAACCATGGCGAAGATGTGAAGGAAGTGTACTTCTACCTTGACAGTACCCCGACCCACAGCTACATGCGTATGCTCTATAAGTATCCTCAAGCGGCCTACCCCTATCAGCAACTGGTAGAGGAGAACGCGCGGCGCAGCAGGCAAGACACAGAATTTGAAATACTAGATACCGATATTTTTACTGATGACCGCTATTTCGATGTGTTTGTAGAGTACGCGAAAGCAACCCCCGAAGACATACTGATTCGTATCAATGCCATCAACCGCGGTCCGGAGTCAGCCACTCTGCACATCCTGCCTACGCTATGGTTTCGCAATACCTGGTCATGGGGTCTGGATGACAGGAAACCGCTATTACGAGAAGGCAACACGACTCCGCTTGGCGACGGAGAGCAAGCTCATTCCTCTCTACTCTCTATAGAGACAGAGCATCACACGCTGGGCAACTATCTCTGCTCTTGCGAAGCGGCTGATGATCTGCTGTTCACCGATAATGAGACGAACACGCAGCGACTCTTTGGAGTACCAAACGCTGCCCCCTATGTGAAGGATGCCTTCCACGAATATCTCGTCCATGGCAAACGCCAAGCCGTGAATGACGCGCGAGTGGGTACGAAAGGGGCAGCACTGTACACGCGGACAGTCGCCAGTGGTGCCACGCTCACCCTACGGCTACGCCTGACCTGCATCACCAGCAGCAACAATGGAGGAAGTGATAACTCCAACCGAGATGCGCCGCCAGAGCCTGCAAAACCATTCGCGGACTTCGATACGATCATTGACCAACGCAAGCGGGAAGCCGATGAGTATTACGCTGCGCTGCAACCAGCGAACGTAGACGAAGATACACGCCGCGTGCAGCGTCAGGCCTTGGCAGGGATGCTCTGGAACAAACAGTTCTATCATTTTATTGTCGAGCAATGGTTGCAAGGCGATCCCGCACAGCCATCCCCACCGCCTCAGCACCGCTATGGACGCAATGTTGGCTGGCGACACCTCTACAATGAGCGTGTCATGTCCATGCCGGACAAGTGGGAGTACCCTTGGTATGCCTCTTGGGACCTGGCATTCCACTGTGTTCCGCTGGCCCTGATCGATAGCACCTTTGCGAAAAGTCAGCTCGATCTGCTCCTGAGAGAGTGGTACATGCATCCCAGCGGCCAACTTCCCGCTTTTGAATGGTCATTTGACGATGTCAACCCACCAGTCATCGCATGGGCAGCCTGGCGCATCTACAAAATTGAGCAGGAGAAGACAGGGCAAGCAGATCGCATGTTCCTGGAAAGCAGCTTCCACAAGTTGCTGCTCAACTTTACGTGGTGGGTCAACCGCAAGGACTCCGAGGGCAAGAATGTCTTTCAGGGTGGTTTTCTCGGGCTGGATAACATTGGCGTCTTTGACCGCAGCGCGCCTCTACCCACCGGCGGCCACCTGGAGCAGAGCGACAGTACCAGTTGGATGGGGATGTTTTGCCTGAATATGATGACCATCGCCCTAGAGCTCGCGCTCACCAACCCGGTGTATGAGGATATCGCGCTCAAGTTCTTCGAGCACTTTCTCGCGATTGCGGCGGCAATGAACAATATCGCCGACGCGGGTATTCATCTGTGGCACGCGGAAGACGAATTTTTCTATGACGTACTCAACCTGCCCGATGGTTCTCACCTGCCTTTAAAAATCCGCTCGCTCGTCGGGTTGATCCCATTGTGCGCGGTGGCTACCCTTGAACCAGAGGTGCTCCAGGCACTGCCAAGGTTTAATTATCATCTGACGTGGTTTCTGACACACCGGCCTGATCTGACCCGTCTGGTCTCGCACTGGCACCAAGCCGATGCAGGCGAACGCCACCTACTGGCCCTGGTGCGCGGGCATCGCATGAAAAGCCTACTCAAACCCATGCTCGACCCCGCCGAGTTTCTGAGTGATTACGGCATTCGCTCGCTCAGCAAGTATCACGCCAAGCACCCATATGTACTCCACGTGAATGGAAGCGCACACACGGTTAGCTACGAACCAGCGGAATCCCGCTCAGGAACCTTCGGCGGCAACTCCAACTGGCGCGGCCCCGTCTGGTTTCCCATCAATTACCTACTGATCGAGGCACTACAGGAGTTCTACCATTACTATGGCGATGATTTTAAGGTCGAGTGCCCGACAGGTTCGGGCCAGTATCTTACCTTGCAAGAGGTCGCTGATGAACTCTCGCGACGTTTGATTCGCCTCTTCCAACAGGACAAGACAGGACGCCGCCCCTTCCTTGGAAAGAACGATAAATTGCAGCATGATCCCCACTGGCACGACCACCTTCTGTTCCATGAATACTTTGACGGTGACAGTGGCGCAGGACTGGGCGCAAGCCACCAGACTGGCTGGACGGGTCTGGTGGCAATGCTGATTCAGCAACAGAGCGGCAGCAAACCTGGAACCTCTAGCGAAAGTTCTCTCGGCAGGGCAAGCGGACAACTTCGCTCCCAAGATATTCTGGAACGGCGCTGAAGTACCCAATGTCTAATGACCTAATTTTTACCCATATGTAATAAGCAGAATCCCCTAAAACACATCTCGTGTTCAATTATTGCTCATTACTGTAAAATAAACTATCGGATGCCTTCATGTAAGAATGATACGCCGTAAATTTATTTTTTCAGCTTTTCTGCGTCTTCTTAAGAGAATATTGATACTTTTCGCACTGATATTGAGAGCATGTTGATACTTCACAAGTAAACTTCTTCTTAACTGGAAATACATGAAAGAGTAGGGTACAACAGCAATTTCAGGCTCATGTCTGAAAAGAAGTGAACCATTTGAAAACAAGGAGAAAAGTTTACGCGAAAAGCGACTCGCAACGCTGCGGTCCGATAGCCAAAAGGAGAAAGAAGTGAACAAAAAGGGTGCCCGTATACTGGTTGTTGACGACGATCGCCATATTCTGAATGAATTACGAGCTGCCTTGACAGACAATACCTATGAAGTGTACATCGCTGAAACTGGCAAAGAAGCACGCGATAAAATCGCTCAATATTCCTTTGACTTGATCGTGCTTGATATGCTTTTGCCAGATACAGATGGTCTGGAAATATGCCAGTGGGTGCGTGACCAGATACATGATCGTATTCCCATTATTATTCTTACAGTCAAGGATAATGACTATGATCAATTGCAAGCTTTTTCAGCCCTTGCAAATGACTTTGTCACTAAGCCTTTCAATATGTCGGTATTTCTTGCGCGCGTCAAATCGCACCTGCATAATGTCCAGCCATCTGGTCCAGTCTTCACGCAAGGGCCGTTAAAGGTCGATTTTTCGCGCAACATGGTGCTGGTGAACGGACAAGAAGTCAAACTGACGCCCAATGAATATAAAATCCTGGAAATACTGATACGCTACCGTGGACGTCTTGTCGCTCCCGGAACCTTGACGCAAAAGCTCTGGCCAGAGGAAGAGGGTATCGACCACGACCGAGAGAGAGAGATTGTTGTGTATATACACAACCTGCGCAAAAAGATTGAGCAGCCAAGCCAGCGCCAGTTTATTAAGACCCAGCATCGTTGGGGCTATCGCTTTCTCGTCGAAGAGTAATCAAAGTGCGGCATTTTAAGAACTTTTTGATAATTGGCCGCCTTTCTTTTAAGAATGTATTGATACTTATTCAGTAGGCTTACCGAAGAAAGCAGAGATCTTTGTCTGCATATCCTTTGTATGAACAGAAGGAGAAATGATGAATTGGACTGAGTACAGATCAAGGATGATAACTCATACAAAGCACCACTGGAAAACATCGCTTCTGAAAGGTTTGCTGGCAGTAGGCTCAGTCCTGCTCATCGCCGGAGCACGGTATATTTTTGGTTCTTTTTCCCTCATTTACCACCTATCGCTTTTCTATCTGCTGATTGTGATCGTCCTTGCCTTTGCGTTTGGGTGGGCCGTGGGGCTACTGGCGGCTTTGACAGCCGCCATCTGCCTCGATTTTTTTTATATAGCACCTAACTATTCGCTCAATATCGATCATCCAGTTGACATGCTGTTTCTGCTGTTTTTTCTGTTAGTTGCCGTTACTATGTGTTTGTTGGAAGCGGAGGCACGCAATCGCAATTATCAAACACAGATGAAGTTGATACGTGAAAGGCAAAAAAACGCTGAAGGGGCCCTACAGCATGATCGCCACATTCACATCATGTACGACCTCATGAAAGAGACGAGCCGCGAGAAGACATTGAAAGCTCAGTTAACCATCGTTGCAAAAGCCATCGCTGAAAATCTGGAACCATTGGGTATGCATGGCTGCATTTTTCTTGTGCCGGATAAAGGGCATCAGGCTTTACCAGAAGCAAGTTGGCCTGAGTCAATCGAGATGAAAAAACTGCTGGAAAGTTCTGAAATGAGGCACACAGCACAAAGGGTAATGATTGATAACCAGGGCATCCGCCTCGCCATTGAAGACACTTCTTTCTTTGGTAGATATCATGACAATATACGAAGAACGGTCTCACGCACAACCTCATTGGCCGAACATTCTGTTCAGCACTACGCCTATCTCATGCCATTACCACTCATTCATGGTAATCGGGCAGTTCTCCTGTTCATTCTAGATCAATGTGTGCATGTTACTGACCTAGTTTTTGAGCAGGATGCTGAGCAGAAACAGGCCGATATGCACGCAGGTTTTTTACGGCAGTGCATAGAGCATACTGAGACGCTGATCGAAAAAGCGCGCCTACAGGATGAAAAACTGGACCTTGAACTCATACGGCGTTCAGAAAATTTGCACATGAATCTCAACAAATGGGTTTCCCATGGCATACGTACGCCACTCACTAGTCTTCTCCTAGAAACCGATAAAGCCCGCGGCCTGCTACAAAAGGAAGAAACGACAGGTGATATGATAAGCGTTTCTCTTGAGCGCATCAAAGAATCCGCCAGCAGACTCGATCTTTTTGTTGATGACTTTCTTGATTTCGCGCGGGCGAAGGGAGGATTATTGAATCCACATAAAAGTCTGTGCTTCATTGATGAATTAATCGATGAGACCCTGCAAGCGATGTCATCGGTCATCGCACATCGGATCATCGAGCGACATATCCCTGACGACCTGCCACCGCTGGAATTGAACCCGAACCAAATCGGCCACGTATTAACCAATCTGATCGAAAATGCCTCACGCTATACACCTCCCGGTACGTCTATCGAAATTAGCGCGCAGATACAGAATGCTTACATGCAGATCAGCGTTGCTGATCGCGGCCAAGGCATACAGCCGCAGGAGAAACAACATCTCTTTGACGAGTTTTACCAGGGAAGAGCGGCAAATCCCCAGGGCAAAGGACTGGGTCTGGCAACATGCCAGGCATTAATAGAAGCGCACGGAGGAAAGATAGATGTCGACAACCGGGATGGCGGTGGAGCTATCTTTTTTTTCACGCTGCCGCTAACGCAATATACTGATCACAAGGAGTAGGGCATGGGGATAAAGGCTCCACGTATTCTTATTGTCGACGACGATACTACCATTCTGACGTCCGTACAAGAAATATTACGGAATCATGGCTTCGAGATTACTACCACGCAAAGCGGCGAAGAGGCTCTAGCGACAATCCTGCGGTATCCGCTTGATCTGGTAGTACTGGATGTCATGCTACCAGGAATTAGCGGCCTGGATGTTTGCAAATCTGTGCGCGAACACGTGTCAAGACAACTGCCAATTATCATGATCTCGGTGAAAGGCAATGAAGCGGCAAAAGGTAAGGCACTCCGCATGGGAGCAAACGATTATATTACCAAGCCATTCAACATAACGACCCTTGAAGCGCGGCTCAATGCCTACTTGCGTGATCCCCAGAAAGTGCAACCGATCTTCAACGATGGCCCACTCACCATTCTTTTTTCGCAGCGTCGCGTCCTGGTCAACAAACAGGAAGTCCAGCTCACTCCCAACGAGTATAGCGTCCTGGAAATACTAGTAAACAATCGAGGCAGATTGGTGACACCGGAGACGCTTGTCTGTGCGCTCTGGTCCGAAGAGTATGGATCATACGCTCGCGAGCGAGACATCGTCGTCTTGATACACAACCTGCGCAAAAAAATTGAGCGATCAGCTCAACACCAGTTCATAATCACGCATCATCACTTGGGCTACCGTTTCAAATTGGACGCCTGATCGTTGGTCGGGTTGGTATCCATGCATATTTAGAATTTATTGATTTGTTCCTCCTTTTCTTTGAGACCTCCTTAATCACAATGCGTTACCTTTCTAATGAAAGCCACCTGGCATATGACTGCTGAGTGGTTAGTCATAGAAAGGATTAAACGATGGTCGGCCATACCTGTGATCTTGCCGGGAAAACACTCGGTCATGGTCGCTACAGATTCTTAAGGTGTCTCAAGAGCAGCAAGTTGAGCACGGTGTACGAAGGGATCGACGTAATGTTGAGGAGGCCGGTAGCCATAAAAGTGCTCAACAATGACCTGGACCACGCTTTCCTGCTTCGTTTCCAACGCGAAGCGCACATCATGGCTCATTTTGACCACGCCAATATTGTCCCAATCTTTGATTATGGCGAGCAGGCTGGGCTGCTATACCTGGTCTTGCCCTATTTGCCTGACGGCAGCCTGCAGGATATGCTGGAACAGATTGGCCCATTCTCCTTACTGTTGACCTGCGAATATATGCAGCAGGCAGCAGATGCCCTTGATTATGTCCATGCGTCCGGGGTGATTCACAGAGACCTGAAGCTCTCAAATTTTCTACTCCATCCTGATGGGCGCTTGCTAGTGGCTGACTTCGGTATCGCTCGTGTCATGTATAACCTCAATAGTGCCTACTGGCATACCTCCACCGGTCAGGGGTCTCTTATCGGTACACCCGGCTATATCGCACCAGAAATCATCCGCGGTGAACCGATTGACCGATGTGCTGACATCTATGCGCTGGGTATCGTTATATTTCAAATGCTCAGCGGTGACATGCCATTCAAAGGAGATAGCTACGCTATACTGATGCAGCAATTGCAAGGAACGCTGCCGCTCCTGCATCAGTTGGATCAAGCCATTCCAGCAGCAGTCGATACCGTGATACAAAAGGCAACCCATCAGCAACCCGAAGAGCGCTACGCAACTGCAAGCGAACTGGCACAAGCTCTCTGGCAGGCTGCTAGCACTCAGCCTTTACCGAGCCTATTTTCTACGGGAATAGAGCCACTTGAGACAGCGATGCCCACGGAGTATCCCTCATCCTTCCAGCATGGGCCTATAGTCGTGGAAGAGCAGCTTACTCCGACCGAGGCACCAGATACACCTATAACGATGCGTACACACGACACGCTTCCGCTATCCCCTGGACAGGCGAGCGCGCGCCACTTGCCATTTGTGACTATCTTCGCCGTCAGTTTGTTCATTATGTGTGGACTCGCACTCCCCCTCGCTGTGCAGTTCTTACCAGAAGAGGCACAACAGTATATGCTTGTTCCAATCCCTGGCATAACGCCAACACCAGTACTTTCACCAGCGCAACAGGCGGCAAATACGGTATGGCTTTACTACGCTTTATGGAATCACAGCAACTATGGTGGCGCATACAGTCAGTTGGAAGCGGCCTATCAGAAAATGCATCCGTATAGCACACTTTTCAATAGTTATGTAAAAACGCTCCATTCTACGGTGAAGATCATATTAATAACACAGCTAGCTAATGGAACGTTCAAAATAATGGTGATCGATGTAGCCGTTGAAAAAAACTCATCGGACAAGCAAACAGTAAACAGGGAATATCGTGGATACTTTCTCGTTAAACGAGAAAACGGTGCTTGGAAGCTGACACCTTATTTCACATTTAGTGCTCACTAGCCATAATCTTTTAACTGTAGCTTAAGACAGTCCAAGCACGATGAGCAGCGTCACCGACCACCTTCTACAAGGAAAAGTGCATCTGCGCGACGGCGGTATGGGCCAGCAGCTTTTGCGCGTTGCGCCATAGGAGCTTCTCCCTCACTTCCGGCTTGAAGTAATCGATGGCCTCAAAATCCTTCATCCAACGCTGCGGCGTGATAAAAGGATAATCCGAGCCGAAGAGAAAGCGGTCCTGCAAACGAGTGGCGGCCTCGCGAAGGAGCGCTTCGGGTGTGTACTTCGGCGACCATCCGGAGAGATCATTGAACACATTGGTCTTGTGCTGCATAATGGCGATCATCTCTTCATGCCAGGGCCAGGATGGGTGGGCTCCGATGATGGTCAGTGCCGGAAAATCGGCAGCCAGTGAATCAAGGTAAATGGGACGAGTGTAATCGAGTTTGATACCCATGCCACCAGGGGTACCTGCCCCCAGTCCGTTTGTGCCAGTATGGAAGAGCGCGGGGACGCCGAGTTCCTGAATCTTCTCCATCAGTGGATAGAATGTAGTGTCGTTTGGGTAGAACGCCTGGACGCCCGGATGAAATTTCGCGCCTGCCAGTCCCAATTCTTTGATAGCGCGCTCCATTTCTTTGACGGCAGCCTTCCCTTTGTGCGGATCAACGCTGGCAAAGCCGACAAATTGGTGCGGATAGCGCCGCACGATGGCCGCTATATAATCGTTCCCCAGCGGGGGCAAACCCGTTGCCGTTTCGGCATCCCAGGCCAGCAGGACACCGACCATATCGAGTTCCGCATAGTCCGCAGCGATCTGCTCGATATCCTTCAGTTTCACCTCGGTACGGAAGAAGCGCTCGGCAGCCTTGGCATAGGGACCGAGTGTGACCTGCATAAACTCCGTCGTCGGCAAGTGAACATGGAAGTCGCTGGCGCGTGGCATGGCATAGTCCTCCAAGAGAGCAATTCGTACACAACTCAGTGCCCAAGGTACTCTTTATTATTGTCTCACATGAACCCACGTTGTCCAGAAGCCAACACGGCTAGGAAGTCTCACGACAAGTGCCGGACTACGTACGGTACTGTCTCTTTCACAGTCAGGCCAGTCAAACGAGGAGTGCTCACAGTTCTATGAGCAGCCATCCGAATAGCTAGCACTGTAAAGTAGTTAAGGTAGAAGCTCAGTTACCGTCCAGGTTTCGATATAATTGGCGAGACGGGCCCGATGAGGAGAGAGTAGATCACGGATCTGCTTCAGTTGAGTTGAGCTGGCAGGACGCACCGCTACGAAGGAGTGCCCTCGGCTCGCCTCGCGCAAGTACACATCGTAGTCCATGGATGTAAGAAAGTCCATAATTGACTGGCCCTGTGAAATTGCTTCCACTAAATCGCGACCTTCGAGAATATAGATGTTCCGTTCGTCGAAACCCGCGGCACGTAGCGATAACGCGGCTTGTCGCGCATCTTGCAAATCGATGAACATACTAAGGACATATTTCTTTGGGAACGGAGCTGCAGGAAGCTCCCGTTTTGTGAATACTAGTACTTGCTCAACAACCGATTGTTGTTCAACAGTCAACGTTTCATTTTGCTCAAGGATTGCTACGTTATTCATGATTTGTAACCTTTCATTATGTACTGGTGTATTGTTTTCGTTTGATAGAGCAAGTGTAACGTTGGTTCATTGGAACAAAATGGGATATATATTTGAGGGTTCTCATTCTGCGTCCTTGTCATTCTGCGTCCTTGTCATTCTGAGCGAAGCGAAGAATCTCTCGTGCCACGGAGAGGTGTTTGGACACCAACTGAAAACAGAAAAAGCCTGAAGGTCTGTCAGAAATGCTGGGAATACCGTTCGTCCAGGCCTTGTTAACAATCGTTTGATTCCCTCCGAAAAAACCTCTCCTTGGAAGCCCTTGTAGGCAATACATTTCAAATAAGGATAGAGTAAGCAAGCGTAGGGGCCGCTTTAGCGCGCCCATCGCCGCACCCCTGTCCGCACCCTGTCTGGGGGACAGGTAATAACAGGTAATGATCGGCCCGCGCGGACTACCGATAAATCGGCGTTTAGACGCATCAAGACCCAGTCAAAAATTACTTGTGATAGTAGCTCCACAAGAGCCAGATGACACCCAACAAAAGCACTCCTGCTAGCACAGCAGCGGCAATCAGCAAGAGTTGCATGGTGGATGGTAGCGACGTCGTTGTCTGCTGCGGGGTCGAGGGAGGATTATTTGTGGGAGGGTAGAGTCCTGTAATGATGAAGCGCGGAGTGCCACCAACGGCTATACTGGCAACGACGCTGCGCCCAGGGATGTCAAGCATAATGACCACACCATTGGAGAGAGCCACGAAACCAAGCTGTCCATCGCTGGTGATAGCGATCGATTGTGGTATACCGCTGAGGTGAATAATCTCTACAGGTTCCTGTTGCTTCACGCTTGTGCCCGTAGTGACAGGAGAGAGGACATCCAGTTGATTGTGCATTCGATCAGGCACATAAACCTCACCGGTGATCGCATCATAATCCATGGGGCCAAACTGTCCCCCACTGAGTAGCACACGAATAACCTGTCGTGTATTCAGATCAACAGCAACGAGGGTATGCTGGCGTGTGGTCACATACGCCGTAAAACCAGCAGGGATGGAGATACCTTGTGGGCCGCCAGCAATTGGCACAATTCCAAGCAGTTGTCCAGTTACTTCAAAGATCGTGAGCGCGGTATTCCCAGTAATCCAGAGCTGATTGGGCGTTGAAGGTGTGGCATCCACTGCGACTGATGCTGTTACTGCCAGTCCATAGATGGGTTCATGTGTCTCAAAGGTCTGTTGGATTGCGCAAGTTGTGGGATCAAGCGCACGGACACGAGAGTCGCCCTGTCCTGCCACATACAACACCATTGCATCCAGCTTGAGTGCTAGCAGTGATGGTTGGCCTGGCAGATTTACAGTACAGAGCGTTTTCCCAGTTTTCGCATTCAGCACCACCACCCTACCAAGCGTGGGCTGCGTGACATACAGCGCATGTCCGTCTGGGCTCAATAAAATAGTCTGTGGATTCCCCTGGACAGCAATGGTCCCCGTCACACCCTGGCGAGCAATATCGATAATGCCGATACCCTGTGCAGCTCCTGCGACATAGGCAAGTTGAGGTGCCCCGCCATCTGCCTGCGCTGTTGGGGCGTTGCATCCTATAAGCAATAACAGCAATAAAAGAAAACAGAAACGATAGTAATATATGGATGAGATAAAGTTCACAATCATATTTTCCTTCAATGTCTCTAAGTATTTTGGACTACCTGCTTAATAGAAGCTCTTCAACTATTTCTGCTCCAAATTATACAAAGGTTAGCCTGCAAGAACAAGTGGCAAAAATAGGAATAAGATAAGGTGCTGAGCCGATCATAAGAGCAACCCCTGGTAAATAATATCAAAATTTTTGTGCTATAACTATCATTTTACAAGTCCGTTTAAACAAAAATATCTTGATATCTGACAGCTTGATTTTATTTTTCCATTTATGATATACTCGCGGTATATCATTGCATAGGTCAGGATGGAACTCGTCTAGCATTCCTGATCTCTCTCCCAAGTCGAATTTAGTTGCCAGGAAGTCAAGGAGTTTCTCATGACAGTGAATGTTTTTGGAAAAACATAACAACTAGCTAATGCAATGCATGAAACCACAGTTTTAGTAGGCAGAGTGTGAAAATCACACTTGCCGAATTCTGCGTCAAACCCCACCACAGACAAGGAGGACTGTATTGGAACAGCATGTATCGAAACCACGTTCATCAACCGTAATCATTGGTGTCATCGCAGCTATCATTATTGGTTTCGGCATAGTTGCCGGAATCGCATTATCTCTTCGCGCATCGACGGCACTTGGTTACGATCCCGCAGTGTGGAAAGCAACCAAAACAGGCCCCGACACTGCAACTCTCAATTTTTCTACATTCCCCGACAGCCATGTATGCCACGCCAGTGAAGGAGAACCGCAATTAGACTGGGTAACCTATTGCCCGTCTACCAGCTTTGAAGTTCCTCCGAACAGCTTAATCACTGTAGTCATCAACCAGTATGACTCTGCAAGTGGCTTAATCAACGATTATTTCCAACATGTACATGGTACAGTTGGAGGTGTCATGACGGTCAATGACAAACCAATGACACAGATCGATGCAGATCAGCCAGCCCACACGTTCACCATTCAATCAACCCCAGACTCTACCCAGCCCATGTTCATCAGTGTACCTTTGCTCGGAGTTGCAGACGACGCCCCCAATGTCGTGAATATTACAGGTGACGACGGAAGTGTTAATAGTTATCCGAAGCCCAACGTTATCTCATTCCAGTTTCGTACGGGTGCTCCGGAAACCTACATCTGGCATTGCTATGTCCCTTGTGGGGAGGACCGTGTACCCCCCTTTGGTTTTACCGGGGCAATGTCAACCACCGGCTTCATGGCAGGAACCGTGACAGTCGCAAATTATTAAGGGGGGGGTAAAATGTCTGTTGTCAACACTGACGAAAATCCAGGCAGTGCTACACCAGCACGTAATGAACCAGATCATTTTCGTCGAGTCATCACAATTTGGATTGTGCTTTCCATTGTTTCGATCGTGATATGGGTTATCCTTGCCCCATATATACTCCCAGCAACCGCCAGTGATCTAGCAAGCACGGATAATCTTACTTTGGTCGTATTTACCGTTCTGTCCATACCGGTGGGTCTGTTCGTCTTTGTCTTTCTCTGCTACAGTATGATCGCATTCAGAGTCAAAGAGAAACCCACCGAGGACGCATTGCCTTTGAAGCCCAGGCCGGGACTACAAATAGGCTGGCTGGGAATTACCTCGGCACTATGCCTTTTTCTGCTCATCTGGGGTCTGTTTGCATTCTACCAGGAAACCGTTGCCTCATCCACTAACCCTCTTGTTGTTCAGGTAACCGGACAGCAATGGGCGTGGACTTTTTACTATCCACAGTATGGTGTGTCCAGCCAGGGCCAGGAACTTGTATTGCCGCTAAATCGTCCGGTGCAGTTCAGCGTGACCTCGAAGGATGTGCTGCACGGCTTTGCAATTCATGCCCTTGGGTTACGTGTCGACGCTAATCCGGGACAAGTGACCACTACATCAATCACAACACCAACGCAGATTGGAGAATATCCAGTAAACTGCGTGGAATTGTGTGGGCTCTATCATTCTTATATGTGGTCATCATTGAAGATAGTCAGTACAGCAGATTTCAACGCCTGGATAACAAGTCAAGGAGGTCACCCATGAGCGAAGCTACAACAACGAATGTAGCCGCATTATCGAACGAACCCGAACCCAAACGCCACTACACCCTCATGCAGCTACTTTTCCCAAGCGTGGTTTCAGGGATTGTACTCGGCGTTGTAGGTGCGGTCATCGTTTACTTTATTGTGCGTTCTGTACAGCCCGACAATGTAGACGCCCAGATAGTATTTGCCTACCTAGGTTGGACACTCTTTTTCTTTGGGGGTATGGGAGCATTCAACGGTATTTGGCGGTGGGGTTTTGGTCGCCAAGAAGATACCCTTGAAGAAGCACTGGATTTAGCTGGCAAAGATCAGGGTATCTGGCGCTATTTCCGCTGGACTACCGACCACAAAGTCGTTGGGATGCAATACCTGTTCACAACGCTTGTCATCTTTTTCATCGGTTCCATGGGAGCTTTCATGATCCGGCTTGAGCAATCATGGCCCGGTGCAATCTTCTTTAACCCTGCCACTTACAACACCATTGTCGGTATGCACGGCATCCTCATGATTGTCGCTTCAATTATTATGGTCAGCGGACCTTTCGGTAACTTCGTGTTGCCGATCATGATTGGAGCGCGCGATATGGCGTTTCCGCGCCTCAACGCGTTGAGCTACTGGTTGCTGTTTTCTGCCGTTCCCGTCTTCTTTTCTACGCTGTTTCTGGGCGGGTTCCCAACAGGCTGGACTGGTTACGCCCCTCTGTCAGTGCAGGAGTTAACTCCTGGCATGGATGCGTACTGCTTCACTATCATCCTCTTTGCCATTTCAACAACTGTGGCTGCACTGAATATCATTACAACGGTACTGGTGATGCGTACCAAGGGCATGACCCTGGCACGGCTCCCGATATTCGTCTGGGGCGTAATGCTTTCGGTATTTCTCGGTTTGACGGCGTTCCCTTCCTTTCTCATGTCGCAGACAATGGTTTTGATGGACCGCGTCTTCCAAACATCCTTCTTTATTGCTGCCACAGGCGGTAGTAACTGGCTATACGAGCACATGTTCTGGTTCATGGGGCACCCTGAAGTTTACGTGATCGCACTGCCGTCAATGGCAGTCGCCGCCGAGCTATCCGCTGTGTTTTCCCGCAAGACTGTGTTCGGTCGACGTATGCTCCTTGGCAGTATGATCACTATCTGTATATTGAGTGTGCTCGTTTGGGGCCATCACCTCTATACTAGTGGGTCGAACACCGCTCTTGATGGCCCTTACATGCTCGATACTGAACTCATTTCTATTCCCACCGGATTCTTCTTCCTTGCTCTGGTGGGTACGCTCTGGCGTGGAAAGGTTTGGGTCACTGTCCCACTGCTGTTTGTAGCAGGCATGCTGGTAAACTTCGTTATCGGCGGAATAACAGGCGTCTATCTGGCTGACCTTCCCACTGATTTGATTTTTCATGGTGGCATGTTCGTTACAGCGCACTTCCACTTTACCCTCGTCGGTAGTATGGTCTTCGGGTTTTTCGGCGGCTTTTATTACTGGTTTCCCAAAATGTTGGGGCGTCGACTCAACCCACGACTGGGCGTACTGCATTTCTGGCTGTTTGAAATCGGTTTTCTAGGGACATTCATAGCACTGTTCTATGCAGGGCTACAAGGTGAACCACGCTGGTCGGCTAATGTTGCACCCGAGTTTGCACCTGCCAATTTGATCGCCAGTTTGTTCGCCATTTTGATCGCGGCGTCAGTGTTCGTTGCAGCATACAACGTGATTATTACGCTCAGGAGTGGAGAGCTTGCCACGGCCAATGAGTGGGGTGCTAAAACGCTGGAGTGGACTGTTCCAACACCGGTACCGCTTGAGAATTTCGAACACCTGCCCGTGATAACAGCTACCCCCTACGAATATGGGTTGGCAGAACCTGTAGAAAATGGGTTTGACCTGTTAGAACCAGCCACACCTGGTACTGTGGACGTCCCGACACAACCACAAAGTTGAATAGAGGAGACCTACTTTGAGTTCAAGAACAGCCTTTGAGGAAATGCATCACCTTGAGCATCACGTCCTGGTTGGGAGAGCGCGATCAGGCGTAATCATGTTCATCATATCGGATGCTTTGTCTATCATCGCTATCATAGCCGCGAGTGGCTATCTCAACGCACTCGATACGCTGCGCCAGTTCAGAGCGGGGGGATATCCCCCTGCCCTGCTGCCAGGGCTCCTGGTAGCCATTGTCCTGGTGTTGAGCGGACTTGCTTACTACGGGTGGGAACGAACAACGAACAGGAATGGGGGGACAGGTCAACAGGTATTCTTCATTCTTTCCTGGGTATTGATGATCGTAGCACTAGTAGGCGAAATCTGGATAGGTGCAACGCTGGGCTATGCTGCTCCTTTCCATGCCTACGCGAGTTTAATCATGCTGTTTACATGGTATTCCGCTGTCCATCTCCTGCTGACAGCCATTATCGGCCTGCTTGTTTTAGGGCGATTATTGCGTGGCAGGCTAGTCGGGCATGAGTATATCATCCAGGTTACTGGCTACTGGTGGTACTACACAGTGATTGCGGGTGTGATCATGTGGGCGTTCGCTACCTTCCTATAATGCTAGTTACTGGTACCTGGAGACACCACCATGAACATCTGGGTTGATGCAAATGGGTGGCCAATCCCACCCATAATACTGCTTGGATGTCTTGTTGCTGAAAGCCTGTATTTCCGTGGATGGCGGCTACTTATCAAAGCGGAGCAGGTCAAGACAACTGCAAAAGCCAAAACTGCCCCTGCCATTGCCGATGCTTTTCTCGGCGAATGGCAGGGGGGCAGTTGGTTCTGGCGTGGTGTCTTTTTTCTTGGCGCGGTCGTTGTCCTCCTTGTGGCAACTTCTGCTCCCGTTGACATACTCTCCGCTCGATATTTCTGGGTTCACATGGTCCAGCATTTGCTCTTATTGGTCATCATGGCTCCCCTCCTCGTAGCCGGCGCTCCACTACTGCCGCTGTGGCTGGGATTGCCACGCTGGGCGCGCAGATTCTTGAAAGCGACGGTAAAGCTGAAAGTCAGGCTGGCTCTCTACCGGCTGGGAGGTTGGCTGCGCCAACCCGCCATCTCATGCGTGATCCTCATTGTCGGCACCTGGGTATGGCACTGGCCTGCTCTCTACGATTTCGCCATGAGAAACGACTTCATCCACGATTGGTGTGAACATTTGACCTTTATGGCGGTCAGCGTCCTTTTTTGGACACAGGTGATACCTTCACCCCCACTACACCTCCGCTTAAGCTATATTGGACGTATGGGATGCGTGGGAGTCGCCATAGCGCAAAACGTTGTGCTAGCAGTGCTGCTCGGGTTCGCCCCACTCCCGCTCTACGCTCCCTACGCCCACCTTGCAACAGTGGCTGGTGGACTCTCAGCATTACAAGATCAGCAAATTGGAGCAGGCATCATGTGGACATTTGGTGACCTCCCCTTCGGGATCGCTTTCAGCATCATCGTGCAACGCTGGTTTGCCGAGCAGGAGGAGGACAGTGGCATCGCCATAAAACCACACAGTGCTGAGAGGTAAAAGCTAGTCGTATAAACTGGTGCTTTGTTGATCTTCATTTGAAAAGTGGGGATGCAAGGGGCCGCGCCCCTTGACAGGGTTCTAGGGCTGCGCCCTAGTCTTCCTCTCTTCCCCGCCGCCGAAGGCGGTCAGAGCACTAGAGTGAGACCGCATTCGAACACAGTTCTGGTGAAAGGAATTTGCCATGCGGCATCCAGATGGTTTGCTTAAACTGACGCTCATTGTCTGTGTTGTTACTACAGCACTTGTAATCGTTACCGGAGCTGTCTGGGGCATCACGCTGCTCACCATACGTCGCAACCAGGCAGCACTTCAGCCAATTAACACTGCTGCTGTTGGCGGCATTCCATTGTCAGGAAAACTCGCGCCCGATTTCAACCTCAGCGACCAGTTCGGACATCCAGTCACGCTTTCGTCCTTTCGCGGTCGAGAGGTGGTGCTGGCTTTCATCGACTCGCGCTGTACGACCCTATGCCCACTGACGGCTACCATTATGTACGACGCCAAGATGCAGTTGGGAGCAGCAGCAGCAAGTAAGATAGAGTTGGTGGCTATCAATGCCAATCCTGTGGCAACGAGCACTACTACCGTGCAAGCCTGGTCCATCGAACATGGGTTGCTGCATCAGTGGTCATTCCTCACCGGTACAACACAGCAACTCAAGTGGGTATATCGATTGTATGGTGTATACGATCAGGTTAGTACAGATGAGCAAGTGGTGCATGATCCGTTAACGTTCATCATAGACTCCACAGGGCATGAGCGACTCTTTTACGAGACTCTCGCCTCAAATAGCAAGTCTGATCTTAGCAGTGAAGAAATCGGGCTAGAAGATGGGATGAAGCAGTGGTTATCATAACCAAACGAGTATTTTATATTGATTTACATTTCGTCAATCCATAGATAGGCATTAGTCAGGAGTCCATTTATGAAGTTACTACACAGCGTTTCGCAAGACATAGAGGCAGTAGGGTCAGTTGGGCCAGCTGGGCATGCAGAGCATGAGGTAAAAAAAGAAATCAGCATAGTGAGACAGACCATCGCCAATTACGTCGATCTCATGAAGCCGCATGTAACAGTGCTGTTGCTCGGTGTTACCGCGGCGGCGATGGCGATGGCAAAGCAAGGTTTACCCCCACTGCTCCTTGTCCTTGTAACGCTGCTTGGTGGCGCGATGGCGGCAGGCAGCGCGAACTGCATTAACTGCTATATCGACCGCGACATCGACCAGATCATGGGGCGCACACAGTGTCGCTCGCTACCCTCTGGACGGGTGGAACCCCGGCAGGCATTGGTCTTTGGTATCATGCTGGGTATAGCCTCATTTCTTATTCTCACGGTTTTCGTCAATCTGCTCAGTGCTTTGCTAGCCTGCTCCGCCATTCTCTTCTACGTCTTCGTTTACACACTCGGTCTCAAGCGTACTACGGCACAGAATATCGTTATCGGCGGTGCGGCTGGCGCGGTACCAGTGCTCGTTGGCTGGGCTGCCGTCACCGGCACCGTGGGCATACCGGCAATATGGCTCTTCGCCATTATCTTCTTCTGGACCCCTCCGCACTTCTGGGCACTTTCCTTGCTCATACAGAAAGACTATGAGAAAGCTAACATCCCGATGCTCCCCGTGGTCAAAGGTGAAGCAGAGACACGAAAGCAAATCCTGCTCTACTCGCTCTTCTTACTGTCACTCACCCTGGGACTTTTCGTGTTTGGCATCATGGGTTACCTCTATCTTGTTGGAGCGACGTTGCTGGGCGGCGGACTGGTCTATCTCGCAATTCGTCTATGGCGCACTCAAACCAAGAAGTCTGCGCTCACCCTCTTCTGGTACTCCAATATGTACTTGGCAGCCATCTTCGCCATCATGGTGCTCGACCGCGTCATTCATTAGGGATTGCTCTGACGCGCTGGAGCGTAGACTGCTCGTGAGCGGACTTACGTGGTGTCCTGGGTGTCATCCTGCGCGCAGCTTGTCATCCTGAGCGCAGGATGACAAGCTGCGCGCAGGATGACAGGCCTTCTCTCTAAATGTCTGACGCTGCAGGGCAACCATTGTAACCTCTGCTCATTTCATCTATAATAGAGCCATATACCAAAGCTGACTTTTTTGACTATCTTCCATCTAAATGCTAATCATCGACGACATTGGAGGGATAGATATGCTTCTTCTCCAAGACATCACCGTCACCTATCAAAGCGTCGTTCCCGCGGTCCAGAAAGTATCGATTGAGGTACCAGAAAAGAGTGTTGTCGCCCTGCTCGGTACCAATGGTGCCGGTAAAACCACGATCTTCCGCGCCATCACTGGACTATTAAACTTCCATAAAGCTAGTATTGTGGCTGGTGCCATCCACTTCGAGGGCGAACGCATAGATCGCCTGAACGCCACGCAGATAGTACAACGCGGTATTGCGCAAGTATTAGAGGGGCGTCGGCTCTTCGCTGATTTGACTGTAGATGAAAACCTGCGTACCGGGGCAATTTCCGTGGGCAATTCCGCAGCTACGCGACGAGCGTATGAGCGTGTCATGGAATTATTTCCGGTATTACGTGAACGCCGTAAGAGTGTCGCAGGCTATCTTTCTGGCGGAGAGCAACAAATGCTCGCCATAGGACGCGGCCTGATGACCAGCCCCAAACTCCTCTTACTCGACGAACCATCCCTTGGATTGGCCCCGTTTATGGTGCAGCAGATACGTTCAATCATCAAAGAAATTCATGCCAGCGGGACTGCTGTGTTGTTAATCGAGCAGAATGCACAAATGGCTCTCTCTGTTGCCAGCTATGGCTACGTACTAGAAACGGGGAAAGTCGTGCTGGCGCAACCCGCGACCGAATTATTACAAGATGAGAGTGTGCGCAAGTTCTATCTGGGCTTGCACGAAGGCGGCATGGACAGCATGAGCAACCGACTACGCAACAGAGCAGAGAAAAGGTGGGCACTGTGAGTGATGTAGTAGAAAGTGCAAACAATAGTGCCATACCCTCTCCATTGCTTGCGATTGAAGGGGTTTCCGTGCGCTTCGCTGGTGTGAAGGCACTCACTGATGTATCGTTCACGGTGCAGACGGGTGAGTTGTTCGCGGTGATTGGCCCCAATGGTGCGGGCAAAACCTCGCTATTTAATGTGCTCTCGCGAGTCTATCAACCAGCAACTGGCACTGTCACCTATCAAGAGCAAGATCTGCTGAAATTAAAAGCGTATCAAGTGGCGCGAGTTGGTATTGCGCGTACCTTCCAGAATCTTGGGCAATTTCCCAATACTACTGTGCTGGATTATCTGTTGCTGGGTCGGCATACGCGCATGAAAAGTGGCATTATCCTGGGGGGTCTTTACCTCGGCAGAACGCGCAACGAGGAGAAACACAATCGCGCTTATTGCTTGCATCTGCTGCACCTGATGGATTTGGAGCGCGTGTGCAACCAGCCATTGAGAAGCCTACCCTACGGTTTACAAAAACGTGCCGACCTGGCGCGTGCGCTGGCTCTCGAACCCAAGCTCTTGCTACTCGATGAACCGGTAGCAGGGATGGGAACGGAAGAAACGGAGGAAATAGCCTCGATCATCCTGGATATCAAAGAACAACTTGGCATTACACAAATTTTGGTTGAGCACGATATGGCACTGGTCATGGGTATTGCTGACCGCGTAATGGTCTTAGACTTCGGACGCGTCATCGCCCAAGGAACACCTGCCGTGGTACAGGCCAATCCCAATGTCATCAAAGCCTATTTGGGCGAGGAGTTCGCAGAAGGTACCGCCGCGCTGCCCCTATCAACTGAAGAGCAAACCGCATAGCAGCTCGCCTGCTTTCACGTACAGGAGGGAAAGGAAGAAACGTGGCTTATTTTATTCAAATAGCCTTCGCGGGTATCGCGTTGGGCTGTATTTATGCCTTGATCGGACTGGGCTTCTCTATTATCTTCAAAGCCAGCGAGGTCATCAACTTCGCGCAAGGTGAACTGCTGTTAGTAGGTGCATACGTGGTTTCATCAGCAGTTTTCGAGTGGCATCTGAACTTCATTGTGGCTGTACTAGCGGGCGTTGCCGTAACAGTGGTGATCGGTCTCCTCTTTGAACGCTTTGTCCTGCGCCGTATGATTGGTCGTCCAGTTTTCTCCATCCTGATGATTACGATTGGTCTGGATACTATCCTGCGCACCGCAGTGGTGGTGAGATGGGGCTCGAATCCCATTCCAGCGGCATCTCCCTACACCATCACAGCAGGATTTAACGTTGCGAACGTCCACCTTGGAGCTAACGATTTGCTCACCATTATCGTAACCATCATACTGTGTGCCATCCTCTTTTATTTCTTCCAATACACGCGCTACGGGCTGGCCATGCGTGCGACAGCACTCGATCAGGAAGCAGCACTGGCGGTGGGGATTAATATTCGCACGGTCTATGCTCTGGCATGGGGGATATCAGCAGCCATCGCCACTATCGGCGGTGTCTTTCTCGCTATGAGTACCTATGCAATGGACCCAACCCTCGGTGGTGCCGCACTGCTGGCTTTCCCTGCTATTATCCTGGGCGGCGTTGACTCCATCGCAGGAGCTATTGTCGGCGGCATCATTATTGGCCTGGTACAAGACCTGACGGCTGGCTATGAGAGCCAGGTTGCGGGCTTCCTGGGTACAGGTATCCATCAGATTACACCCTATCTGATTATGATTCTTGTCCTGCTCATTCGGCCCTATGGTCTTTTTGGTACACGAAAGGTGGAGCGCATATGAGCTCATCCCCTAAGGCGCCCATACCAACAAATACCAAAACCGCCACCAGTACATCCTCCGCCGCCACATCATCACGGCTCCTGGGAGGTAAGGCCTCACGCTGGCTCACCGTTATACTTGTGGTAGCGATTGTACTTGCCTTCTTCACTGTAGCCAATGATGACTGGTTCACGATCATCAACTATACGCTGATCGCGGCGATTGCAACACTTTCACTCAACGTCCTTTCGGGCTACACGGGCCAGATTTCCCTGGGCATTGCCTTTTTTATGGCCATTGGCGCGTATACGGCTGCGTATCTCGGAGGGGATATACCATCATCTCCTCTTGACCCACTGGGCTTGAACCTGCCATTCTATATCTGGCTACCAGCAGCAGGTATTGTCGCAGCACTGGCTGGGGCTTTAGTTGGCCCAACCGCTCTCCGCTTGAAAGGATTTTATCTCGGTATCGTCACCCTGGCCTTAATTTTTATCGGGCAATATATCTTCTTCAATGCCCGTGGCATCACAGGCGGCCCTCAGGGAAGAGCTTTCCCTGTTCCAGCCATTGGCGACGCTTCCTTTAGCCAGCAAAACGCGTTCTTCGGCTTTGCGCTGACAGCCGGGCAGCAATATTTCTTGTTGATACTGTTGGTATTAGTGCTGGCAGCGTTCTTTGTCCATAACGTCATGCGTTCGCGTGCGGGTCGTGCCTTTCATGCCGTGCGCGATAACGAAATCGGCGCGACCATTATGGGGGTCAATCTCTTTGAAGCAAAGATGGGCGCGTTTATCCTCTCTTCATTCCTGGCGGGTATCGCGGGCGCACTCTTCGCGTCATATAGTCGCTACATCATCCCCGATTACTGGGGGCTGACGCTCTCCATCCAGTTTGTCGCCGCCATCATCATCGGTGGCATTGCTAGCGTCTGGGGATCAATTCTTGGAGCCGGATTCGTGTTCGGGTTGCCACTGATCATCGATCATTTTGCCTTGCTGCCAGTTTCCAGTGGCTCAGGCATCATTAACAGTGGCGATTTGAACGCTCTCCTCTATGGCCTATTGATTATCGCCTTCCTGCTCTTTGAGCCGGGAGGAGTGATTGGACTTGTGCGCCGAGGGCAGGCGTTGCTCCACAAGTTCAACACGCGTAGAGACGAAGGAGGTGTACCAGCCGAGATTACAGATCTACCTGCGGACGCGGGAAACCCAACGTCCACAAAAGGCGAAAGTGTTTAATTTTTTAGGCGTGGCAGGTCAAACACACCTGGTGCTCTGTCAATCTTCATTCGGCAAAGTGGGGATGCAAGGGGCCGCGCCCCTTGACTGGGTTCTAGGGCTGCGCCCTAGCACACTGTCCCTTTTCATTTGACCAACAGGGATGCAAGGGGCCGCGCCCCTTGACTGGGTTCTAGGGCTGCGCCCTAGTTCTCACCCTTTCCCCTGCCGCCGAAGGCGGCATTTCAAATCAAGATTGACAGTCTACTAGATTTTGGCAAAATAGCGCGTTTATCCCTGGCATTCCTCAATGCTACATAGGTATGGCATGGATGGAATACAGTTCAAACATGCAGGGATGCCGCAAGGGAGTACATCCTCGACCGTCGTTATCGCGAATATTGCAGGAAGAGGTACAACACATGCTTACCAGGAAGACACTTTTTGCTTGCATAGGTATCTTTGCCATCTGTGCGATGGCACTCTCTGGATGCGCCAGCAACAACTCAAATAACGGCAATGGCAGTGGACTCAAAACTGGTCCCGGTGTCGATGTAGCGAGTAAAACCATCACCCTTGGCATAATCTCACCATATTCGGGGCCGGTAGCCGCCCCAGTTGGTGACCCGCTGGCAAACGGCGTTGAGGTGTTCTTCAAACACGTCAACGATAACGGTGGCATCAACGGCTACAAAGTAAAATTCGTCGAGGAGGATTCACAGTACAATCCACAAATTGAGGTACAAAAGTACAATCAGATCCACAACCAGGTGTTAATGATTGCGGACAGCCTGGGAACACCCACCACGTTCGCCATTAAGGACCTGGCCGCCGCCGATCACATGCTGGTTTCGGCTGCCACGCTATCTTCCGCGCTGGCACGTGAAAAGTATCTCATCCTCGCAGGAACGCCCTATCGTTTGCAGGTCGAAAATGCTTTTGACTACGTTGTCAACAAACGGGGCGTGACGAGTCCCGCGACAGGGATCATCTATCAGAATGACGAATACGGCCAGGATGGGCTAACCGGCTATAAAGAGGCCGTCAGTGCCTATCATATGAACGATGTAGCGGAAGCCAGTTACGCGCCTACCGACACCGACTTTACCGCACAGGTCTCGCAAATGAAAGCCAAAGGGGCAAAATACGTCTTCCTCACCACCCTGCCACTCGTCACAGCCTCCATTGTCGGTAAAGCCGCCCAACTAGGCTACAACCCACAGTGGATTCTCCAGAGTCCAGCGTGGGCGAACGGTCTGCTTGCTGTTCCCGCTTTAAAGCCACTACTCACCAAGGTTTGGGTAATGTCGCAAGGAGCTTCCTGGGGTGATACGTCTGTACCAGGAATGGCACAGTTGCTGCAAGACGTCCAAAAGTATGCACCAACGCAGAAGCCCGATGGCTACTTTGAGTTCGGCTATGCTGAGTCTGAAATCACCTACGCCATCTTGAAGAAGGCTATGGCGAATAATGATCTTACACGCGATGGCCTCTATACTGCCTTCCTGTCATTACAGAACATCGACCTAGGAGGTTTGCTACCGCCAGCTACGTATGGTTCATCACCCGATCAGCGTGTTCCCACGCGTGATTCGGTCGTGTTCCAAGTTGACCCTACGCAGCCCGCCGATTTCAAGGCACTAACCCCTGATTTCACCGGCACCGCTGCCCAGCAATCGCACTTCTAGCAATCTACTCAAACATCGATGGCGTATGAATGGTCAGTAGGGCGCGATTTATCGGCGATAGCGGCGATAAATCGCGCCCTACGCTTGCTTGCTACATCCTTTACGTGAGTTGCATTGGGCCTTGTGCCTGTCCGGAGTGGCGGGGCTACATAGCTACCCATCAAGTGTAGGTTGAAAGAGCACAATGGACTTGCACCGTTTGCAACCCCATTGTGCTCTTTCACCTCTTGCTTGCTCCGCAAAATTATGCTATACTCTTCCTAAGTCAGAACTTGCACTGCCATCACAATCCTGAATGAACCCTTACATCCACATTAGCCGAAGGTCCATCTCTTCTGAAAATAATTGGTCACAAATGTCCCATCCATTACAAAGCTCAAGCATTTTCCTATCATCGAACTCAATACACACAAGATTGGGCAGTCACAAATGTCCTAACCATCACAAAATCATAAGCATTTTCCTTCCAGAATACAATACTACTGAAAATTGGAGTCTCAAATGTCTCATCCATCACAATATCCCAGTCATTATCCTATCAGACGCAATACCCCTGAAAATTAGCAGTCACAAATGTCCTAACCATCACAAAATCACAAGTATTATCTTATCGGATACAATTCTACTGAGAATTGGGTAGTCACAAATGTCCTAACCGTCACAACGTCCCAAGCAGAAGAACCCTGAGAATTTGGGTTCCCCTTCAACTATGTTATAATGAAACATCTCCAATTGAATAGAGACCGTTATTGGCAGTTCTTCCGAAAAATCATAAGGCAACAAGGGAGTTGACGAATGCGTATTGGAGTTGGCTTACCTTCCACGATTCCAGGTGCAGATGGACAATTAGTCATTGCATGGGCGCGCCGCGCCGATGAAGGGCCGTTTTCCAGCCTGGGGGTACTTGACCGCCTGGTCTACGATAGCTTTGAGCCATTGACCACGTTGGCTGCTGCTGCGGCTGTCACGCAGCGCGTACAACTAGCCAGCACAATTGTCATTGGGCTTCTACACAATACCACGCTACTGGCAAAAGTGACAGCCTCTATCGATGCCCTCTCCAATGGTCGCCTCGTGCTTGGGCTGGCGGTTGGAGCGCGTAGAGAAGATTATGTTGCCGCTGGTATCGACTTCCACGCCAGGGGAAAACGTCTGTCAGAACAACTCGCTACATTACGCACCCTCTGGGAAGAGGGTACTCTCAGCCCACACTCTACTCGTAGCAGAGGGCCAGAACTGCTCATAGGTGGCTTGAGCGATCAGGGCTTTGCTCGTGTCGCCCGCTATGCTGATGGCTACGTACATGGTGGAGGACCACCCAAAGCCTTTGCCCGTGCCGCCGATAAGGCGCGGGCCGCGTGGAGCGACGCGGGACGTCCCGGTCAACCACAACTATGGGCACAAGGCTATTTTGCCCTCGGAGACGAAGCAACTGAAGAAGCTGGCAAACACTATCTGCGCGACTACTACGCGTTCACTGGCCCCTTTGCCGAAAAGATCGCGGCAGGACTGCTCACCACGCCACAAGCGATAGCCCAATTCATTCGTGGCTATGAAGAGGCTGGCTGCGATGAACTGGTACTCTTCCCCACGCTACCCGAACTCGCCCAACTAGAGCGGCTCACTGCGGTACTGCATGGCCTCGGCAAACGAGTCTCGTTGCTCAACACGGCTAAAGCACAGTGATCAGGAAGGGGTACACGGTGAAGATTGTTATTCTTGGTGCTGGACCAGCGGGCCTCTATAGTGCGCTTCTGCTCAAAAAGGCGAACGCGGCACACGATATCACCATCATCGAGCGTAACCCCATGAACGTAACCTATGGTTGGGGCGTCGTCTTCTCTGATCGCACACTGGCCTCGTTCCAACGCGCTGACTATAAAACATACGAGCAGATCACCAGCCGTTTCGTGATCTGGGATGCCATCGATGTCCATTTTCGTGACGAGACAATGCGTTGTGGTGGACACGTCATCGCCAGCATCGCACGCAAGCAACTGCTGCATATCCTCCAACAGCGGTGCCTGGAACTGGGCATCAGCATACAATTCCAGTGCGAGGTGAACAATCTTGCCGACCTACCCGACTATGATGTACTGATCGCGGCTGATGGTCTCAATAGCATTGTGCGCAAGACCTATGCGCCTTTCCTCAAACAGACAATTGCCGCCGGAAGGGCCAAATATATCTGGCTGGGGGCGAACAAAGTGCTGGACGCATTCACCTTTATTTTTCGCGAAAACGAGCATGGACTATTTCAGGTGCATGCCTATCCCTTCGGTGGCAGCACCAGCACCTTTATTGTCGAATGTGACGAGCAATCATGGCTGAACGCTGGACTGGACAAAGCTGACGAGGCGGCAAGTATCGCCTATTGCCAAAAGTTACTAGCAGATGACCTTGAAGGGGCCACCCTGCTCTCGAACAATTCAAAGTGGGTCAACTTCCCAACGCTCAAGACCAAAACATGGCATCATGGCAATGTCGTCTTGCTCGGTGATGCCGTCCATACCGCGCACTTCTCTATTGGTTCAGGCACAAAGCTGGCAATGGAGGATGCCATTGCCCTCGCTACAGCCCTTGAGCAACATACTGACCTTGAAACCGCTTTGAACGAATACGAGCTGGAGCGCAAACCAGTCGTCGAGGTCTTTCAACGGGCCGCCGAAGAGAGCCAATCCTAT
The DNA here is from genome assembly GCA_038209195.1 of Ktedonobacterales bacterium. Classification (GTDB taxonomy): domain Bacteria; phylum Chloroflexota; class Ktedonobacteria; order Ktedonobacterales; family Ktedonobacteraceae; genus JBBQXY01. The sequence continues at coordinate 31,718 of JBBQXY010000013.1, read as the reverse complement.
TTCGAAACCATCAAACGCTACCTCAACCTGGAGCCCATGCAGTTTACCTTCCAGTTACTCACCCGCAGTGGTCGCATCACCTATGACGATCTGCGCTTGCGCGATCCTCGTTTTGGCGATGCCGTTGACCGTTGGTTTGCCCTGAGCACAACCGGGAGAGAGGCCATAGTCGCACCACCGCCACTCTTCGCACCATTGCACGTTCGCGAATTAACCATTGCCAATAGAATTGTTGTTTCGTTGGGAACGCACGAGGCCAATGTTGCTTATCCCTCACAGGATGGCATGCCCCACCACAGTTATGCCACACAATTCATGCAACGCCTACGTACGGGAGCAGGTATGGTCATGACTGCGCTCACAGCAATTGCTCCTGAAGGACGTATTACTCCGCGTTGCCTGGGCATGTACGATAGCAATCATCTGGCAGCGTGGCAGGACATTGTGCAAGCAATACATACATCCTCGTCAGCCATAGTCGCGATACAATTGAATCACGCGGGGCGACGCGGCTCTACACGACCAAAGTCAGAAGGCCTGGATAGACCTTTACGTGAGGGAAATTGGCAATTACTTTCAGCATCACCTCTTCCTTACACATCACAGAGCCAGCTCCCCAAAGAGATGGACCGTACCGATATGGCTAAAGTGCTGCACGATTATGTATTTGCGACCCAAATGTCGCATGAGGCCGGTTTCGATGTGCTACAGCTCAATATGGCGCATGGCTATCTACTGGCTAGCTTCCTTTCGCCACTCACCAACCAACGCGACGACGAGTATGGTGGAAGTTTGGAGCAACGGATGCGCTTTCCCCTGGAGGTTTTCGACGCTGTACGTGCGGCTTGGCCAGAAAACAAACCGTTAGCAGTGGCGATTTCGGTGACAGACTGTGTCAAGGGTGGCTTTGAGGTGAGCGATGCCATTCGCTTTGCCCAAGTATTGAAAGCGCACGGGTGTGATATAATCGCCATACAAGCTGGTCAAACGACGATGGAGGGCGAACCGACCTATGGGCGTGGGTTTCTGACACAACTCAGCGATCACGTGCGTAATGGGGCAAGTATACCTACACTGGTCGGAGGCTATCTCACAACAAGCAACCAGATCAACACCGTCATCGCAGCAGGGCGAGCAGACCTGTGTATTTTAGATATTCCTTTCATGGCTGAACCGACGCGTCACACCCAGATTGGGCACGAAGAGAGAACAGCTAATGCACATTGATGAAATAAACTAGCCATCCGTAGGGCGCGATTTATCGCCGCCATCGCCGATTTATCGGCTCGTCCCATTAGCAGAAAGGCTACCAATCTATGGCAAACGATGAAAAATACCTACTCACTGGTAAACGAGCAGTAGTGACGGGGGCGGGACGTGGCATTGGGCGTAGCATCGCGCTCGCACTGGCAGAAGCTGGCGCAGACGTAGCGGTAACGGCACGCACGACAAACGAACTTGAACAACTCGTCGCCCAGATTCAAGGGATGGGACGCAAGAGCGTGGCAATTCCATGCGATGTGATTGATGTCGAGCAGGTCCACCACATGGCTAGGACGTTTTTGGAGTCTCTGGGCGGTATTGATATCCTCGTCAACAATGCTGGTAACGCGGGCAGCCACAAGTTCGCGACCCATCCCGACGAACTCTGGCACCGCATGATCGATATCAACCTGAACAGCGTGTACTACGTCTCAAAGGCATTTGTGCCTACCCTCATCAATCAGAAAGGCGGACGCATCATTAATGTTGCCTCTATCGCGTCACGCGTTGGTGGAAGTTATATTGCGGGCTACACAGCAGCCAAGCACGGCGTCCTCGGCCTCACCCGCGCACTGGCAACTGAGTTACTGCCCTATAATATAACCGTCAACGCAATCTGTCCCGGTTATGTCAACACACCGATGACCGATGCTAGCGTAGTGAACATCACCTCGCGGACAGGAATGCCACAGGAAAAGGCACGGCAGGCACTGGAGAAAACCAGTCCCCAGCAGAGACTGATGGAACCAGAAGAGATCGCGGCCATCGCTGTTTTCCTGGCGCAAGATATGTCTAGAGGTATTACTGGGCAGGCCATCAATATTGATGGCGGTGGCGTAATGTCCTGAAAGAAGAAAGGCTTCCTATGAGCTATGACTTTCTCTATGCAGTAGAAGATGGCGTTGCCACCCTCACCTTTAACCGACCAGAGGTAATGAATGCCCTTACCTTTGAAATCTATGCTCAATTGCGCGATCTATTTGCAGCGTTGCGCTCCGATGAGATGGTGCGAGCGGTCGTCTTGACGGGAACAGGCGACAACTTCTGTTCAGGTGGCGATGTCTACGAGATCATTGGTGAGTTGTTGCAGCGCGATATGAAGGAACACCTGGAATTTACGCGTATGACGGGAGCAGTCGTGCAGAATATGCGACTGCTGAACAAGCCCATTATTGCTGCGCTAAATGGTATGACGGCGGGGGCTGGTTCAGTGCTGGCCCTGGCCTCCGACTTACGGATCGCATCCGAGAAAGCACGCTTTGCCTTCCTTTTCACCAAAGTTGGCCTGACTGGTGCAGATATGGGGGCTGGCTATTTGTTGCCACGAGTCGTTGGCATGGGACGCGCCTTTGAGCTACTCTTGCTCGGAGACACGATTGATGCAGTGACAGCAGAACGCTACGGCCTCGTCAATCGTGTCGTAGGCCATGCCGATGTGCTCTCGGCAGCGCAAAATTGGGCGAAGCGACTAGCCAACGGCCCAACCTTTGCCATTGCCATGACAAAGCAGATGATCAATCATGAAATGAACATGGACCTTGCGTCAGCCATTGAGGCCGAGGCACAGGCACAAGCACTGCTACTGATGGGTGATGACCATCGCCGTTTCTTCGCAGCATTTCAGGCCAAAGAGAAACCTGAGTTCATTGGGAAATGAGTATGGAAAAGCAGATTATCAATCCCCCATCCCTGGCCCGTGCTAGCGGCTTCAGCCATGGTATCCTGGTCACTGGCGGTCGTTTGCTTTTCCTAGCGGGACAAACAGCCAGCGACGTCGAAGGCCGCATCGTTGCACCTGGGGACCTGGTCGCGCAATACGAACAGGTATTGCGCAACCTCAAAACGGTGGTCGAGGAGGCTGGTGGGCAGATGCAAGATATTATGAAAATCACCATCTTTGTGCGTGACCGGAATGACTATCACGCACATCTCAAAGCATTGGGCAAAGTACATCAAGCCTATTTCGGAGCCTATTATCCTGCTACTGCCCTCCTTGAGATCTCGCGCTTTTTCCAGGACGAAGCCCTGATTGAAATAGAAGGTCTAGCAGTACTCGACCCAGATGCATAAAGGGAGTTAGTCGTATGGACTTTGCACTGACCGCTAAACAGAAGCGCGTCCAGCAACAGGCTCGCCAATTTGCCGAGCAAGAGGTGGCCCCAGTGGCGCGGGAAGCCGACTCCACGGGCATATTTCCCTTGCATTTGGTAAAGCGCATGGGCGAATTGGGTTTCCTGGCAGGCCCCATCAAGCCGGAATACGGTGGCTCCGGCATGGATTATGTGAGCTATGCCGTGCTGTGCGAAGAACTCGGCAGGGTCGATTCCTCTGTACGTGGTTTTCTGACCGTGCATACCAGTCTGGTTTCCCTCTGTATCCAAGAATGGGGCAGTGAAGAACAGAAGCATACCTACTTACCCAAGTTAGCAACGGGCGAATGGATTGGCTGCTACGCGTTGACCGAAACAAATGCGGGTTCCGACGCAGCTAGCATGGAGACGACCGCGACCGAAGAGGGCGACAGCTATGTCCTTAACGGTGAGAAAATATGGATCACCAATGGCACCAGTGCCAGCGTTGCCATCGTCTTTGCCAGCCGCGACAGGTCTGCGCGCCACAGAGGAATCTGTGCCTTCCTTGTCAATACTGATACTCCAGGCTTCAAGCGCGAACCGATGCCCAATAAGGAACTTGGACACCGCGCCTCAGAACATGTACATATCACCTTGAAAGACTGTCGCGTACCCAAAAGTGCGTTGCTGGGACAACCTGGCGAAGGCTTCAAGGTTGCCATGTCTGCCCTTGATCGCGGACGCCTGGGCGTTGCGGCTGGCGCGTTGGGGGTAGGGCAAGCCTGCCTTGACGCCTGTATTGACTATACGAAACAGCGTCGCCAGTTTGGGCAACGCGTGGCGGACTTTCAAATGATCCAGGCCACGCTAGCAGATATGGCGGCGGACGTTGAGGCGGCGCGCCTGCTGGTCTACCGCGCTGCATGGCTCAAAGATCAAGGACAAGCGACTTCCAAGGCTACTTCGATCGCCAAGCTTTTCGCGACCGAAGCGGCTATGAAAGCGGCATCGGAGGCGGTGCTACTGCACGGTAATCGCGGCTATTCAAATGAATATCCAGTGGAACGCTATTACCGCGACATCAAAGGAATGCAAATCTACGAGGGTACAAGTCATATTCAGCGTATCATCATTGCCCGCGAACTCGTTGGGCGTGATAGATAAAGTTCATTTCAGTTCCTGGGCCTAACTGCTCAAGGAGGTGTGTACTATGGCTTATTCAGCATACTGGAACCCCAAAAATGAAACGATGCCACGCGAGGAATTACAAAAATTGCAACTCCTCAAACTACAACGCCTCTGTGAGTGGGCATATGCGACCACCCCTTTTCACCAGCGCAAATTTGATGCAGCAGGTTTCAAACCAGAGCAGATCAAGTCGCTGGATGACCTGCGGCGCATTCCGTTTATGACGCGGGAAGAGTGGATGGCTTCGCTGACAGAAAAACCACTCTACGGTGATATGCTCTCCACGCATCCGAAAAATGCTATTCGCTACCATCTGACATCTGGCACCAGTGGTAGAACCCCCATCCGCGTCCTAGACAGCATGAAAGACTGGGACTGGATTAACGAAATGTGGTGCTATGGCCTGTGGGGCTTTGGCATTCGGCCCGAAGATACCGTCTACTTCGCCTTTGGCTATGGCTCATTTATCGGTTTTTGGGGCGCACACTATGCCTGTGAGAAGATAGGAGCACTGGTCATTCCTGGCGGCGCACAGACGACCGAGGCCCGTATCAAACAGATCATAGAGATGGGTGTCACCACTGTCTGTTCTACGCCAACGTACGCGCTGCATATGTGGCAGAAAGCGCGTGAGATGGGCATTGACCTGGCAAAAGAGGGCCAGGTCAATAAGGTGATTCTCTCTGGCGAACCAGCCGGCTCTATTCCTGCCGTTAAGCACCAGTTGGAAGAGGCCTGGGGCGCAAAATGCGGCGATACCGCTGGCATGACCGAGGTGGGCACCATTATGATCTTCGAGTGTTCTCATCAACCAGGGGGTACACACATCATCGAAGATCACTATATCGAAGAGGTGCTGCATCCCGACAACGATGAGCCCGTCGGCTATGGCGAACTGGGAGAACGTGTTGTCACCTCTTTCGGGCGCGGTTTCATCCCCGTGCTACGCTATCGAACCAAAGATATGGTCATGAAAGTGCCCGCCAGCACATGCACTTGTGGTCGCACCTGGGATATCTACAATGGCGGCATTCGTGGTCGCTGGGACGATATGAAGCTCATTCGCGGCACCAATGTTTATCCACGAGCGGTAGAGGCGATCATCCGCGAGTATCCAGCAATCGACGAGTTCCAGATCTATCTCTGGCGTAAAGATAACGTACAGGACGAAATTACCATCAGGCTAGAAATCAAACCTGATCTGGAGCACGAGTGGGAACACCTGGAACCTCAATTGCATAAAGATTTATCCGGTGCTCACGAGGGCCTGCGCTTCATTATTGAACGGATGGAATATGGCGTACTGCCCCACTTTGAACTGAAAGCCCGGCGTCTGATTGATGACCGACCCAAAGCACAATATTAATGGAAGAAGGAGAGATTCATCATGGCTACGAACGACACTGATCTCCTGGGCAAGCCGCTCACGGAGCAGGAACGCGAAATACTCCATGTCTATGAAGCGTTGAAGAAACTTGCGGCCCACGATGATCTGGCCCCATGCGTAGTCAGCAATATCCGCAAAGCCCTTATGTCAATGTGGCAAGCCACGAACGACCTGGATTTACAGTTCGAGCAACTGTACGAACTAGGAGTTTAAGAGCCAGCCCTACAATTTAATCATCCCATAGTGTATCTTCATCAGCAGAATGCGCTCTACCGCTTGATTGACACGATCCATGGTCAATGTACCTTGCTGAATGGCCTGATGGAAGGCGGCTACCACACCAGCGACCAAACCAGGCGTATACGGGCCTTCGATCATATCGTTGCCAGCGATAATCGATAGGACTGCCGCCTCGCTGAGTGACCAGCGCTGGCTGATGCCTCCCATGTATAAGCCATCGGTAATGACGACGCCTTCATACCCCAACTGGTTGCGTAAAATACCAGTGATGGCTTTGGGTGAGAGTTCAGCCGGAAGATTCGGGTCAATGGCGGGCATCAGCACATCGGTGGACATAATCATGGCAGGCTGGTCTTTTTGTAGCATTAATTTGTATGGAGCTAAGTCTATACGATTCAAGTCTGCCAAACTGCGGTTCACCGTAGGCAAGCCCGCGTGCGGGTCTGAACTGATGGCGCCTAGACCAGGAAAATGTTTGAGGCAGGCTGCAACACCGTTATGTTGCAGACCGTTCAGAAATGCCCCAGCATATGTAGCGACAGTCTGTGGATCGCTGCCAAACATGCGCGATTCCAGGACAGCGGGATCAACAGTATGCACATCCACAACTGGTGCGAGATCAGTATTAATGCCCAGTTGAAGCATCCATTTCGCGGACTGCGTCCCCTGTTGAAGCGCATAATTGGGATTGCCGCTTGCCGCCATATCCGCGGCTGATGGCAAGTAGCCGTGAAAGGTGTAGAGGCGATTGACCAGTCCCCCCTCCTGGTCGGTGGCAATGATCAGAGGAATGCGCGCATCTTGCATTGCCTTCTGCGAGAGAGCAAAAACGTTGTCCGCCACATTATAGGGTGGATTGAAGTTGTGATTGCTCTGCTGGTACATAAAACCACCAACAAACTGCTGTGAGATCATATATTGCAGGCCATTTTGATAGTTGTTGCCAAGATACTCCACCACGATAAGCTGACCCAACTTCTGGTCAAGCGACATGCTCGCCATGATCTGCTGTACCTTCGCCAGTTCTGCCCGTGTGAATGCTTCAGTTGGTATGCCATGGCTATCTGATTTCGCATTGATGGGGAGTGCCGTAGGCGAGGGCTTATTGGCAGTTGGTGACAAGGTAGGATCAGTTTTGGTATTGGCGAGTAAGGAAGAACAGCCAGAGAGAAAGAGTGTCATACACAGCAAAGAGAGAGTAAAAAAGAGCGTTGATGTGTTCGCAAAGTGCCGATTTTGCATAGCAGTAGCTCCATTGCCAGAATAGAACGATTGTATAGTAGTATCTCATATCATTATATACAGAAGGGTTTGTTCGTATAAAAAAACGTCGGAGAATAGCTGAAGTAACGTAGAAGCCGCAAAATGTGAAATATTACCGTTTCCCAATAGCCAATGGTAATAGCTAGAGTATGGTATTATTAGCGTGAGACTGATCTATTTCCATATCCCTATAATCTTTATTCTGCCAGAGCTTTGCTTTGATCCTCGCGAATAAAAAAGTCGCACCTTAGCCTTGCAACAGTTTGTGAAGAGTTGTGAATTTGGGGTTCTGATGAGTACACAGGATTATGAGAGCTATGTACTATTTCCGCGTCGTCAATACGCGGGTCTACGCCGTTCGACTATTATTATCGCGTTCTGCGCCATCCTAGGATTAGTTGGTTCTTTGACGCTGAGCGTAGCATTTTCAGCGACGGGTAGCCAGTCTAGTTCTGGCAGCAAGGCCAGAACTAGTTCTATTTCATATACAACTACCCAGCCAACACAGACTGATCTAACTCAAGTCTTGACTGCGACACCACAGAGCCAACCTGGCAGTGGCACAGCTACACCCGTACAGACAAATACAAACTCTACTTCACCTACTTTACCCATTACGCCATTCCCAACGCTACTATGGCAAGAAATTGCCGCATTACAAGCGCAAAATCGCTTCCTATACTATGGGAACCAATCTCTTCGAGAGGTAGCACTGACCTTCGATGATGGACCAAGCCCGTATTATACGCAACAAGTATTGGCTGAGCTACAACAGTATGGCATCAAGGCAACCTTCTTCTGTATTGGACGACAAGTGGCGCAGTATCCCTCTCTTGTCAAGCAAGAATATGCTGCTGGCAATGTCATTGGCAACCATACCTGGTCGCATCCCGATCTGACCAAGCTTTCCAACGACGCTATATTGACACAGATCAATACAACATCCGATGCCATCCAACAAGCCATTGGTGTGCGACCGACGTTTTTCCGCCCTCCCTATGGAGTAATCAATGCGAATGTTTTGACTCAGGCCAACAAGCTGGGGTTGACCACCATCATCTGGAATGACGAGGCACGGGACTGGACAACACCTGGGATTAGTGTAATTAGCAGTCGCATCCTTGGTCTGGCGGGAAATGGAGCGATCATCCTTTTACACGATGGAGGCGGCAACCGCTCACAGACGGTAGCAGCACTACCCACCATCATTACCAGTCTGCGACAGCAAGGATATACATTCGTTACCTTACCGCAAATGGTGCATGACTTACCGCAGCATCCCCCTTCAAGCCTAGCTCCAACATCTATCTCAATGTCCACGCCAGTAGTTTATGCCACGGCTCCTGCGACGGCAACTACGTTCGTTTCATCCCTCCCTTCATGGAAACAAGGGCTGTGAAAAGTATGCTATACTGCTTCACAGACAGAATGAAATGGGGAAGGCATACACTGTGGCTCAATTTGAAGAGATCGAACTTCGTGAACGATTGTTATTAAAAGGATACCCATTTAGCAGGTACGCCCCCGGCAAATACTGGCAACAGGTGATTACTCCACTCAAGAAGCCGTTACGTGACTGCACTGTCGCGCTGGTTACGACGGCAGGTCTGAGTCTGCCCGATCAGCCCCCATTTGATGTCACGATCAGGATGGGCGATAGCTCATTTCGCGAATTTCCAGGAACGATCTCTCCGCAACAGCTTGAAATGAATCAGCGGAGCTGGTCATTTGACAAGACAGGCGTCTTACGTGACCGCAACCTGGCACTGCCTTTGGATCGTTTGCGAGAAATGCAAGCGCAAGGTGAAATCGGCGCGGTCGCGCCTCACCACTACAGTTTTATGGGTTCTATTATTGGGCCGCGCAAACTGATCCAAGAAAATGCGCCAAAAGTCGCCCACCGCCTAGTTGCAGATGGTGTCGATGTTGTGCTCCTTACTCCCGTCTGACCTATGTGCAATCAGTCCGTAGGATTGATCCAACGAGCTATCGAAAACGCAGGCATAGCAACGGTATCCATCTCGTTATTGCGCGAAATTACAGAGAAGATACAAACTCCGCGCGCTTTGTTCGTGCCTTATCCTCTCGGCTATCCTCTTGGTGAGGCGAATAATCCAGCATTACAGTTACGAATTATGCGAGCTGCCTTTGCGCTCTTGCCGCGTACGGATGTACCCATATTGGAAACTTTCGCAAATGTGTAGCTGAAACTGATGATCTAAGGAGGTATTATTCTGCTTTCCTTATCCAACGATGCTGTTCGTCATCTGCACATGCATGCTCAGCGTCTCACTGCACGAGAACCGGGCGCGGTTCAGAGTGTTACACGAGTTGTGAAAGAATTGTGCGGCTTACAGGCGCAGGATGCCCACGCGGCAACACTTGCGGTACGTCCGCGCAGTGCTGGACTGTTTGCCGCAGATATCGAACATGCGCGAGTGCAACAGCGTTCGGTAATACGCACCTGGGGCCAACGAGGTACATTGCATCTGCTGGCAACAGAAGATATTGACTGGCTACTGTCGCTCCTTGGTCCTGTCTTTGTCGCAGCGAGCAAGACACGACGCGCTTAACTTGGGCTAGACGAAGAGACATGTAACAAAGGCATCCACCTCATGCGCAACACCCTCGCCAACCACGGTGTACTGACCAGAGCGGAGATTGTTGAGCAACTAGCCAAGCATGGCGTACGCCTGGAAGGGCAAGCGGCACCACACCTAATAGGTCGTGCCGCTTTAGAAGGCATCGTCTGCCTTGGCCCTGATCGTGGCGGCAAGCCGACCTATGTCCTACTTGACAATTGGATAAAACGCGGGCGTGAAGTTCCCCTTTCGCGCTTTGAAGCATGCGCTGAACTCGCACTCCGCTACCTGGACGCTTATGGACCAGCAGTACCAGATGATTTCGCCAGTTGGTCAGGCTTGCCAATAAGCGAAGCACGGTTGGCGTGGCAACGCATTGCGCCTCAACTGATCGAGGTAAAAATTGCTGATAGTCCAGCATGGTTGCTCAAGACGAACGCGGACAAACTAGACGAGTTCCCCAGCCACTCTTCTGTAGTACGATTGCTGCCAAGTTTTGACACGTACCTCCTCGGCTTTCGCCAGCGAAGCCTCATCGTGGATTCTCAATATGCCAGGCGCATTCACCCTGGCGGTGGCATATTGCACCCAACATTGATAGCCAATGGTTGGGCTGTCGGAACTTGGAAAAGCAAGCGACAGAAAAACCATCTGGATATTCTCGTGGAACCATTTGACACGCTCACTCCTGAAATTCAACTTGGACTGGAAGCTGAGGTTAGCGACTTAGGTCGCTTCCTGGGCGTCCAGTCCGCTTTGCATATAGTGGCTTCACGTTAATGGCTATGAAGCAGCGACAATTGACCTATGCACCTGCATCATGATGCGCTGACGCTTCCTCCTGTGTATGTGCCATTTCATGTGCAATGTGCTCTCTGTGATCCATATGCATCATCATGGGATGCTTTACATTGAGGTAGATTAGTATGCCAACGACGAGCAGTGCCAGAATATTCAATACTGCCGTGTAATCGAACGAGAACGTTGTCACTTGCACGAGAAAGTGTGGATTGGCCTTGGGAATAAAATGGACGGCGGGGAAAAGTCGATCCAGGCCAGCGAACACGGCATCAATGATGATAGCGGTCAGCACCTTGGTCGCAAAGAGCACACCAGTGATATAGGCGGCTAATTTCCAGCCATAGTATTTACGATAAATGTCCAGAATGGGCAAAACAATCAGGTCAGCGTATATGAAAGCAATCGCGCCCCCAAAAGTGATCCCACCCGCGAAAAGAATGGCCGCCAGCGGAACATTTGCAACGGAACAGACAAAGGAAATGACAGCAATGATCGGGCCCACAATAGCATTTTCAACTACCTGAAGGGGGGTTGGAATTGAACGCAAGAAGAGGGCGTTCCAAAGGGTGCTGGGGACCAGCACGCCCAGGAAACCCGCGATCAAAAAGCCAATAATCATATCTTTCCAGATCATTGACCAGTCCATAGATACGTAATGCGCAACGTATACCCATCCCTGGCCCGAACGTAGTTTCTGCCACCGGTTGCGACCGGGGGCCAATTCATCGCCGTGGTCCATCGCGGAAACCTTGTCGGTCTCTTCGTGGGCTCTACCTTCCTCGACAATCTTTTTAGGATAGGTTAGCTTATTAACACACTTACAATAGCAACCAGGACGACGCCACCCAGCCATTCAGCCAAGGCAAACTGCCAACCCATCAACTGCCAGAGAATTAAGCCCAGTTCAATGACGAGTTTGGTCGAAGAAAACATGAAGGCTGGGGCCGGTACGAGGTGCGCCCCACGTTTGAACATACTCTTCGCGGCGGCAATAGCGGCATAGGAACAAGATGAACTGGCTGCGCCAAAACCCGTTGCCAGGGCAATCTCTTTGAAGCCAGCCCTTCTCAAAATCTTACTCATGCCTGCTCGGCTGACATACGCCTGAATCATCCCTGAGATTTAGAAGCCTAACACAAGGCTCCATAGCACTTGCCAGGCCATTCCCACCGCCGCCAACAAAGACTGACCTAGTAGATTGAGTAGAGACATTTCCTTATCCTTTCCAAGGAAGTTTGTATCAAGGTGAGCCAATAGAATAATAAACTGGATCAACCTATCTTCAAGCACAAAATTCTTTAATTGTATCGAGCAGAATCTGGCTGCATTGCGCCAGTTGGTCAAGATCGGCCCACTCTATCACGGCATGGGCACCTGCGCCACCGGGACCAAAGACGACTGTGGGTATGCCAGCAGAGGAGAGGAGGGCCGCATCCATCCAAGCAGCCGCGCTCCCTATACCGGGTTCGCGATGCAGTGTTGTCGTAGCATTATGACGAACTAGTTGGACGATTAACTCGTCCTCGGCAACTTCAAATGGGTCTCGCGAGAGTGTTGTGTGTAAGGAGGCGTTGAAATGGGGATCAGTCTCAGCAATTTCTGTAAAGAAAGCACGTATTTCAGCTTCAACGCTCGCGGGTGTTTCGCCGGGAATGGTGCGCCGTTCTACTTTCAACATGCAGCGTTCGGGATAGCTTGAGAGTTCTTGCCCGCCAGTAATCAGTGAGGCATGTAGCGAACCACTGCGGAGCAAAGGATGAGTTGGATGAGCCCGTAAAGAATGATCGAGCTTTTCCAGGCCAACGAGAACTTTTCCCATCTTCGCGATGGCATCAACGCCTACTTCGGGCAGCGACCCATGGGCGGCAATGCCCGTGGTCTCAATGTCTAACCAGGCAAAACCTTTGTGGGCGATACAGAGGTTCAGTTCAGTGGGTTCGGTAACAATCGCAGCATCGGCATGCCAGTGCCGCAAGACAGCACTCGTTCCAATACTGGCAAATTCTTCATCCGCAACAGCAGTCAGAATTACATCGCCGCGTAATGAGAGTTTCTGTACGTTGGCAGCGGCGATCATGATCGCTGCCAAGCCAGATTTCATATCGTAGGCTCCGCGTCCATACAAACGATTACCGACAATGGAGGATTCATGGGGATGTTCCATACCCGCGACCCCAACGGTATCCATATGGGCATTGAGCATGAGCGAACGTCCACCGCCAGAGCCCCTGACTATTCCAATGACATTGGGCCGCCCGGATTGTGGCTCATCCATCTCAACCTCTAATCCTGCCCTGCCCAACCAAGCGGCTATAAACCGTGCTATTGCGAGTTCTCCAGCACCACCTACTACCAGATCAGGGTTAATAGAATTGATGGCAACCAGTTGCCGTAAGAGGTCGGTAGTGTCGCTCATAAGGCTCGCTTTCTCGTGGTAAACTTCAATTTAGACGCGAAGGCGATGGGCAAGTTTTTTTAGCAAGCTCGCCACCTGCCACGGCTTAACTTTCCTGCTGGCGAGCTACTAGCTCCTGAGCAATATAACTGGCAACGGAGGTCGCAGTGCTACCAGGACCAAAGCCCGCGTCGTAGCCCAGTTCTTTAGCGAAAGCGTGCGAAATACGTGGTCCACCAACGATGAAAAGGTAGCGGTCACGCACCCCTTCGGCTTCAGCCAACTCAATAAGTTTTGTTAGGTTGTGAATATGTACATTTTTCTGCGTCACTACCTGCGAAACAAGAATAGCCTCTGCTCGCTCGCTCACAGCCCGTCGTAGTAGAGCTTCGCAGGATACTTGCGCTCCCAGATTCACGGCTCTGAAAGCAGGAAAACGTTCCAATCCATAATTACCAGCGAAGCCCTTGGCGTTAAAGATCGCATCGATGCCGACGGTATGCGCATCGCTTTCAATGGCAGCACCAATGACGGTGACACGGTGTCCCAATGTTTTCTCAATGAGGTCATTGATGGCGTAGAAGTCCAACTCGCTATGCGCCAGTTCATCAACATCTATCTGTTGCGGATCGATTGTGTGGGAACAAGCACCGTAAATGACAAAAAAAGTATAATTGGTATCGACTTTTTCCGCGTGTGCCACTAAGGGATTGGGCATCCCCATCAGCATAGCATAACGGCGGGCTGCCTCGCGAGCTCGTGTACCGAGTGGTAAAGGGAGGGTGAATGAAAGTTGTACAACGCCATCGTTCGCGGTGTCGCCATAGGGACGTATCTGCATAAACATGAACCTCTTACATGAAAAGAGATGCTAACTGTGTCCTCAAGTATAGCATAATGCGAAGCTCTCTGTTACACGTGGTAGCAGAGAACTTCGCATTCAACTGGGGTATTCTATGAGCTAAAAAGGTTTATTTGCTAACCTTCTGAGCAAATTCGTCCATCGTCTGTTTGTAGTAAGAAATGGGCGAGAACCAGAGCTGCATGTAGGCATTCCAAGATGCTTGAGCCATAGTTTGGACCTGCTCAGCCTGATGCTTGGATTGATTAACCAACTCCTTAGACAGGCTACGCGTGCTCTCGATCTGGTGATTGAGAACCTCAACGCCGTTCGAGTACGCATTTTGCGCAAACTTCACGGTGCGCTCCTGGGCGGCAAGGGCCGTCTGGGTGATCGCCTGAAGATTCTCTTGTTGCTTCATGGGCTGCTCTACCAGGGTATGGGCCAGATTGCTGGTATCCGTAGCTTGGCTCTTGAGCACCTCAATACCGTTCAAAAACAGGTTCTGGGTGAAACGCATCGCGCGCTCCTGGTCGGCAATGGTTTTGTCGGCAATGGTCTGACTGGTCTCGCGAATGGAGCGCGTTAAACTCCAAGCGGCATCCGTTACTCTATTGTCTACTACTTTTTTGTCTGCCATGATGATGTTCCCTCCTGAATACTTCACGTCTATCCAGGTGACGTATGTTGATGTGAATGGTCTTCACACCTATTTGCGAGGAAGAGCCAATCGCTCGTGTGTTTCATACCACCCGCTTTTACCGGTATGGTAGCTCTCTCCGATGAAACTTCTTTATCATCTATATGCATTATACACATAGATGCGGATTTTGTCAAGGGGGGATGAGGGAAATTTGTCTAATCTTCGCGCAAGCATACAGCAATAATACCTAACGATCACACAGTATTGTCGCTCGACATACGGTTAAATGCGCTTCTAGAGTCATTTTAATGCTATTCGATAAGCTACACAGGACTTTTCAATAGAAGTTACATTACTCTGATACATTCGTCCCCTTCAATGAAAGCAAGGAAAACTTTCACCTGTTCAAGCAATCGTGGCCCAGCGATGTAGCAATGAAAAGGGTCGAACCGATCTTTGAGTAACCATGAAATAAGCTATTGCTATTTCAACTCGTGCGATAATTGCGAAGTATTTAAAGAAGAAATCGAATGGGCAGACTAAAAATTCACCTTCCTGTAGATGAACAAACTGTACAGTTTTGTCGCCGTGTAAACGCAGAAATACAAAAGATTACCGCATCGACCATTGTCTTTGACGATACTTCTCTCATGATTCCTCATATCACCCTTGTGTTGGGAGAACTGGTTCCTACCCAAACATTTGATGGATTAGCAAAATTAACGCAAGCGCTTGCTCAGCAGGCAAAGCCGCTTACTCTCAAGATAAGTCAGCCATATATTGACTCAAGAAGCTTTGTAGTATGCGCTATTCAGGAAAATCCGGCTCTTACAGCATTAAAAACCAGCTTACGTGAGAACATCATGGGGGTCTATCTCACTACGCACGTTCCTCGCACTGATGTAGAACATGTAACACTCGCTCATATCGACGCTCAACACAAGCAAGTGAAAGCTTACCTGAACTCGCTGCAAGAGCTACCTGAGGTGGTTTGTACGCGCATTGAAATTTCTCACAATGGGCCTAAAGGTACATGCATCGATAGCCTTTTTACCACAAACCTCTCGATCTAAAAGACGATCTGCTCAGATGAATCCACTCCTACACTCAAGATTTAACGCTTTCAGCACGATAATGCGTGGAAAGAATATGCATGGCGTCTATATGTGATACACTTTGAAGTAAAGGTAAGCATACATTGCAAAGCTTGGATGTTTGATAGATGTTCGAAAGGAAAGTATACAATGCCAGAGAGACAAAATTCACATGGTGCTATAAACCCCATGGACCCAATGGACCTGTGGAAAGAGTGGAATGCATCCACTGCCACGATGTGGTCCATTATTTCCGGTGGAAATCGAGAATCGTTCGTAGATCCCTATGGGCTTTACCAGGCATGGATCAAGGGTGTTGAAGAGGCACAGGGAGAGTTAAAGGCGGGAGCACTTAAAATAATCAATCCTGAAGAGTTTTGGAAAAACTGGTCTGAATCAATAACCGATGGTTGGCGCAAAGCTGCTGGATCAGGCACTGATCTCTTTGGGCTAACGGCGCGTTGGCTAGAGTTAATGGAAGAGGCCCGTGCGAAAATGTTTGCCGAAGGAAATATACCCACTGACCCCTTTACTTTCTATAAGCAATGGTACGATGCCATCAGCGAAACCTGGTCCAAAGTTGTCGGTGACCTCATTGGCACCGAAGAATTCACCAAGGCTTCCAGCGAATTCCTGAAAAACTATTTGAATTTCATCAAAAGCTCGCGGAAAATGAACGAGGAGTATTTCAAAAACCTCCAGATTCCTACACTTACCGATATTGCCAGGGTGGCGGAACTGATCGTCTTGTTGGAAGATAAAGTTGACAAGATCGAGGATACCATCGAAGACTTGAGTGATAATTTCGGACAACTGGCCACAAATGAATCTATCACTGGTCTCGCAGGTCGCATGAATGGCCTTGAGCAAAAACTTTCAAGCATAGAGACTGTATTGGAGGGTATCAATTCACAATCTGCGCTCGAAGGGCGGATAAATCAGGTCGAGAGCAAGCTAGATAAAGTGCTGGCGGCCCTGGAAAGAATTGACGCAAGGAGTCAGCAGCCAAAGCCTACAACAGCAAAGCCTGCAACAGCAAAGCCTGCAACAGCGAAGTCTGCCAATCCAGCAGCCAGTAAAAGCAAGAGTAGTGCAAAACCAGCCGAGAATATAAGCACTTCGTCGGATACTAGTGTAAAATAAGCTATATGTTTTACCATGTGCAGTAAATACCACTCACAGAAGAGGATGAAATGACCACTCACCAAGACACTCTCCCACTCGTAGCTGACCTGGAAAGCACCTTGCAAAAATACAAAACAGGCATGGAGATCATGTTTGATGGTGCAAAGGCCGAGACTGCTCTTACCCCCAAAGAGGTAATCTGGACCAAAAACAAGGCGAAACTCTATCGCTATGAGCCAACCAAAGAGAAACGCTTTCCGGTACCCATTTTGCTGATCTACGCGCTCATCAACCGCTCCTATGTACTGGACTTGATGCCAAATAACAGCCTCGTCGAATACCTGGTCGCGCAAGGCTTTGATGTCTATATGCTAGATTGGGGGACACCGGGCGATGAAGATCAACATCTGACCTTTGAGAACTACGTTCTCGATTATATTCCACGTGCCGTTAAGAAAGTACTGCGTGCTTCCCATGCCGAGGAATTGAGCATCCTTGGTTTTTGCATGGGCGGCACGATGACCGCAATGTATGCATCGCTCTTCCCTGGGAAACCACTACGCAATCTCATTCTCTTGACGGCCCCTACCGATTTTGCAGAGGAACACACCGGACTGTACGGGCTGTGGACCAACGCGAAAAACTTTAATCCTGATCTGGTCGTCGAGGCATTTGGCAACGTCCCTGGTGAGCTAGTAGATACAGGCAACCGCCTGGTTAAACCGATCACGAACTATGTTGGCACCTATGTCACCATGTGGGATCGTATCATGCACGATAAACCAATGGACACCTGGCTGGCTATGAACAAATGGGTCAACGATGGTGTACCTTTCGCTGGCGATGCTTTCAAACAGTGGATTCGCGAGTTTTACCAACAGAATAAATTGATCAAAGGAGAAATCAACCTACGGGGACGGAAAGTAGATCTCAAAAACATCACATGTTCCGTCCTGAATATCGGCGGCAAAAAAGATCACATTTGTACGCTGCCCCAGGCCGAAGCCACGATGAGCCACATAGGGAGCGAGGACAAAGAGTTCTATGTTCTCAATGCTGGACATGTCGGACTTTTGACGGGTTCTGATGCCAAGCGCAATCTCTGGCCCAAGATCAGTAGTTGGTTGGAGTCGCGCTCAAAGTAGTCTTGCACCATCACCAGTAGAACTACATTACAGAGTTTTTCGGTAGACCGCGGGCGACAGCCTCGTTTCTCGCGGTTTACCGATGAAATTCAAACACGTTGGCTCGTGTCCAACGTATAGACATCGAAGTTGATACCGTAGTTACCTGAAGGAGACAAAAATGATTAAGCGACTGGAAGGAAAAACAGCTATCGTCACTGGAGCGGGACGCGGAATTGGCAGTGCAATCGCGCGCGAGCTAGGAGAAACGGGTGCCAACGTTGTTGTTAATTACAGCACCAGTGCGAAATCAGCGGAAGAAGTAGCCAATGAGATTCGCGCTATGGGTACAATGGCATTAGCCATCAAGGCCGATGTCACCCATCTCGAGCAAGTGCGACATATGGTCAACCATGTTATTGAGAAATTTGGGCAAGTCGATATCCTGGTCAATAATGCCGGTATTACGCGCGACAAAACACTCAAGAACATGTCGCGAGAAAACTGGGATGAAGTGATCCACGTCAATCTGGGTAGCGTCTTCAACTGCACGAAGATCGTTTTACCCCACATGTTAGAGCGAAAAAGCGGCAAGATCGTCAATATCAGCTCGTTCGTCGCCCTGGCTGGCAACGTTGGGCAAGCGAACTATGCCGCCACCAAAGCTGGCATTATTGGCTTTACCAAGTCGATCGCGTTAGAAGTGGCCCGTCATGGCATCACAGTCAACGCTGTCTGCCCAGGCTTCACGGAGACGGATATGCTCTGGCAGGTACCTGAGAACATCCGCCAACGCATCCTCGATAAAATCCCCATGGCCCGTTTCGGTACTGCCGAAGAAATTGCAGCTTGTGTACGCTATATCGTTACCGAGGGCGATTATATGACAGCCCAGGCCATCAGCATTAATGGCGGCGTGTATATTTAGTTTTCTTCGGAAAGCTGGACGCTGATAATGTTCAAGCATTGTAAGAAACCGACCTGATGTCCACGAGGGACATCAGGTTGGTTTCTTACAATGTGTTGCATTAACCTTCCTCTGCGGAACTTATTCGTCTCCGGTAACGTCAACTACTGTGAAAAGCACACCAATTGACAAAGGTGTCCTTTTTGAGAAACTCTCATCACCAGGGGCGTATAACAAAAGGTAATGAATATACTCTTCATTTTTCTATTCATTACAGATGAAGGAGCGAGTCTATGCGACAAAAAATGAGAATTTACCAATGGCCTACCTTCTTACTTCTCGCACTATTCGGTCTAGCTATCGTCGTCGCGGGTTGTGGCGGGGCAAGCACAAGCACAATGACTAGTGGCAGTGCGAATTCGGCATCCATACCGATGACCGCACCACAGCAAGCTCACTCAGCAACCCAAAGCCAGAGCAAAAACTTGGCACTCACGGGCCAACTCTACCTGATTAAGTCGTTGAATATCGCGATGGAACTCAAAGTCCCACAGCAAGCAGCATCTGATTTGCAAGCATGGATTACCACTACCGATTCTCTAGCCACCGCTGACAACATCAATTATCAGCAGGTAGGCAACAACCTCTACAATATCACCATGAGTTTTTCTGTACAGGCTACGCTCTACCCACGTATCGAAAGTTACCTGAACAGCTATCCAGCACAACACCATGGGCAGTTGCTTACCACAACCAGAAACATCCAGGATGTTACCGGCACCTACATCGATACCCAGTCACAACTTAAAAATTTGAAAGCCGAACAAGAGCGTTTATTGACACTGGTCAGCCACGCCGCAGCTCTGAGCGACATTCTGGCCATCGATCAACGTTTGACCGACGTTGAGGGGCAGATCGAACAAATTGAGAGCCAGCTCAATAGCCTGACGAGCCAGACTTCGTTCTATACCATCACCATCAATGTACAACCACCGCAAGACGCGCTAACACCACCTCCTGCCGCGTGGAGTCCTGCTGCGATCTGGCAGGGTGCTATCGGTGCCGCTATCGTCTTCGGACAAGGTTTGACCACAATTGTCATCTGGCTGCTGGTTTTCAGCATCTACATTATTCCAGTGGCTGTCGTCGTCTGGCTCGTGCAGCGATGGCGCCGATCACGGTTACAATATAAATACAGGCCACCTGTTGCAACCACCTTCAATCCTCCGCTGATGACCTCAGCGCAACCGCAACAAAGTTCGCAAGCTCAGGCCGAAGAGGAACCGCAGCCGCAACTCAAAGCATAGACGTACGAGAAGTGACAAACGAAGGGGCAGGCCACTCATTGTGGCTTGCCCCTTTTTGATGGTATGTTCCACCATACTATGTGACCAGATAACGGCAAGTTGTACCATAGCTTTACAGGGCATATCATCTCTCCCCTATGATATACTACTTGGGTAGGCAATCAGCCGTTCATTCAATCTACCGTACCATTCTCCAAAGGGGGCTGTATTTCCATGGCAAAACAGACTGAGCAATTCGATGCCATCATCATTGGTGCTGGGCATAATGGCCTTGTCGCGGCAGGCTATCTGGCTCGTGCAGGCAAAAAAGTGATGGTTTTAGAGCAACGAGACCGCGTTGGCGGAGCTTGTACGCTGGAGGAACCATTTCCTGGCTTCACGATGTCACCATGCGCATACGTAGTAAGCTTGCTACGACCAGAAATTATTCGTGACTTGGAACTGCATCGTTACGGCTTCGACGCCTATGTTAAAGACCCGCAAATGTTTGTCCCGTATCCCGATGGACAATACCTTTTCTTCCGCGCCAGCACCGAGGCGACGGTAGAAAATATCCGCCGCCTCTCACCGCATGACGCTGACGCCTACCCGGAATTTCTGCGTTTCTTTGATCGTGCCTCGGAGATACTCAATCCTATTTTGCTGGAGGAACCACCCTCGGTAGCTGATTTGGCGGCGCGTTTTCGAGGCGAGGACGAAGATATTTACCGTCGTCTGATGTTCGGGAGCCTCTATGATATGCTCTCCGACTATTTTGAATCGGACTATATGCGGGCCGCATTTGCTGGACAGGGCGTGATTGGCTCCTTCATTGGCCCCAAAACGCCTGGCTCGGTCTACGTGATGTGGCACCATATGTTTGGCGAGGTCAACGGGGCACAAGGCATGTGGGGCTATGTACGCGGCGGCATGGGTCGTATCAGCTTTGCGATGGCAGCGTCGGCTGAGGCGCATGGAGCGGTTATTCGCCTCAATAGCCCGGTGGCGAAAATCCTCATGCACAATGGGCGTGCCGAGGGCGTGCGCCTGGAAAACGGGGAAGAGTTGCGAGCAAGTGCCGTCATCTCAAATGTCGAGCCGAAGCGCACCTTTTTCCAGTTCTGTGCTGACGCTGAGCTCGATAAAGGCTTCCTCAAGCGCATCAAGCAGTTCAAAACTGATAGCGCAGTCATAAAAATCAACGTTGCCTTGAAAGAACTACCCAGTTTTACATGCTTACCCGGAACTGCACCAGCTTTGCAGCACGCTGGCTCTTGTGAGATCAGCCCGACGCCCGATTGGGTACAAGAGGCATACGAGGATGCCGCGCATGGCGAACTCTCAAAGCATCCCTACATCGAGGCATATATGCAATCCTCAACTGATCCAACCGTTGCCCCGGCTGGCTACCATACTATTTCGATGTTCTGCCAGTATGCGCCCTATCATTTAAAGGGACGCCAATGGTCAGAAGAAGTGAAAAACGAGATGGCGGATCGCATTTTCGCGACCATGAACGAGTTTGCACCCAATTTCAGCGATGCTGTCGTGGCGCGCCAGATACTCAGTCCGGTCGATATAGAAGAGCGTTACGGGCTACCCAACGGCAATATCTTCCAAGGAGAGATCACACCCGATCAACTCTTTTCGCTGCGACCCACCCCGGAATGCGCACGCTACCGCACACCAGTCGAAGGGCTATATCTATGTGGCTCCGCGACCCATCCCGGCGGTGGTGTCATGGGTGCGCCAGGACATAATGCCGCTAAGGCATTGCTCAGCGATTGGGCACAATAAGAAAATTTTGCCAAGGAGCCGCATTTCTGTACAGGCAGAAATGCGGCTCCTTGGCATTACGTCTTGACAAATACGTAATTATTGTGTACTATAACGTACATGGATATATCCGTTACTGATATATCCATGTATAAGAAATCTATGTAAAACGTATACCTTCTCCACCTACGTAGAGAGAGACCAATGAAAAATACGCATAAGGAACCGGAAGATTTCTTACCGCTTTCACCTGCCGTCTTTCACATTCTGCTGGCATTGGCAGATAAAGAACGGCACGGCTACGGCATTATGCAGGAAATTTCCCAGAAAACTGATGGCACTGTACATATGGGGCCAGGGACACTCTATGGCTCAATCAAGCGAATGTTGGCCGATAGATTAATCAAAGAAAGTGCCGAACGCCCTGATCCTGAATTGGACGACGAACGTCGTCGCTACTATCGTCTCACCGATTTTGGGCAGCGTGTCATGCGAGCAGAAGCGCAACGGCTCGTACAGGTTGTGCGGGTCGCGCAGATGAAACACGTCCTGACTGATCCTGAAATGTTAGGAGGAGCGTAATGGAAGTGACACCAAAACCCAGACGTTTCGTATCTCTATCAGAGCGTCTGTATCGGCTACTACTTATATCGTATCCAAAAAAGTTTCGGCAGACCTACAGTCGGGAGATGCTATTGGCCTTCCGCGACTGCCGACGCGAGGAACTGCGCGAGTATGGGTCACAGGGGATTGTACATCTATGGGGCTTTATACTGCGCGATCTGGCAATTACGGTGGTTTTTGAACATTACAAAACTTTTATTACGCAATTGAAACGGTTCTTTGGTCTTGAAGAAAAGGAGTATTCTACCTTGTTTACACCATTCAAATTTTCACTCAATGTTGGGCAACGTACAGATATCGGGCGTCAGCGAAAAAATAATGAAGATAATATGACAACGATCATTCCTGAAGACCCTGAGGTATTAGGCAAAAGAGGAGCGTTGTTTGTGGTTTCAGATGGGCTGGGAGGACATGAAAAAGGGGAAGTAGCCAGTGAGTTGGCAGTACGCTCGATCAGTGAATCCTATTACCAGGATGAGAATGACGATGTCGAACAGTCTTTGCGGCAAGCAATTCAACGGGCGAATACAGCGATTCATCAATTAGGGAAAGGGATGGGAACAACCTGTGTGGTGGCAGTGCTTCAAGGCGATACTGCATTTATCGCGAATGTCGGGGATAGTCGCGCATACCTTGTACGTGATGGTCAACTCACGCAAATTTCGCAAGACCATTCTATTGTGGCGGAGGAAGTACGCGCTGGTTTAATTACCAAAGAGCAGGCACGCCATCACCCGCAGAACAATATCATCACGCGCTGTCTGGGAGAAAAAGATGACGTCGAGGTAGATACTTTCGCCGAGCCTGTACAGGAAGGCGATCTACTCCTCCTTTGCACTGATGGCCTCACAAACCAACTCACAGATGAAGAGCTCGCTAAAATCGTGCATGAATTTCAGCCGACCGAGAGCGTACAACAACTCATCCAACGCGCTAACGAGCAGGGTGGTCCAGATAACATCACCGCTATTGTAGTGCAAGTCGCCTCTATTGCATAATGCACAGCCCTATAATGGGAGTGACGATCTTTGTCATCACTCCCATTATAGGGCTGTGCATTGTATGCATCATCTCTCAGGTGAGTCAAGCATTGCCCGAATGAAACTGACAGACACTGAGAGCCAATCAAAAGAGCGCGTCCAGGTGACCCAATCTTGCTGCCTAGGCCAGCCGGGTTTATAGCGAGGTATAAGTTCTTTAGGCATCACTATGGCCCACTTGCTGCCCTCACCTAATCCTCCTGGGGTGATGCGTACCGCAATAGTGAAGACATTTTCGTTGGGAAGCTGTATCTTCCAATCGGGCAGTGACTTTAATAGCGGCTCATGGCGCCAGATACTGAACAGCGTAGGATCTTCCGGTGAACCGCTGTGCGAACGTTGTAGCGCAATTACCTGTCCGACAACGGAGGAACGTTCCCACTCAGGGAAACGCAGCCAGACGGCATAGCGATATTCATCCAGACCTGCGGTAGTGATAAAGGTACGGTAGCCTTCACGTTCGATACGGCGTTCGGTATCACTCTGCCAGATTTTTACCATCGCGTCGAGACGTTTTTTCTTCTCTTCCGCGCTGAGTTGAGCCAGAGGGCCAGTGTCAGGCGGGTATGATGTTGTTGGCATGCATTGCTCCTAAACCCAAAGGGAAATATGCGTTCATCCATGAAAGTAGATCAGTAGCCAACGGAGCCACAAAGTTACAGAGGGCTTGATCGGGATAGCGTCGCAAAGTAAGGCTGTGCGCGTGCAAGAATTGTCGGCGCAGCGCGGCTTGCGGAGTTCCAGATATGGGCAGTGGCGCATACACCTGATCGCCAACAATAGCATACCCCAACGCCGACAAGTGCGCCCGTATCTGATGAGTGCGTCCGGTGATGGGGCGTACTTCAAGCAAAGAGTAATTGCCCGCATCTGCAACCGCCAGCACCTTTACTTTTGTCGTTGCTGCCTGCCCATCGGGGCCAACAATGCAGCGGCGGCGATCATCAGGGTCGCGCTGTAGTGGCCCATCCAACAAGAATTCAGTATCTACCTCCAACGCCAGAAACGCGTCTCCTTCGATAGCCTCCGATTCACCATTTTTGCGAGTCAGCGTAAATGTGGTGCGAGGACGCGACCAAGCACAGGCACCCTTTTGCACAACTGCCAGGTAGCGTTTCACGATGGAATGATCATGAAATTGTTGTACCAGATACCTCCTTGAGTTTTCTGTACGTGCCAGAGCAACGATACCCGATGTATCTTTATCTAAACGATGGAGTAAGCACGGGCGTGGCAACCAGCCATCTTCCTTCCACAGGCGTTCAGTGCGTTTTTCACGCAACATCGACTGAATATGCGGTGGCGCACCTGCCCATGCAAGTTCGTCAGGTAACTCCGGTGGTTGCCAATGATCACTTTCCTGCTGCGCCAGATACACTAAAAGCGCGTCCCACATCGTCCCATCGGCATTTTTGTATGTCGGATGGATCACCAGTCCAGCAGGTTTATTAACGATGAGTAGGTGATGATCCTGGTAAATAATTGGCAGTTGTGCTGATATCATGTGCAGAGTATACGGGCATAAGTCACCTGCCGTCAATATTTCTATGGCTATAGGAAATTCATATATGGACGGTTTGCCATTAATAGTTTATACTGATCATCAAACCTGTAGTGAGATAGCTTTGTACGGAGTATTTATGCGCTGTTTTCGTGCTTTCACCATTTCATTAGCTTTGTTGATGATCTTCTTTCTCGTAAGTTGTGGGGATACGACTGTATCCCAGCAAAATAATCCTGGAACAACTGCAACATCTACAACACCTGGAACACCTATTATACTTTCACCGCAGCCAACGACTCAAGGGAATACCGCTACAAATTTGCGGCATATCTTCTATATTATGATGGAGAATCACGCGCTTAATCAAATCATTGGCAATACCGCTGATGCACCTTATCTGAACCAGCTTGCCAGTACCTATGGAACAACTTCGCACTACTTTGGCGTAACACATCCAAGCCTCCCTAACTATCTATCCGCTATTTCTGGTGATTTTCAAGGTATCTGGGATGACTGCCGCTCTGGCACCGCGGTCACCTGTCCTCCGGCTGAATTTGCGACATCTTTATCACAAAACCAGTATAACGGTGCGTCCAGCAAAGCGCACTTGTTCAATGGCCAAACAATTGTCGATCAACTTGAGGCGCATCAGATGACATGGCAAGCCTACATGCAATCCCTGCCTACAGCAGGTTTTACGGGCGCGTCCTCCGGAGCGTACGCGGAAAAACACGATCCATTTATGTATTTCTCCAGCATTCGCAACAACCCTGCCCGCCTACAGCATATCGTACCGTTCACACAATTTAACCAGGATATACAATCAGCAAACATGCCAAATTTTGTGTGGATCACACCTGACATGTGCAACGATATGCATGGAACCTCGAGTTGCAGCTCGTCTAATGGACTGATAGCGCAGGGAGATAATTTTGTGCAAACAACAGTACAAATGATTTTGGGTTCGCCAGCGTGGAAGCAAGGGGCAGCCATTGTCATAGCCTGGGACGAAAATGACGCCAGTCAGAGCGGTTGTTGCCAAAGCCCAACCGGGGCAGACGGGAGTACACTGGGTGGAGGCAATGTGCCGTTCATTGTTGTCACTTCGCATGGGCCGCATACCATTAGCCTTAATGATGCCTCGTATAACCATTATTCGCTGCTCGCTACGATTGAACACCTGTGGAATCTCGGCTGCATGGCGAATACATGCAGTATTAGCAGTAGCAATTTAATGACCAAACTCTTCACTTGATGCAACAAGCACCCCTTTTCAGGCATGCTACAATAGTACCATGTATCGCAGCGGAGGGAGCAAAACCAAGCATCCTAAGAGGTATTTTTTAATGGACTATATACAGTATCAAAGTGAGCCTGAATTACGCAGTCCTGTGGTAATCGCAGCTCTTGGTGGGTGGAATGATGCAGCCGATTCAGCAACGACCGCCATCAAATTCCTGATTGATCGTTGGAAACCAGATAAGGTTGCAGAGCTTGAGATCGAGGATTTTTTTGTCTTTACGGAAGCACGCCCAACTATCAAGTTTGTTGATGGCATACAACGGACGATTGTCTGGCCTTCCAGTCAGTTTTTGGCTTATCAAGCTCCCGGTTTGGAGCATGACATTTTGCTCTATCTTGGCGCGGAGCCGCAGTTGAAATGGAAAACCTTTAGTAAATGCTTCCTGGAAGTATGCCAAAAATTCAAAGCCTCGGAGGTTGTGCTGCTAGGAGCATTACTGGCCGATGTACCGCATTCACTCGCCGTACCCATCTCAGGCACCTCAACCAGTGCTGACATGCAGGAACGGCTGAACGAAATGGATATACACATTTCCCGCTATGAAGGTCCAACCGGTATGCTAGGCGTGCTACAGGATATCTTCCGACGGGCATCTATCCCTACGGCAAGTCTTTGGGCCGCAGCGCCACACTACCTGGCAGCAACCCCGAACATCAAGGTCACCGCAGCTCTCCTGACCTATCTGAACACCTTTTTATCGCTGGGGCTAGATTTAAGTGATATTCAAACTGATGCGGTTCGCTTCGAAGAGCAAATCTCCATATTGGTCGCACGCGACCCTGAGGCCAGTGCCTATGTGCGCAAGCTTGAAGAGCAACTCGCGGACGCCGTGAACGCCGACGACGATGAAGATGAAGATGATATCGTTTTCAACATGGATAAAACAGTAAGTACAGGGCCATTGCCCAGTGCTGAGAGCTTGATTCGCGGCGTGGAAGAGCTCCTACGCAAACAGCGCGAGAACGGTCCACAAGAATCCGACGAGGACGAGGAAAGCGAGTGAAACAAACGATAGGCATGGAACAATTTAACTTCCATGCCCATCGTTTTGTTTTCTTTAAGATTAACTGTTAATGCCGTACCGCGTTAATGATTGTAGTGAGCAATATACCGATGACTAATAAACCGCCTAAGAAGACAAAGATGCTTTTACGTGCATAACGCGAAGTTTCATCGTCACTCGTGTTGAACATTATCGCGGGCTCGTCGCTTTCCTCACCCGTCACAGTCTCATCCGCGCTGGTACCCGTAGCGACCAACCGAGAACGTCTACTGCGCTTACCAAGTACGCCACGGTTAAACAGATAGAGACTGACAGCAACGCCACATACAACAAGGATGCCAAGCACACCAAAGACGACGAGAAATGGTAGCATTGTTTCACTTTCCTTTATCTCTGGGCCGCGAGTCTCACAAGCCCAGAGCAAGTGGAATATCCCACTTCATGCGAGAGAGATATCCCACCTGGATACCTCAAATCAATGAGAGCTACATAAGCCCATCATACGTCAATCATGAGCCCTTACTGAGTAATACGTATGCAACCCTCATGACAGAGACAGTTCAGTTTGCTAAAGCACCACTGTCACTTTGCGCTTTTTGCCTCCACGTATGAAATTGAGTGTCAGTTTCTCACCTGAACGATGACGGCGCACAATGCGCTGCAAATCACCCGGCTCGGTGATTGCTTCATCGTCGGCGGAGAGAATGATGTCCATGCGTTTGAGTTCGGCGCGATCTGCCGGACCTTCGCGCCGTATCTCCAACAATTCTAAACCATGTTGCTGGCTGATATTCAATGTTTTTTGCAGGTTCGCGTCGATCTTCACGCGCATCCCACCGACGCCAATGGATACGCCATTGGGTTTCTGTTCGCGCCGCTGGTTGACTTTCGCGATAACCGCTTTGATGGTATCGAGGGAAACAGAGAAACCTAATCCTTGTGCCATCGGCATCATGGCAGTGGTGATACCCACGACGCGACCCATGCTATCAACCAACGGGCCACCGGAGTTGCCTGGGTTAATAGAGGTATCCGTTTGGATCAGGTTGGTCATTTTTCGCGATCCGGGAATATCCAGTGTACGCCCCAACGCGCTGACGACGCCGGCAGTCACCGTCCAGTTCAAGCCATATGGATTGCCCAAAGCCAGCACTAACTGTCCGACGCGGAGCGGTACACGGCCCAGCTCAGCCACGGGCAGGTGATCCACGCCGATACGTAGGATCGCGACATCCACTTCAGGGTCGCTACCCACGAGGCCAGCATAGAATTTGCGTCCATCCGCCAGCGTCACCTGGATGTGTCGCGCCTTAGCAACGACATGGGCATTGGTAAGGATTTGCCCGTCGGAGGCGAAAATGAAGCCGGAGCCAAGTCCTCCCCCAAATTCGGGAAGCGTAAAGGGGCCAACACGTTGATTGTCTCGTTCTATATCTATACGCACTACCGCAGGCCCAACACGTTCGGCAGCGCTGGTCACTGCATGTGAATAGGCGTCCAGTGCCGAAGCATCTTGCTCGTCTGTACTCATCATTTGTTGCTATCTTTCCTGATGGAACCCAACCGACTCAAAGTTACGTGCGTGCGAGACAACGACTCAATGAGATTGATATGTATTGTATCATATACGCAAGAAAAGCACCACGGTTCGAGGGGCATGAGAGCATGATTTCAGAGTTTCTCAAAAGTCTTTTTACAGTCTGCGGCGGCATGGTTCTCCTGTTCGGGACTTTGTGATGGTTAGGACATTTATGACTCCAAATCTTCAGTGGTATTCCGTCCGATAGGACAATGCAGGAGGCTTTGTGATGGTTAGGACATTTGTGACTACCAATTCTCGTGGGTATTGTGTCCGATAGGACATTTCTGGAGACTTTGTGATGGTCGAGACATTTGTGACTCTCAATTCTCAGTTTGTATCCGAAAGAACAATGCTTGAGATTTGATGATAGTTGGGACAATAAAAACTATGGATGGTTGGGATGATGAGGACATTTGCGACTTGAGACATTTGCGACCCTGCTTTTTTGTTGGTTGAGCTAGAACTTGGGATGATGAGGACATTTGCGACTTGAGACATTTGTGACCCTGCTTTTTTGTTGGTTGAGCTAGAACTTGGGATGATGAGGACATTTGCGACTTGGGACATTTGTGACCCTGCTTTTTTGTTGGTTGAAGTGCCAGGGGATGATGATGAGAGAGACTACGGAGGATGTGTATGGACTACTCACATCGTCACCGGGCGAGTGCCACAACATCGTAGACACCTCTGTTTGCCAGGACGCAAGGATCCACCGCTCCCACGGCTACGATGTCCTGACACCGTTGGGGGTGAAGATGTGAGTAGTCTATACAACATTATGACTGTTGGGACACTTAGGACATATCTTTTTTCCATGAGATGTACCTTTGGCTGAAATGGATACAAGGGCTCGCTTGTTTCTCTCGCTTTCTTCTAGCAAGAAATCTAAGATAGATCTAACGCATGCAAACGTGAGCGTGATGAAGGATGCTCTCAAGTCACCTCACTGATGAGATAAACCTCGTTGTGCATCTCTCTCGTGGATTTGTTGTGAGATCCTTGGTAAGGAGATGCTGGTTGGGAGGAGTATTGGGTTCACGTAAAGGAGTGTGAGGACAGTGTAAGTCCTGATAGAGGGGTAACGCTATCTAGACTTAGGAATAGTATAGCATATTTTTGCGAAGCAAGCAAGAGGCGAAAGAGTTCGACAGAGAAATGACTCCTGCTTTGTGCAACTTTGGAGAAGGCAAGAGCATGATTTCTTCCTGGACAGCTTGATAGGGGTGCTCTATACATTTCTCATAACCTGTTGCAGGGTGCCTCCGTTCACTATTGAACGCTAAGAAATCGTTCGTTTCGATGTCAATTTACTCACAACTCCATCGCCTTGTGGACTGCCTTTATGAACTTTTTGATTGCGTTCGAACAACACCCAATTGTCTCTTTGGAGCAAGGAAGCATGTGACTCACAGACTCTGATCATGTTTTTTTATGCTGCTAGGTGCGGGAATCGCAAGAAACCCAATCTTTGGTCTTCTTCAATATCTTTGGCTTCCTCTTTCAGTCCCCTCCCATCGGGGTTAGCCACTGCAATACAACCTGTTGGAATGTTGCAGTACCACTTTCAGTCCCCTCCCATCGGGGTTAGCCACTGCAATCACGGTTCAGCTTTTGTACAGGTGGGTTTGCGATGTCTTTCAGTCCCCTCCCATCGGGGTTAGCCACTGCAATTTACGCGGCATCACTGGTACTGCTGGGGTGTAAACTTTCAGCCCCCTCCCATCGGGGTTAGCCACTGCAATTAGAGATAGGGGCCATGTCCTTTGCTGCCACTACGGCCTTTCAGTCCCCTCCAATCGGGGTTAGCCACTGCAATAGAGCCGCCCAAAGTCACACAAATAGCCCCGGTAATCCTTTCAGTCCCCTCCAATCGGGGTTAGCCACTGCAATTTTGCCGTCCACAGGCACCGCCAAAGACACCGACCACTTTCAGTCTCCTCCAATCGGGGTTAGCCACTGCAATTTGCGAGGCACTGAGTCCGGTCGCATACGTCTTCGGGTCTTTCAGTCCCCTCCAATCGGGGTTAGCCACTGCAATAAGTTGTTCAAGCATGATTCTTCCTCCACTTTCTTCACCTTTCAGTCCCCTCCCATCGGGGTTAGCCACTGCAATGCTCTGATCGGTGATGCCAGAAAAGGCCGAGAGGATCTTTCAGTCCCCTCCCATCGGGGTTAGCCACTGCAATACCAGACCATACCATAAACGCGCCACAAACGCGCTACTTTCAGTCCCCTCCAATCGGGGTTAGCCACTGCAATCAGCAGCGAGCAGCTATAACCTACTGGCAAGAGAACCTTTCAGTCCCCTCCAATCGGGGTTAGCCACTGCAATGTAGCGTCAGGGACCATTACCGCCATACTGTCAAACTTTCAGTCCCCTCCAATCGGGGTTAGCCACTGCAATCGTCTTTGAGTTGGCTAGCACTTTGGAGACGGACACCTTTCAGTCCCCTCCAATCGGGGTTAGCCACTGCAATCGGCTGGCATCGGTTTGATGCGTGCGATATCGGCCACTTTCAGTCCCCTCCAATCGGGGTTAGCCACTGCAATGCGAGAGAAAAAGGTGTTCCTCTCCCCTACTGTTTACTTTCAGTCCCCTCCAATCGGGGTTAGCCACTGCAATCTCTTTAAGCCACTCAGCCGCCACGTTCGTGTCAACCTTTCAGTCCCCTCCA
>JBBQXY010000012.1:0-60511 GCA_038209195.1 Ktedonobacterales bacterium | reverse complement strand
ACGCTTGTCGTTAATGAGCTAGCTAGCTAGCTAGCTCATTAACGACAAGCGTTAGCTATGCGCTGTATATCGGCAGCAGAATTGCCGAGGGATGTTCGGGGTCGTGATAGACGGTCTGATCGACAAGGCAGAGCTTTGTCCCAGTTGTCATTGGTTCGCCGCTGCCGGAATTGCGAACAAAGCGCGGGTGAGCACCGCTGGAGACCTGGACGCGAATGCGCTCGCCCTGGCGGAAGTGGTAAGCGGTTGGCCAGACCTCGATGGAGATATGCAGGCTGCCATCGGGTTGCGGGGGAATGCTGCCGGGGGTCAAACGCAGAATGCCATCACACAGGTTGACGGACTTGCCCGTTGCTTCCACGACGCAGAGTCTGGCGAAGAAGTCGGTATGCTCCAGGCTGGAACGCACATACAACTCGGCGGTGATTGGACCGATGACCTCCATATCTTGCTCCAGAACCGCGCTCGTATAGACCAAGACGTCGGCGCGAGCCTCTAATGAGCGGTTGTCTTTGGGCCCCATGTGCTGCGCGGCTCCGAGCGAGTTTCCGCCGACTGCCGGAGTTGGATCGGCGGGATCATAACGGTAGCGGTCTGGCTGCGAGGCTAGTGGTGTTGTGGGGGCAAGACCGCCGTTGGCTTGAAGATACCAGGGCTCAGTGCGAACCGGTGGGGGCCAGTCGGCGAAATGACGCCACGTATTTTCGCCCATCACAAAGAGTTGCACTGGTAGCTCGTGCAACCTTTTCTCTTTTCCTTTGACATGGGTATCCAGCCAGGCCAGTGATTCGCGGATGACTATGCCGTTGTTGCTGAAACCGGTATGGGTCCAGGGGCCGACGAGCAAATAGGGCTGTTTTCCCGCCTGGCGCAACGCCTGATAGTCCTTCAACTGCCAATCCAGGAAGAGATCGTACCAACCTCCCATGAGATAAGCGGGTGCTTGCACCTCTGCCAAACGTGCGCGGAAGTCGACCGGCTGCCAGTAGTCGTCCTCGGGCCCGTGCAGAAGCTGTTCCTGGAAAGACTGGGATGGCTGATGAACAACGAGTTGGTCGGCGTTGCCAAGCGGCAAGTACTCATAGGCGCGCTCAAGTTTGCGGTTGCGTTGGGCGAAGAGGAGAAGCGAACTGAGTTTCATACCAGTCGCAGCCTGGTCGGTCATCATGGTGGACCAGTCAAGGGCTGTTTCCAGGTTGAAGGAGCCGCCCTGAAAGCGGAAATGGTTGAAATCTGCTGTGGTGATCTGCGGCACCATAGCCATCAGTTCTGGTCCGGCGTCGGCAGCGACGGCCCACTGGACAAAACCAAGGTAACTGGCACCGAGGGTGGCCAACTCGCCCGAAAACCATTCTTGCTGCTTGATCCATGCTATGGTGGCCAGGCCATCGTCGTGCTCGTGACGGGTATAGCGAAACTGGCCTCCTGAGCCCGCGGTGCCACGGCAACTCTGAATTAGCACTTGATAGCCACGTTCGGCGTAAGGAAGAACCATCAAGGCGCTGAAAAAGCCATTCCTGCCGTAAGGAGAACGGACAAGGAGTGTGGGGAGATTTGAGCCGCTACGCTGCGCATAGTGGTCAGCGAGCAGCACTACTCCATCGGGCATGGGAATCTGGATGTCGCGTGTAATGGCAATGTCGTGGGTTTGAGCTGGGGGCAGGTGCATCAATCGGCTCACGAGGCGGCTGGTGAAACTCATCGGGTGTTTTCCTGTTCTCCACAATGCGCCGTGTTTAGGGGTTGTTCCGTTAGGCCAACTGAAAGAACGAGAAGGGCACATGTGGGTGGCAATAACTATGGGAGCAGTGTAGCATATACGGATGTAGGTTGTAAAATATCTGCTCCAACAAATTGCATGAAGCAAAGCGGGGCGGTAGTCCAGTACACGCCCATAGAGGACAATGTCATGGCTACGCGCCACGACATTGAGCGGGTCGACCTGGACGACAGCCCTGCTCGCAAAGCCGCGGCAACGCCAGCTTTGTCATGCCAACGCCGTCCCGGATACAATCCTTGCTTGCCAAGGATAAAGCGACGCTGCGTGATTTTGGAGATTGTGAGTGTAGCCATGCTTATTTTTCCTTTTTTTAAGCAGGTGAGGGGCTAGCCGAGAAGCGCGAAAATCTGTGGGCGTACCTTTCCCAAGACTCCAAAAGTATCGAGAATATCCGCGCCAACGCCGCCACCATCGCGAACCAATCCCAGCAGGATATGCTCGGTGC
Source organism: Ktedonobacterales bacterium (assembly GCA_038209195.1). Classification (GTDB taxonomy): domain Bacteria; phylum Chloroflexota; class Ktedonobacteria; order Ktedonobacterales; family Ktedonobacteraceae; genus JBBQXY01. The sequence goes on along the minus strand of JBBQXY010000012.1, from coordinate 58,286 downwards.
GAACGTAGGCGCTTCCTTGCCGCTCTGCTTCGTCCAGCGCAAGTGAGAGCACCTTGCGCGCGCGGGGTACGTAGTCGATTTCCTCCTGGACAGGTCCGTCTCCACGTCCAATTCTCTCTTCAATAGCAGCACGGACAGGATCTAGTGCGACGCCCAATTTTTCCAGAGCGAGGGCTGCGAGGCCCTCTTGTTCACGCAACAAACCTACCAACAGGTGCTCTGACCCGATAAACTGGTGATTGAAGGACAGCGCCTCCTCGCGGGCGAGAGAGAGGACATGCTGAGCATGCCTATTGAAGCGGCTGAGATGTTTACTGGGTATCCATGTTGGCTGATAGCTCAGCAAAGCTTGAAACAGCAGTTGGTTGAGGACGCTTGTGATCGTGCGGTCCTCCGTCTCGGCGATCTGCGCCAGTTGCTCATAGAAGTGGACTGGAACTTCGATGCGCTGACGATCCTTACTGGATGGCATAAAACTGCTCCTTTTCACGTTCCTGCACTCACTTGATGCCGATGCGGACGCGGTAACTAAAGTACCAGGGGATTGGTTCGGAGCCGATATGTTGGAGCGCGGCTTGTCTGAGGCGATCAAAACCGATCTCTTGTTCGGTGATGGTCTGCAGTTTGAACTGGTAACTGAAGGCGTTGGTCAGGACCATCTCAAGGAAGCGTGCAGCATCTCCTTGCTCGATCTGATGAAGAAGCACTTCGCGTGTGAAGCGGAAGTGAGCACTCTCGCGCATGCGGTCGAGATGCGTGCCCTTGGGCCACATCTTCAGGTTCTGAGCAAGTCCGCGCTCCCGGAGCAACTCAACGAGGCGTTTCTCAACCTCCTGGTACACCTGCTCAAGCTCCCAATTGAGTGTTGGTGGCCAGTCATAGTCGTAGGCAGCGAAAAGTCCACCAGGACGCAGGATACGTGCGATCTCGGTCAGGGTCGAAGTCGGTTCCATCCAGTGCAGCGATTGACCACAGGTGACGATATCGGCACATCCATCAGGCAGGCCGGTCCGATCAGCAACCTCTTCTCGATATTCGATTTGTGCCGCGTAGGGATGGTGCTCGATCTTGCGTATGGCCTGAGTACGCATGTCGGCATTGGGTTCGATACCAATCACCTGCGTTGCTCGCTCACCCCAGATCGCGGTTGACAGCCCGGTACCGCTGCCCAAATCCACCACCAGGGCGGGATGCGGCCTATGAATCAACTGCGTGAGCAGATCGAGCAAGGCGGGTGGCGGCGTGGGGCGCGTTCGATCGTACTTGCTGGCTTCGCCAGTCCAAACTTCACTGGTTTCTGTCATGCTGTTTCTGCTTCCTTTATTCAATTATCCGACTATCTGACCCACAACGTCCCAGATCGTTTCACGCATGGCACAATCGTTGTTCAGTGCGAATACGATGGTATTTACGGTGGTAATTCTATTTCAGAGGATACCATGGTAAATACCACGGCGTCAAGAGGCAGCGATATAGATGCCTTCATAAATAACGCTCGGTGAAGCGTTCGAAATGATTGAGCAAATTATACGTGGAGGGGAGTGATTAGTAAGGGAATGGCTCCTTTAAGGGCTCTACCACGGGTTCGCTGGTGCGAAATGTGGTAGACTAAGGAACCACTCTACTTCCTTGTATTTTAGAAAGAAAAACAATGCCAACACGTTCAGAAATTCAGGACGCTCTGGCCGCCTCGCAGAAGAAAGTCAGCGCGTATTTTGATCGGCTTAGTCCCGAAGAGCTTGAGCGCCCATGTACGGCGAGCGGCGTGCCAGGGGAAGCTCCCTGGCGAGCTAAAGATCATTATGCTCACCTCACTGCAAATGAACAGGGTATTCAGACCTTGTTGCGCCTTTCGCTCACAGGAGGTTCTCTGCCAGGTGCCCTGGGCACAATGAGCCCGGAGGAGAGGCTAGCGTGGGCAAACCAGCGGAATCAAACGTATGTGAATGCCCACCGTGACGACAGTATGGAAACGCTTAGCGTGCATCTTTCTGCGGCACGCCAGGAGACGCTCGATCTGCTTGGGCAGTTCACCGATGAGCAACTAGACGCACCTGTATCGTCATCATTGGTGAGGAACATGAATGCAGGCACCTTGTTTGTCGTGAATGCCCAGCATGCCGCGACGCATATAACATGGATTGAAGAGGGATTCCGCCAGAATGTATAAGCATATACAAAGGAGCGATCCTTTAATTCAGAGCCCATAACCGGCGCGAATGTGCCTCTCTAAGCGCCTTTTGACATCCTCCGGCAGAAAAGCGGCCTCAAGAGCATTCAGATTGCACTGGAGGAAGTGGTGTTTGTCCCAGCCAAATGCCTCGTGCAGCTTCTCGTATTCCTGGGTCAATGTGACGTTGGCGATCATGCGTGTATCCGTATTCACGCCCACCGAGACGCCGGATTCGTAGAAGGTGTTGATGGGATGGTGCGCGTAGCTCTCAAAGAGATTGATCTGCACATTGGAGGTAGGGCATAGTTCGAGGTGGATACGTTCTTTGCGCAGATGTTCCACCAGAGTCGGGTCCTCGATGCTGCGCACGCCATGTCCCACCCGCGATGGGCGCAGGTGTTTCAGCGTCTCCCACACGCTCTCTGCTCCCCGCGCCTCGCCAGCATGGACTGTGCGAGGAATCCCTTGCTGCGCCGCGTATTGGAATGCGGGAATATGCGCGTAAATGGGGAAGCCCGCTTCGTATGCCCCCAGGTCGATGCCGGCAACATGGGTTCCCTGGAAACGTTCCACCAGTTTCACCGTCGCTAAGCTTTGCTGCGTCGAATAATGACGTAAGGTGCTCAGGATAAGACGCGCTTCTATCCCCGTTGCTGAACTTGCCTCTGTGACCGCGTCATTGAGGATTTCTACCACATCTTCTGCGGAGAGTCCCTGGCGAGTATGCATTAATGGCACGACCAGGAGCTCGGCATAGAGGATGTTGTCCTGTTGTAGTTGTGCAAAGACATCGAAGGTGACGAGGCGTAGCTGCTCTTCTGTCTGCATCAGAGCCGTGCCTTTGGGAGCCCGTTTGAAGAATTCTTCCAGGTTCGCAAAGCTGTCGGTTGGCCCGTTAAATTCTTGCTGGTATTCTTGCAGCGTCACCGAGGGGTCTAGACGAGAAACCGCCGCGTAGCTCAATGAACAATCGAGGTGGAGATGCAGTTCAATTTTTGGTAATGTAGCAAAAACCATAGAGATGTTCTTTCCTCTACAAGAAGAATGGAATGTTTTTCTGAGCTATTGTATCACGAAGAATGATGGAGCCAAGTCTGGCAGATACTGGATCATCGCCTCATGAGCCATCTGCCAGACCTGGGTATCAAACTGTGGCGTTGACGCTATCCAGGGATAAAATGGCAGTTCTGGCAAAAGCACCAGGTCGCTCTGCTGCTGCTTCACGTGGTCAATAAGTTCTTGCCAGGCTATCTCAAACGCTTTTCGATGATCGGGCATTTCACAAACAGTGACTCTCATGATATCCCCTCTGCTTTTTCTCACAGAATACAAAGAAGCATATCACGCTACGAGTCAGCCCATCAATGCCGGATAGTGGGTATCCAGGATAGCCGAGATATATGTTCCCCCGGCATATTCCTTTAGCAAAGCTAGCAGATCGTGCAGCGCGGCCTCGATATCCTGGCGACCTGTGGCATGGTGTGCTTCGACCGTGATGAGGCATTCCCGCGTTTGCTCGACAGCCGCGCTTGGTTCGCTTTGCCGCCAGCACCAGCGCCGTGCAATCACCAACTTGCTTTCATCTGAGAACACCACCTCACCTGGCTGCGGGTGATCCTCAGCGCTTTCGCCCAGTTCGCTGTAGCGTTCTGAGCCATCGGCAAAATGCACCGTCACGGTGCCCTGCAAGGCGCGCCGCTCAAACACGGCTACGGGCAATCCATAGCGGATGCTCACGAGATTGCCGAGATCGACCAGCAGATTGATACTCGGAATATCCCCTTTTTTGGTCAGGCGGCGCAAAAGGGCTTCTGTGGCACTGCGGTACTGCGTTGGGTCCACTCCAAAACCACGAAACGCACGCCGCCAGGCTGCCAGGGACTCGATCTGGCTCAGGGGTGTGGTACCAAGCCGCTGCAACACGAGCTGCTGTTCGGCTTGGTAGCGTGCCAGCAAAGGTGCAGGGGTTGGGCCATTGGTCACATTGCGTGCCAGGATAGCTCCACCCACGATCTGTGGGTACCGCGTCAAAATGTCCGGGTGATAGTGGAAAATATACATTTTCGCCTCCATTTCTCGCAAGGTCTTTCAGAAGTGCTCGTTAGGCAAAATAATAATGTGGCTAAGCTTTGTTACAAATATGATGCTACATCATCTTGCGGCTGTAAAATAGGCACGTCAACATGAACAGTATCTGGATATTTCAAGCCAGTTCCTGTGTTCAGCAGAACTACGCGTTCGTCTTCCTTGAGCCAGTTCGCTTCGCGTAGTTTTTTCGCGGCAGCAAGCGTCGCCGCACCTTCTGGACAGACAAAGAGTCCTTCCCTGCTGGCAAGGAGCGTTTGCGCATGCAGGAGTTCATCGTCGCTCACCGCGATGGCACAGCCAGAAGTGCTTCGCACAGCATCTAAAACAAGGAAATCGCCAAGAGCCTTGGGAACGTTGATACCGAAAGCAATGGTATGGGAAGCTAGTTTAAACTGTGATTCGGACTTGCCCTCCTGCCATGCCTGGACGATGGGATCACAGCCACTGGCTTGAACCGCCACAAGGCGCGGGAGGCGCTCTGCAATCCAGCCCATGTGCTGTAATTCGCGTAACGCTTTGTAAATCCCAATGATGCCAACACCGCCACCTGTTGGATACAAGATCACATCTGGCACATCCCACTGGAATTGTTCGGCAAGCTCATAGCCCATGGTTTTTTTGCCTTCGATGCGATAGGGTTCTTTTAGTGTCGAGGCGTCATACCAGTGATGCGCCTTGACGGCCCGACCGACTATAGCACCGGCATCGCTGATCAGCCCATTCACCAGAAAGAGTTTTGCTCCACTGATGGCGCACTCTTTACGAAAGATAGAAGGAGCAGCTTGTGGCATGATGATCACCGCGTCTATGCCAGCACGCGCCGAGTAGGCAGCCCAGGCGCCACCAGCATTGCCATTGGTTGGCAGCGCAAGCACTGTTACACCCAGTTCTTTGGCTCGTGAAACACCAACAGCCGCTCCACGAGCCTTAAAGCTCCCTGTAGGAAGGACACCTTCATCTTTCACAAAAAGATGCTTCATTCCCAATGCAGGCCCTACGCGTTGCAGGGCGAGCAGGGGAGTCATGCCTTCGCCAAGCGTGACGACGTGGTCGGCAGAGCGTACTGGCAACAGCTCGTGGTAACGCCATAAGGAGGGTTCGCGCGAACTCAGCATCTCTTTGCTGAGCGATGCCTGTGCAGCATCAAGGTCATAACGAGCCAGTAGAGGAGACCCACAGGCACAGAGGTGCGCAGGTATGTCTGCGCTGGAAAGAGCATGACAGCGAGGACATTCGAGATGTGAAAGGAAACTGAAAGGTAATGACATAGGCCGATCTCCTGACCATGCTCAAGTGATACCTTATGCTGGGAAGAGAAATACCATGCGCGAAGGGTTTTGTGGGTCGTATTTGACCGGAAGCGTAGACCCTTCCATGCAGAAGTCCTCCAAACTCATAGCACTCTTGCACTCTCATAACTCTGCTTTAAGCATACCTCTTGTGTCAAGCCTTCAGTGTTAATTAAAACTTCCCTAGCGCATTTTCTGTGGATGCGGTATACTCCTTTTATAAGGACGGAAGAAATGAGGCCGTTTGTGTGAAGGTACGTGATGTCATCAATGGCAAGAATGTTGGTCATCATCGAGAAAGGCGAAAACTCGTATGGTGCGTATTCTCCTGATGTGCCAGGCTGCGTGGCTGTTGGAGATACGAGAGAAGAAGTAGAGCAACTCATGAAAGAAGCCTTACAAGAACATCTTCAGATGATGCGTGAAGAAAATCTCCCTCTCCCTCAATCTCTGACCGAGGCGGAATATATGGATATTCCGCTTTCAGCATAAAAAGTAGAAGTACGCGATGTAACGAAGGAAGTAGCTAGGACAAGAGGAAAAACAAAGAAGGCCAACCTTTAGGTTGGCCTTCTTTGTGGTCTGAACGCTTTCTACTGTTAGAAGTTAGTAGAGTTAGTAGCGTTCGCTCCGATAGCTGGGGTTGGAATACCGATCTCTTCCCTGAAATCCTCTGCTTCCTGCCGCTTGGCGCTCACGCGCCTCGTTGACAGTGATTGTCCGATTACCGAGAAGGGTACCATTCAGCCGCTCAATCGCGGATTGTGCTTGCTGGGCGGTACTCATTTCGACAAAACCAAACCCTTTGCTTCGTCCGGTCTCACGATCCGTGATGACCGAGGCGTTAGTAACTTGTCCGACCTGTGCAAACAGATCTATCAGATCTTGCTCGGTCGTTTGATAAGGGAGACCCCCTACGTATAGTCTCATGTGTCTTTACTCCTGTGTGAACATCTCTCAACCCATTGCTGCTCGGAGAACCCTTTTCCCACAGAAGCGATCCAATTTCCTTGTGATGTCATACACTTATAAAAACACGTTTGGCGAGTTAGTTATTCCCTACAGAGCTGATTACTTCCTCTGGAGCTTGTCATGGATGAACTGAAGGGCAGCATCGACCTGCGTTTCAGCCAGGCCATGGATGATCAATGGACCAGGAAAGGCCCTTGCTTGCAGGAGACGCAGATAGTGATCATAGTCGAGTATCCCCTCGCGGCTGTCCGAAAGGTATCATCTGCCCCTCGATCTTTGGCGTGGGCGATGACGATCTGCTCTCCCAGCAGGTCAAAGGCCTCATCTAGAACCTGATGCATCGGTCGTTCATCGCTTGGCACGATCAGGTTCGCGGGATCGATCACCACCTTCAGGTGTGAGGACTGCATTGCGGCAAGCAAGGCGTGTCCGCGGGCGGTGCTATGCACCACATTGGCTCGCTCTGGCTCAAAGGCCAGCGTCACGTGCTCTTCCTCAGCGACGCGCAGGGCAGCTTCCATCGCATGCAAGAGATCCGACCAGGATTGGGGAGAAGCGTTCTCTGCATGCCAACGCCACATATGTACGGGATCGCGTGTGCCTGTGCAAAGCGTAATGATGGTCGTTCCCAGACCCTGACAGGCGGCGGCCAACGTCCGTAATCGGCGTAGGCCGGTTTGTTGCACATCGTGATCGGGGTGGATCATGTTGTAGGTGCCAGAAACAGCAGCGATCTCGATGTCTCTGCTCAGCGCTGCCTCGTGAATACGAGTGATGAGGGAAGAGTCAATCTCATCTGGGAGGGATGGCACACCCGCGCAGGACAGATTGAACTGGACGCACCTCAAGCCATGCACGCTCACGGAATCAAACACCTCTTCTACCGTCGGGCGAACAAACGTCTTAGCGAAAATCCCCAGTTGCATCACCCGCCTCCTGTGACATCGGCTACGGAAACCCATGCACCTGTTTCGACAGAACGTGAGATAGCGACTAAGGTCCGGATGACCGCGATGCCATCCTCGATCCCTGCCCCCTGCTGAGGCACGCCGTGCAGAATAGTCTCGGCAAAACCCTCGATTTGCCGCTTGTAGACATGGGCATCGGCACCAAGGGCGCGGTGATACTGTCCATCACGCTCGCTGAAACATTCCACCTCGCTGGAGCGGAAATACCAGGGATTGAAGGTCTTGCCCAGCACGCTGCCGTGTTCACCATACACCTGAAAGCCTTCATGCCAGTCCATGCGCACCGCCATCGTCAAGTCAAGATGCCCAACACTGCCATCGGCGAATTCAGCCGCCACAAACCAGCAATCAACCCCAATTCGCAGTAATCGTGCTTCTTTCTCAATCATCTTCTTTCTCCTGTTCTCTATTTTTGGTGGATGGTATTCATCTGAAATGCCGCCTTCGGCGGCAGGGAAGAGAGGGAGAACTAGGGCACAGCCCTCTATTACCTGTCCCCCGGACAGGGTGCAGTCAAGGGGTTGCACCCCTTGCATCCCTGCTTTTCATTTGAAGATCAACAGACTACTAGAGCGAGATGCGAGGGCTTCACTCCTGCGTCGGCTCTGGTAACGACCTGAGCCAGCGAAATGTCTGGTCAAGATCGGTGCTGTTGTAGACCAGCGATCCCATCACAACCGTATCGGCCCCGGCTGCGCGCAAAGCGGGATCCGTCTGCTCACGAATGCCACCATCGGCGGCAATCTTGATCGTATCAGCATACCTATAAGTGTGCAACAGTCTGCAATCTGCTGAAAAAAGGTGTCTCCTTCTGCCATCAAATGGACGTGAAAGAGTGTCCTGGTAAGTGGACGTAGCCTAGTAACCAGATCAGGAAAAAATAACAGGAGTGGCACAAAATGGCCGTCCGCTGCATCGATATGATAGAGGTCCGCATAATACAAAGTATGGTATCATCTACTATAGTGAGGAGAAACACCATGGCACAATACGAATACCCAAACATCACCATAGAAGACTACCAAACCATCAATCACAACAGCCAAAGTACACGCTACGAATATCTCGAAGGCGAATTAAGAATGCTCGCTGGAGCAAGTGCCGATCACTCGACCATCATAGCAAACGTAACTGGCATCCTCTACGGACTATTAAGGGGTGGACACTGCAAAATATATAATTCAGACATGCAGCTACAACTCTCTGAAGCACGCTATGTCTACCCTGATGTCACCGTCACGTGTGATCCACGCGACGAAGCACCAGAAGATAGCAAAACACGTTATCCTACTGTCGTTATTGAAGTACTTTCCCCAAGCACTGAAATCGTCGATAGAGGAAAGAAATTGCTCTACTACCAGGCACATCCAACGATACAAGAGTATATGCTAGCTGACTCTCAGAGTATCCTGATAGAAGTCTATCGCCGTGAAAAGACCAGGTGGACATTTTCCACATACAAACGAGAGGATGAGGCACAACTAGAAAGCCTCGGCATCCAATTTCCAGTCCGTGATGTCTATGAGAGAACAGGTCTCATAAGAAAACATACATAACCAATGTTGCTAAAGCCCACAAGGAGTTGAAATCTCTTTGCGCTGCCAAATTCATCTCTCGCGCCACCTCGGAACTCGCCCGGGGAACTTTTCATCGCCCAGCCGGTGGCAGACATCTTTCAACCGCTTGTAGGCGCCCTGCCATTCCAGATCGGCGAGCGTTTCCTTCAGCGGCACATCCTCGCGCAGTGTAGCCAGTTTGCGGAAAAGCAGCGCCTCAGCCCTGTGCTGCGCCAGGCTCTCGGCCAGCCGCGCCGCGCGGCTGGCCGAGAGCCCCCAGGTTTGCGGATCCGTGGGGATCGCCTCGAGGTGCTCGTATTTTGCCAGCACGGCCGCCGCGGATTTTTCACCCCAGCCCGGAATGCCGGGGAAGCCGTCGGCAGCATCGCCCACCAGCCCCAGCCAGTCGGGGATCGACTGCGGGCGCACGCCAAATTTCTTCACCACGCCCGCCTCATCGATGAGAATATCGCGGCGGCGGTCCCAGCCAACGCTGCGGCTTCCAGAGACCAGTTGGGCCAGATCCTTATCCGGCGAACAGATCACGATCTGTTCGACCCCAGCTTCGTTCTTGAAACGGGCGGTCGCGCTGGACAGGGCATCGTCGGCCTCGAATTCCACCATCGGCCAGACCACCAGCCCAAGCGCGGAAACGGCTTCTTCGGCCAGCGGGAACTGGGCTATCAGGTTGGGGTCAACGCCCGCGCCGGACTTGTAGCCGGGGTATTGGCCGTTACGGAAGGACTCGATCACGTGATCGAACGCGCAGGCCACGTGGGTGATGCCCGGCGTGGTCAGCAGCATCAGCAGGCTGCGTAAAAGGCCCAGCGTTGCGCCGACCTCGCGCCCATCCGGTGCCTTGCGCGGCGGCGCGCCGAAGTGGCTGCGAAACAGCTCGTAGGTACCATCCACCAGGTAGATCTTCATAGAATAACCGGTGCTCCTCCCATAATTTCAGAATTGTCCAGTCCCTGCTAAAATAGACATCACCATAGGGCAAGTGAAGGAATATCCTCCAACTTATGCGGCTTCGCATAGTGAAGCGGAGAGAGGTTATCGTGCCCCGTGTGCTGGTCGCTCCTGATGATAAAAGTTGATCCATGTCTCAGCCGCTCGCAAAAACTCCCCGAATCGCGGCTTCCCGCGAAAGTTTTCCGGCCCGATATTGTGCCATGCCTGACGCCACCGGCGCACCATCGAAGAGGAGACCGTGTACTTCCGACACACCTCTTCTCGTGTCGTATCTCGCTGCAAGCTTTCCAACACCACTTTGAACTTGAACTCCGGCGCCTACTGTTTCCTTGCTATTTTATCTGGTCCCTTTCCTGCTTATCCTAGTGTCTATTTTAGCAGAGACGGGACAAAGATAATAGCTTCAATCTCTTTAGAAGATAGAATGGGCTGTGTTGCAAAAACGGCAAGGATGTAGTAAGCTCGACGGTATTCTGAGAACTGCTGTTCATGAAGAATAAAGTTGCGGACTCAGACCCTCTCCTACAGGAGAAAAGGGCGGAGTAGAGCCATTATTGATACTCTTTTGGGAACAGATATCCCAAGTAGCCAGTACAGTGATAGGATGAAGGCAGGGGAATACCACTGAAACAGGGCTGGCGGGAAGGATGCCGATACAGGCCTGAGAGTTGAAGTAGCAAATGGAGCGACAAATGATTTTCAGCAAGACACGTGATCGCCGGCTTGTTACCGTGCGTCGTGGCGGTACCTTACAAGATGCTGAGCATCGCCTTCTTACAGTGTGGGCGGCTGATTGCGCGCAGCACGTCCTGCATTTCTTCGAGCAAGTGCAACCCAGTGATGACCGTCCGCGCCGGGCGATTGAGCAGGCGCACGCTTGGGTGCGAGGTGAAATTACGATGACTCAAGCCCGTACCGCCGCTGGACACGCCATGGGCGCGGCAAGAGAGTTGAGCGGCGCGGCAAGAGAAGCGGCTTACGCCGCCGGACAAGCTGCGGCGGTGGCTCATGTGGCAGCTCACGAACTGGGCGCAGCGGCCTACGCGATCAGGGCCGCACGAGCGGCGGCTCCCGAAGATACACGTATGGAGGCTGGTCGCCTGGAGTGCCAGCGGCAGCGCTCGCAGCTTCCCAGTGAAATCCGAGAACTCGTGCTCGACGACCAGAGGTTACGCAATGAGTATTGCTGGTTCGTATTCGATTGCTGACCAAACCACCACTTGGCCCGGTTCGGCGGTGCTCGCGCATGGGGACGACTCCGTCTACGCAACCTGCTAGCCCGCTTTTCGAAAACGCAGCCAGTAGCAGCGCCCTACTCTTGTGGTTTATCAAGGGCCGCGTAAAACCCTGTGCTAACTTGAGCACTGGGGATAGAAGCGGCCTCGCTTCGCTTGAACAAGCGTTTCACATATGGTAGCATTTAAGCAGTACCGAGACCTCGGAAGAGTGTTTGGGCGGTCCAAGGGAAGTCGTTCCTTTGGGTAAAAGCACTCACGTGTTTGCTCGCTGTACTCCTCTCACTCTTGACTTGAACTGAAAACCAACGTTCAGGTAACGAGCAGACTGAGAAACCTACCGCTGGGCGAGCGGGAAGGTCGAGAAACCTGTGGAAAGTTGGTAAGACCACACCTGAATGGAAACCAGGGAAGGCGCGACTCGACGAAGCAGGAAACCCACCGGCGTTGGGGGTAAAATCCCCGGTCTTTAGACCTAGGGAGGATGTCAACAACATGCCGATGTATTGTTTCAGTAGATGTGGGTCGTACCGATTGCCTATCGCCTCTAGGCCTGGCGGAGTCGTCTGGACACGCCTTGTGGCGCAACGAGTGACCCGTGGAACGAAAGGAACCGCATAAGCCCGCTCGCCTCCTCTTCTCAAACCGGACGTTCTTCAGGTAAGATGAGAGAGAGGAGGTGATAATGCTATGAAGATCAACAGCGCGCTACTCCACTGTCACCGATTTTGCTAGATTCCTGGGTTGGTCTACGTTGCAGCCGCGGGCTACTGCGGCGTGGTAGGCGAACAGTTGTAGGGGTATGCTGACCAGGAGGGGGCTGAAGACCTCTAGTGTCTTTGGTACGTAGAGTATGTCGTCGGCGTGTTGGCGGATGGACTCGTCGCCTTCGGTCGCTACGACAATGACTCGTGCGTCGCGAGCGCGTACTTCCTGGACGTTGCTGACTACTTTCTCGTAGACGTGCGAGGCAGTTGCCACTCCGATCAGCGGAGTGTCGGGGTCGAGCAGCGCAATCGAGCCGTGTTTGAGTTCACCGGCGGGGAAACCCTCGGCGTGAATGTAGGAGATTTCCTTGAGCTTGAGCGCACCCTCTAGGGCGGTGGGATAGCCCACGCCGCGCCCGATAAAGATCATACTACTAGAGTGGGACATGCGCTTGGCCAGAGGAGCAATCACATCGTCGGGGCTGGATGCAGAATCGAGCATTTGCTGTACCTGGTCGGGAATGTGTTCCAGGGCCGTTAGCAATTGTTGTGCCTGCTCTGGTTTCACTATGCCGCGCTCTTGCCCCAGCCAGAGAGCCAGGAGGTAGAGTACCGTGACCGAACTGATAAAGGTTTTTGTGGCCACGACGCCAATTTCTGGCCCGGCTTGCAGGTAGAGCACGGCGTCGGACAGGCGGGTGATCGCGCTGGCAACGACATTGGTGATGGCGATGACGGGTGCGCCACGCTCGCGTGCCTGGCGAATACCGACGAGCGTGTCCGCCGTCTCCCCAGATTGGGTAACGGCGATGCAGAGCGTCTCTGGTCCCACTATCGGGTCACAGTAGCGGAACTCGGCAGCGGTGATCGCCTCTACGGGAATGCGCGCCCACTGCTCGATGACGTACTTGGCGATTAAACCCGCGTGGTACGAGGTGCCACAAGCCACGATTACGATGCGCTGAATGTTGGTGAGCAGACCTGCTTCCCGCATGTGCTCTAACTCGTCTAAGTGCAAATGTTCGTTGCGCACGCGACCGAGCAGAGCGCGGCGCATGGCGTCTGGCTGCTCAAAAATCTCTTTGAGGACGAAGTGTGGGTAGCCGCCCTTCTCAGCCGCCTCGGCATCCCAATCGATAGTGAGCGGCTCACGTTGGACGGGAGTGCCATCGAGTTTCGTCATCGTAACACTGTTGGCGTGCAGGACGACCATTTCGCCTTCGTCAATAATCTGCACACGACGCGTATGTTTCAGAATGGCTGGGATATCGGAGGATAGGAACTGCTCGTGCTCACCCAGGCCAACGATGAGCGGCCCACCGCCGCAACGCGCTCCAATCAACAAGTCCGGTTGTTCGCGACTGACCACAGCGATGGCATACGAGCCAATCACCTGTTGCAATGCACAACGGAGCGCTTGTTCTAGATCATGGGCCGACGCGCCATAATAGTAGCGTTCGATCAGGTGGGAAAGCACCTCGGTATCCGTCTCGGATAGGAAGATGTGACCTTCCTGTGTCAATGCTGAGCGCAGTTCGGAGTAGTTCTCAATAATGCCGTTGTGGACGACGGTCAAGACGCCGCTACAATCAGCATGGGGATGGGCGTTCACATCGTTGGGACGACCATGCGTGGCCCAGCGCGTGTGTCCAATGCCGAGCGTACCTGCGTCAGGATGGGAACCATTTTGGAGTGAGGCTACAAGGTTGGCGATTTTGCCTGCACGGCGATGGACTTCGAGGGTACCAGTAGAGGTGAGAACGGCGATGCCAGCGGAGTCATAGCCGCGATATTCAAGTTTGCTGAGGCCATCAAGCAATATGGTAGTGACGTCGGTGCCCTTGGGGCCGACGTAGCCAATGATACCGCACATAAGGTCGGGTATCCTTTCATATTTTCGCAAAAGGTAACACGCTGTGCCATAGCATCCTAGAGGATGTCAGGTACTTTCTTTTTCTGTTGTTACCTCTATCACTGATAGTGTTTTGTGCCAGTCGTTACCAACTGGATTTGTGGCTATCTTTTTAGGGTAGTGACATTACCCTGGAGGCTCCCCGCTGACGGATCCGAACAGCCTCCACCTCGTCAACCGCGCCTCCTCCTAACAGGCCCGGCCCATGCGCTACTAGACACGACAATGTTCATACAGGATAGTATACCATTACATTTACGGTAAAGATGTGAAGCGGGACACAATTGCTATTGGAGAAGGCACGCGAGAGCAACTTGCTCTCGCGTGGAAGAGTTATTGTGCCGTTTTTTCCAGGGCTGGCACGGGTGCGGTGAGTGGGCCGACATGATAGAGATCGTCATGGTTCCATGCTGCCTGGAAGGAGGCGGCAGTCAATGCGATCATCAGCCAGATGGTGAGTGTTGCCAGTGAGAGGGCGACTTTGCTATCCTTGAGTTGGAAGATTGCCACGAGGCCGCTCAAGATGGTCAAGACGAACATGCTCAGTGTTAGGATAAAGGCGTTGATGGGTGAGCGCAGGGTAAAATAGGCCGCGCTAAAGACGACGTAGTTTAGCCAGGATGCGCCCTGCAAGGCCAAGAAGGTATTTCGTCCAGGCGTGTCTTTGGGTTTATTCAGTACCTGTAGGGTGCCCCAGATGACCGAGGTGTTATTGAGCGTCCACGCCGGGCCAAAGACCCACGAGGGCGGTGCAAAGACTGACTGCTTTAAGTTGCGGAAATACGAGACGTCGCCAAAGGTGTCGCGCACACTTTTGATCTTCTGGCCGGTGGCGATGCCCGTGATAGCTGCCAGGCTAAAGGTTAGGAGTTGGGCGAAGAGGTAAAAGAGTGCGCCGTGGTACCAGCGCCATGGCTTGGAGGCAGTTAATAGCACTGCGTGGGCACTAGTCTGTACCGCTTTATTCACTTTTTTAGTGGTTGTAGACATACATGGCTCCTATCGTTTCTGTGTATACATCGCTTGTTCAATTGTTCTCGCCGCCAGTGGCGACGCGCTCATTGATAGTTGAGAGTAGCAAATGCACATTGACAAAATAATCTGGATATCCTGCTACTGGGACGGGCCGATTATTACCTGTCCCCCAGACAGGGTGCGGCGGTGGCGGCGATAAATCGCGCCCTACGGTTGGTCAGTTTATTTCATCAATGTGCTTTTGCAGTCGCAGGCAGCAAAAGCTACTCTCAACTATCTATTATTACAAACTGCTGTAGGCAGTGAGGAATGAAGAGTCTATAGTTAGAATACGCCTTAATTAAAGGACGGTCGTGTACTATATTTTGGGTAATGTAGCGACTAGTAGCACGAGTTCACAGGTGAGTGCGAGGAAAAGTGGGCACCAGTTTAGAGGGTTTGGATAAAACCAGCAATAATGGCTTGCACTTCATCCAGGCGACCCTGGAAAAAGTGGTCCGCGCCCTCGACGGCGACCAGGCTCTTGGGAGCAGGGACTTGCTCAAACCAATTTACCATCACATCGTAAGGGGCGAGTTCATCCTCGGTGCCGTGGATGAACAGTTTGGGTTTATGGCAGCCTTGCAGGGTATCGCCTTCAAATGAGCGAGCGGGGACGCCCAGCCCAATCATTGCCTGTACCCGATCATCAATCGCGGCCACACGCAGCCCGACGTAAGAGCCGAACGAGAAGCCAGCCAGTATGACGGGCAACCCTGAATAGCGACGGCTCAAAAACTCCAGGGCGAAACGCACATCTTCCATCTCGCCCCGTCCATCGTCATAGGTGCCGGAGCTATGGCCTACACCGCGAAAATTGAATCGCAACGTGGGGATACCCAATGATTGCAAGGTTTGTGCCACTTTGAAGACGACTTTGTTATGCATTGTGCCACCACCTAGGGGATGTGGGTGACAGACGATGGCGGCATAGACTGGCTCTGTATCGCGCTCTTCTGGTTTGAGAATACCTTCCAGGTGTCCCAGTGGCGTTGGTATATTGATATGTAGTATCTGTCCGATGACGTACCTGCACTTTCTGCTCTCTCGCTATAGGTATCCATAGTATATCATCAAGAACCTTGACGTGAAAGATGGTGATGCGTCTGTATAAACGATAATCTCTTCTTTCCATTCTGTATACTAAAAATATAAAAGGACAGAATTAGGGAGGGAGTAGTGCGTTGGTGGTCTGTCTACTCCCTCCCTTAAGGACACTTGACAAGGAGCTATCTATTCCTTGATAATCCATGTATAACTTTTCCGTACCACCTCCCAACATGGCGAAGAAGGACACCTTACTAATTTATGGAAACATATGGATTTCACAAATACCCTGGACGTCTCTTTATAGTAGAAGGAGTTGATGGTTCCGGGAAAAGTACGCAAATTGCACTCTTGCGGCAGTGGTTGATCAGCGAAGGCTATACGGTCTTTTTTAGCGAGTGGAATTCATCTCCCCTGGTCAAAAAGACTACCAGTAAAGGCAAGAAAAAACAGCTTCTCACGCCTACTTCCTTTAGCTTGATTCACGCCACCGACTTTGCTGATCGCACGGAGCACGATATTATTCCTCCGCTCAAAGCAGGGGCTATTGTGCTGGCAGATCGCTATATTTATACCGCGTTCGCCCGCGATGTTGCCCGCAACGTTGATAAGCGCTGGGTGCGCGAATTGTATCAATTTGCTGTCAAACCAACGGTTGCCTTCTACTATCGCGTCCCCTTGGAGGTTTCGCTGAGCCGTATCCTCACCGGGCGGACGGAACTGAAATACTATGAAGCGGGCATGGACCTTGGCCTGAGCAATGACCCGCACGAAAGCTTCAAATTATTCCAACAGCGTATTGTCAATGAATATGAAGATATGGTGGATGAGTTTGGGCTGACGGTGATGGATGCGACCTTACCTATTCCAGAGCAGCAACGTCGTATGAGGAAGATAATTAAGCCATATTTGCAGGGCGTGCGGCGTATCCGCTCGTCTGCACAGGAAGCGGCATGGGCAGGGCTGGCGCGAGAAATGCGCCCGTCGCATGTCGATGTTCATGAGAAGAGTGGAATATGAGTACCATTGCTGAACGGCGTCACCATGATGGATGTACGGCAAACACAACACTTGTGGCAGAGAGGGACCCTATGACCAAGCTTGCATTTTACGGTATGGATGCCATCCATTTAAAGGAGCGCGAGGAACTGTTGCCCGGTCGCTTGATTGTGATCGAGGGTACCGATGGTGTGGGACGCTCAACGCAACTGAACCTATTACGTCCGTGGTTGGAGAGCAGCGGATATGCTGTGGTGAACACGGAAATGACCCGTTCGGAACTGGTTGGCGCGGGCCTCAAGCAGGCTAAAGAGGGTCATACCCTTGGTCCGATTACCCTCAACCTTTTCTACGCCACCGACTTTGTGGATCGCTTCGAGAAACAGATTATTCCCGCCTTGCGTGCTGGCTTTATTGTCCTGACCGATCGCTATATTTATTCGCTGATGGCGCGTGCGCTGGTGCGAGGTGCCGATCCCAAATGGATTCGCTCGATCTATGGACTGGCTATCAAACCCGATGCCATTTTCTATCTGCGCATCGGCGTCGAAGACTTGATCCCACGTGTTTTGCAGCGCGGCGGCTTCGATCACTGGGAATCGGGCATGGATATGCGATTGGGTGGTGATCTGTTTGAGAGCTTTGTGCATTATCAGACAAGCTTACTGGACCAGTTCGATGCTATGGCCAAAGAATACCATTTTGAGGTACTCGATGCCAGCCGCCCCGTCGAGCGCATTGTGGAGCAACTGAAACAAAAGGTGCTCCCGTTGCTGCCTCAGGGCTAGAGCTTGTCTATTCCAGGGCTAGAGCTTCTTCTACTACATAGCCATCCAGGCGTAGGCGTTGCAGGAGTTGTTCGCATTGCGCCCGGTCGCGTGTCTCCAGGGTCAGCGTTTCTTCACGCTGCATAATCGGGAGACGACTGGAAATGCGTTGGTGGCGTACATCGATTACATTAATGCGCATTTCGGCGATGATGGTTAGCAGGCGCATCAATTCGCCAGGGCGGTCGGTCAGGCGGGTGTGAATGACGAAGTAGCGACCTGCGGCGGCGAGACCATGCTCAATAAAACGGCTCACCAAGTTGATATCGATATTGCCGCCCGTTAGAGGAACCAGCACCTTTTTGCCTGGCAGTTTGATGGTGCCATTTAGGAGCGCGGCTACGCCTGCGGCACCAGCACCTTCCACCAGCATCTTATTGCGTTCCATTAAAAAGAGCACCGCGCTGATTATGGCCTCGTCATTGACGACAACAACGTCGTCGACCAAGCGTGAAATAATGGAGAACGTCAACTCGCCTGGTCGCTTCACCGCGATACCATCGGCGATGGTCATAATCGTTGGTAATGTCTGTAGTTCGCCCGCGTCGAGCGAGGCGCGACAACCGGCAGCGCCAGCGGCCTGTACGCCAATAATGGTGATATCGGGGCGCAGGGCGCGTGCGGCAATGGCAATGCCCGCGATTAGCCCACCCCCACCAATAGGAACGACCAGGGCATCGGCATCGGGCAGATCGCTCAACATCTCCAGGCCGAGTGTGCCTTGTCCAGCGATAATGTCGGGATCGTCAAAGGCATGGATGAAGGTCGCGCCAGTTTTATTGCGCAAGTCCAGGCAGTGTTGATAGGCGTCATCATAGGTAAAGCCGTGTAAGACAACCTCTGCTCCGTAGCCCTGGGTCGCGGTTACTTTGGCGAGCGGTGCGGTTTCTGGCATGACAATTGTGCAGGGGATGCCATAGTAGGCGGCAGCGATAGCCACGCCTTGTGCATGGTTTCCCGCCGAGGCGGCAATGACTCCACAGTGATATTCTTCCGCTGTCAAGCGCGAGAGTTTGTAGTGTGCTCCCCGTACCTTAAAAGAACCAGAACGTTGCATGTGCTCAGCTTTTAAGTAGATGTCGGTGCCCGTGAGGCCGTGCAGGGTGCGCGATGGTTCCAGGGCGGTATGGTGCAGGCGCGGCTTGAGCAGTTTATGAGCTTCCCAGATATCAGCGATAGTGACGGGAGTGACGGTATGCTCATCAGCAGCACGACTAGTTTTCGTAGTCGGATCATTTTCGATGAAACGCATGGTGTGGTACGGTCCTTTCAGTCCAGCAACGGACCAGTCCACGATCAGTGTGGTTATTTTCAGTGTGACGATTATACCGTATTTCGCTGAAGTACACAATGGCTAGTGCTTTGTTTCTCTTCATGTGACAGGCCGCCTTCGGCGGCAGGGGAGAGAGGAAGAACTAGGGCGCAGCCCTATTACCTGTATTACCTGTCCCCCAGACAGGGTGCCAGTCAAGGGGCGGCTGCCCCTTGCATCCCCGCTCGTCACATGAAGTAAAACAAAACAGCAGCAAGGGGGAGGATGTATCAATTGCTCGTTTGTGGTTGTGCGCTGGGGAGTGCGGCGGTGAAAATCTGTTGTGAGCCGGTGCGGGTGTCGTTCCAGAGGGGGTGAGCAAAGGCGTTATCGGCGGTCAGCCCCTGATAATCGCCGATGAACTGTAGGCCATTGCCGTCGATGGGAGCTTTGACCGCGGGGTTCCAGCTTTGTGTGGTTACACGAACGTTGGGCAGGAATGAGAGGCCGTGGTTGATGGATTGGGCTAGAAAGACATCAATCAGCTTGTGCTGGGGGTCTATGCGCGTATCGAAAAACGAGATCGTTACCACGCCATTCGGGGCGACCGCCAGTTGGGGCTGAAACTGGTTAGCACTGTCTCCTACGGGGTCGTCGTTAACGCGGATGAGCTGCGACCATGTTTGGCCGTGGTCTGTCGAGGTTTCAAATAAAATGTCGGCGTCCCGTTTGCCTTTATCTGACCAGGCGAGATAGAGCTGGCCCGTGCGGGGATCACAGGCGAAGGCGGGTAACGATTCATTGCGGTACCGTTCCGGCTGAAAGATGCCGTTGATATCGTGAATGGTAGCTGCCCACACAGGCGGTTGCCAGGTCATACCGCCGTCGGATGACGAGACCACCAGCAGAAGAGTGGGAATGGTATTACTGATCTGGTCAATATACGCGAATGCAACGGAGATGGTGCCATCGGGCCCAACTACGGGTATGGCCCCAATGACCTCATCGCAGGCGGTTGAATGTTTGGGGCGACCGGGAGCGTCATCGCTACAGAAAGGGGCATGGCCTTCAATCAATTGAAATTTGCTGAAAGTCTTGCCGCCGTCGCTTGAACGCGAAAAGGCCAGGTCTTGTTGGCAGAAATTGCCGCTGCCGCAATTCGGGTCGTGATCGTAGGACCAGACGACATAGAGCGCGCCACTATGCGGTCCCTTCGTCGTATCAACGGCTATCCAGGGCTTATCATTGAAAATCTGTCCCGTTGTGTCAGTGGTAACAGTAACCGGCAGTCCAAAGGATTTGCCGCCATCAGTGGAAGTCCAGACGGCAATGCCACTGCCGCCCGTGAGTGTCGTGACAGAAAATAGGGTGGTGGCGTACACAGTGTTGTGTGGGCCGAAGGCGAAAGAGATATCTGAGGTGAGTATCGTATGCTTAAACCCCTGGAGGACACCGCCATCGCGCCAGGTACAGCCGCCATCAAAGGAGGTGTAATACCCAATCTGGAAAACATAATGCGCAGGGTCAGTGAAGAATTTGGAGCCTCCAACGAGGTGTAGTGGGTTGTGTGGGTCTTCTGCCAGCATCGGCTCGCTATGGGCTAGATAGCTATCCTGGCTCACCTGAACGTTGCTGTATGGAGCGTGTGGATGATCGCCCAGGCGAACGCATGAGCCACCACCCTGCAATGAGTAGCCAGGTGTCGCCGTTGCTGGCGGAGCAACATTCACGGTGAATGACACACAACCGGACACTATCAGGCAGAGGAGGCCAATTGCTACTAGCCAGCATTTGACATACTCTCTCGTGGGAACCATCTGCAAAGCTCCGTTTCGACATACAATGGATACGCTTTTCCCGTCGCGCGGACACATAGACTATTACGATGCATAGAGCGCGAGATATCACACGCGCAAAAAATGCTTGACGAGCAAAAACAAAGCCCTACATTATGATAATGAGTTTCTGCATTGGTACATGATGCCCACAAGGGACATCACTACATTTTTCTTGCTATTCTTTCCGCTTTTGGCAAAACGTCCTGTATAGAGATAAGTAGAGGGAAATAGATTCTTCGCCCTTCGCTTCCCCTTCGCTTCGCTCGAGGGCTTCGGCTGAGGGCTTCGGCTACTGCGGCCTCAGAATGACAAAGCCTTAAAAACAAGAGCCGCTCATAGCAGCGTCAAGGCGGTAGTATGGTATACTAAGGAGGACAATTTGGTCTATGCCTGGAAAATGGGATCGTAGTTCTAAACGGTTAATCGGGGAAAACCCCAGTCATTTTATTCAATGGCTGCTTCCCGACGCTCAGTATCAAGGAGTGCCAAAACCGAAAACTCCCACGATGGAGACGAAAGAGATCGAAGCGGCTTTCAAATGGGTGGCGCCGGACGCCCACAAGGGACGTCCCTACATGTCGTCAGCCGGACGCCCACAAGGGACGTCCCTACATGTCGAAAGGATTGCCACACCCATGCTCAATGATCCTGTACTGCTCAACGATTGGCATGTTGTCGCCTATGCCCCTGATATCGCGGAAGGGAGGCCAATGGCTGTGCGTCTCTTAGAGGAAGATATTGTGCTGTGGCGGGTGGGGGAGAAGATTCACGCGTGGCGCGATCTCTGTCTGCATCGTGGTACGAGGCTCTCGCTGGGGAAGGTTGAGCATTGCACGCTCGTCTGTCCATACCACGGGTGGACATACAATGAAGAGGGACAGTGCATCCGTTTTCCCGCTCATCCCAACCAGAAGCCTCCTGCAACGGCGCGGACGACAGTTTATCGTACACAGCAAAAATATGATTGGGTGTGGGTATCTTTAGGCAATCCTGTACATGACGTTCCTGAGTTTCCGCAGTGGGATAATCCCGCCTTTCGTAAGGTGTATTGTGGGCCATATACTTTTGCCGCTAGCGGCCCACGGGCCATCGAAAACTTTCTGGATGTGACTCATTTCCCCTTTGTTCACGAGGGCTTGTTGGGTGATCCCGCGCACGCTGATTTGAATGACTATGCCGTTGAAACGACGCGGGAAGGTGTGACCGCGAAAGATATTTCTGTCTGGCAACCCGACCCTGATGGTACCGGGCAGGGGGCGCGGGTCAATTACACGTACAAGGTTTTACGCCCTCTGACAGCCTATTTTGTGAAATCGTCAGCCGGACCAAACTTTGCTATGCTTTTTACGATTACCCCACTGGCTGAACGCATTTCCACGGCCCGAATGTATGTCGCCATGGATTATGGGGACCTGACGGACGAGCAGGTACGGCAATTCCAGGAGGATATTATTCAGCAGGATATTCCAATCATCGAGTCGCAACGGCCTGAACTGCTCCCGCTGGATTTGCAGGCTGAACTGCACCTGCGTTCAGATCGCACGGCCATCGCCTACCGCAAGTGGCTACGGGAATTGGGGCTGACTTTCGGTACGGCATAACTCTTCAGGTTTCATATTTCACCTTAAGCAAAGGTTCAAACGCCCTTGACCGTTTCTCCTCACCAGAAAGGTTCAGCCCTGTCATGCGAAGCAGCTCGCGTGGCACGGAGATTCTTCGCTGCGCTCAGAATGACAAAGCTGCGCTCAGAATGACAAAGCTGCGCTCAGAATGACAAAGCTGCGCTCAGGGTGACAAAGCTGCGCTCAGATTATAGGCTGAACTGCATCTGCGTTTCCCCATCGATAAACGTCTGTTTCAACGTGTCACATAAAGAAGCATTTCATCCCTATGATTGATCGAGAGGAATATTTCCATTGGTGGCCTTACAGAAAAAGAATACCGACCAGAAAACCCCTATTGCTGCCCTTGATGGTGTGCGAGCTATTGCTTGTCTCAGCGTGATCGAATACCATGTTCACTATCTCATAACAAGTAGCTTTAATTTGACCTTGATGATGGGCCAGCTCGGAAGCTCAATACTTATGGCAGGCTGGTCGGGGGTAACGCTCTTTTTTGTGTTATCCGGCTTCTTGCTCTTTCTACCCTATGCGAAACACCTCCTCTTTGAAGAACAAAGGCCCTCGGCGCGCACTTTCTATGGGCGACGAGCTTTACGCATCCTGCCGGGATACTATCTGGCCCTGGTATTGCTGATCGTGCTGGCACATCCACAATACTTCCAGTGGGACCACCTGGAGAGCCTGAGCCTTTTCCTGACCTTTCTGATGGATGCTCCTTCCAGCTATCAACAGATCAATGGTCCCTTCTGGTCGCTTGCTGTTGAATGGCAGTACTATCTGCTCCTCCCTCTGATCGCACAGGGTTTTAGCCTTGTGGTGAGATATGGTACCTCCCCAAGGCAACGTTTTTGGCGTCTCTTGACCTGCTTGGTGGGAATGATAATCTGGGGCGTTGCAACGCGCTACGTGGGGAACTACTATACCTTACATCCAGCGGAAACACTGCTTGTTCCACGCTCGATACTGAACGTGATCTTACTGATTACATATGGATCATCAGGCAAATATCTTGAGGATTTCGCTATTGGTATGCTCTGCTGTACTGTCTACATTTTCACGCGGAGCACAGATCATGACAACGCAATTCGTCCCTATCTCAGTCGCTATAGCACCTGGTTTTGGGGAACGGGCATACTCTTATTGCTCCTTATGTCTAGCTGGAGCACAGATGTTTTTCAGCTTATTTTCTTAAAGCCATTTATTGGTGCGCATAGTTTTCTCACCGAGTTTGGGTTTGCCTCTGGCTTCGGGCTCTGTATAATGGCTATCCTTTTTGGCTCACCAGGGCTAAAGCTACTGTTTGAATGGCAACCTCTACGCTGGGTTGGCTCAATCTCATTCAGTTTATATCTCTGGCATCTTCCCATTCTGCTCTTTTTTAGAGATAACATCATCAACAAACTGACGGATTATTTCCCTACAACATACCTGCTCTACTGGGCCTGTGTAGCTCTGGTGATCATTCCATTCGCTTACCTACTGTATCGCTTCGTCGAAATGCCCTGGATGAGGCTGGCCCATAGATCTCCTTAGGCAAGGTTCACTATGGACGAATGGTACTTGACCATTTGACCAGTCACGCTGTGTCATTCTGAGCGAAGCGAAGAATCTCCGTGGCACGAGAGATTCTTCGCTTCGCTCAGAATGACAAGGCTGAACCTTTCTATTGATGAGAAACTGACAAGTTCGTTTGAACCTTGCTTTAGTAGAAGATATGGGTTCCTATGAAGTTGGAGAAGGAGAAGGAGACGGAGAGGGCGTCACAGTTGGAGGAGCTGGAATAAATAAATCACTTAAGTCTGTTGCATTGGCAGCATCTCCAAGGAGGGGGGTTAAGCCGAAAATTTCCTCAAGGGTAAGGAGCGTAGAACTATGGGTATAGTGTATTGCATTGGAGTATCCCAGCCCTTTTGCGTCTGGGGAAAGCACAATCATGCCAATGGGGCCATCGGTTGTACCTACGCCTTCATCCCAGACGATAAAAAGCGCTCCGCCTGTTTGATATGCCTGTGAATTGAGAATTTGCGGAATCGCTTGCGATAGCCAGGTATCGCCATGTCGAACCTCACTATTTGAACTTGCCTGGCATCCCTTTGTGCCATGCATATCATCGCACAGATTTGGTTGAATGAAGTTGAAATTGGCCACAGTATTATTCTGCAAATCAGCGGCTAATTCCGGGTAAGGTCGCTCATGAGCGATGCAATTCGCTGATGTAGGATCATTCGTATTTGTGACGTTATCGAAGTACAGTGTGGCATTATGTCTTGGCGTATACGATCCCTTTTGTAGCAACGGGCAGACAGTGCCAGTAATGCCTTCAGCATAGGCTTTCCAGTTGTACCCTGCGTTTTGCAGCAATGTCACAAAATGATTGGTGGTACTTTGATGAAACTGGGCGGGCGTGCCATCTTTGGTAATACCAAAGTTGGTTCCTGCTTCAAGCCATAAATAATTGGGAAGGCTGGGATGGTTCTTGGGTGGATCATAGTATTGATTGGCGTAAGACGCCATCGGTAGCAGGGTTTTGTTGATATAGGGAGCGGAGGAATTACCAAGAATATTGGACCAACTCTTATTTTCCATCATAATCACAAAGACGGTCTTTATGGGAATGACTCCAACTGTGAAAGAGGATTTCTTTGTGCCATTACCATGAACATTTGATAGTTTGGGAAATAGAAAAACCATCAGGAGCATGGCTATTGAGATCACTGCTACAATTACATTTACAATCATTCGTCTACGATTCGGTGCTTTACGATTTCTCATAATACATGCTCCAACGGTCTAAAATTGCTACATTTCTTATAACAAAGCTCTACTATCTAAAATTGCTATTTTTAGTATAAGAGATGCCTCTATAGCCTAAAATGCTCTAAGCAATTAAGCAAATTATACTTAATGGGCGCTTCTAAGTAGAGGGAAGAAGGGTTATGAAAAGGTGATGAATTGGTAAATATATCGATCAATACATTGAGGTTTCTCAATGTATTGCCTGAAAGTGCCTTCGCGCAACATTTCTCCTGTACACGAGTGCTTGACTGCCGTTAGCTATTCTTTTACGCTGGGAGCAGGAAATGATAGGCAATTGATGTGGCATTACAGAATGTGAACCTTTGCGCCACCATTTGCTACTTACAGGGTGATCTGTAATACTTTATGATGAAAAAGGAAATGAAAGGCTATGGTTGAAAAGGTCATGGATGTACCGGGTACTCATATTACCGGTCAGCATGAAAGCGAAGTCGTGCTACGCACGCGAAATCTTACTAAACACTATGGGCAGCGTACTGCAGTGAATAACCTGAACTTGGAAGTGTATCGCGGCGAGATTTTTGGCTTTCTTGGCCCCAATGGTGCGGGGAAGACGACGACGATTCGGATGGCGCTGGGATTGATTGCACCTACAGGCGGAAACGTCGAAATTCTTGGACAGGATGTGGCGACCGATGGTGCGCATATTTTGCCAAGGGTAGGGGCATTAGTGGAGACGCCCGCCTTATACCTCTATATGTCTGGCCGAAACAACTTGCGGGCGGTCGGTGCTGTTCTGGGTGGGGTACCGGAGAAACGGATAGACGCCGTGCTGGAAATGGTGGGCTTGCAATCACGGCAGAAGGACCGCGTCCGCACGTATTCTTTAGGCATGAAGCAGCGGTTAGGAGTTGCTATTGCCTTACTGCAAGACCCTGACCTGCTGATCCTCGATGAACCAGCCAATGGACTTGATCCAGCGGGTATTGTTGAGATGCGAGACTTGATGCATCGCCTAGCGGCTGAAAACAAGACAGTCTTTATCTCAAGCCACCTGCTGACAGAGGTGCAGCAGATTTGCACACGGGTGGCAATTGTCAACCTGGGTAAGTTGGTGACGGTAGCGACGATAGAGGAATTGACAACGGGGCATGGCGAATTTACGGTCACGGTTGAGCGTGCGCCGGAGGCAGTCGCACTGTTGCAGGCCCAGAAATGGGGGCAAAATGCGCATGTGGATGAACACGGAGCAATCGTTACTGCCGCACCTGAAGGACGTGGGCGAGACCTCAACCTCTTTCTGGTCAATGCAGGCTTTGTGCCTGATACGCTCGCGCAAACAACACAAGATTTGGAGCAGGTCTTCCTGCGCCTGACAAATAGCGGTGATAGCGGAGTGGGAGGTGTGCAGTGAGTACCAGTACTGTTATGACATCTGTGAAGGCGGGTCGCAGTCCAATGCATCGTGAGACGCCCAGCTTTGTGGGCATTATGCGTGGCGAATTTTTCAAAATTGGGCATCAATGGGCAACATGGGTGATGGCATTCTTGTTTTTCTGTGTGAATCTTTTACCCTATATCCTGACCTTCACTGCAACAAACCCGGCGTCATCGTTGCAAAAAACGCCGTTTACTTTCTATTACAATCATTTCGAGGGTGGCTTGGCTGTTATCCGCGCATTCGGGGGCATTTTCCTGATCATCCTCATGGCAACGGCTATTGGGCAGGAATACCAACTTGGCACCATACGCATCCTGCTGGCCCGTGGTGTTGGGCGTCTGCAATTGCTGGCGGCAAAGTTGCTGACGGTCGTGGTCATTGCACTGCTCATCATACTAGGCGGTCTATTGATCAATGCGCTCGCGACCTGTCTCACAGCTCTTGCGCTGGTTGGCAACCTGGATTCCTTGAAGGTGCTTACGGCGACGTTCTGGTCGGATATATGGGTCTATATCCTCACCATTTTTGTGAGCATGGGTGCCTCGATCCTGATGGCGGCGGCAGCGGCGGTGGTGGGGCGTTCGATGACGCTGGGTTTGAGCCTGGCTCTGGCATGGTTTCCCGTGGACAACATTGGCACAACCTTCTTGTTACTGGCGATGCGTCTCACCCATCAAGATTTCTGGTTGAACATCACGGGCTATCTGCTTGGCCCAGCGCTGAACAAGATGCCTGACGTGGTCACGCCTACAGGTGCCTTGACGATAGGGATACAACCTTTTGTCACCGTGACAGGTACGCAGACGCTGGTCGTAGCTCTGGTCTACTCAGTTGTTTTCGCGGTGATTGCCGTTGTCTTAACTTGGCGGCGCGACGTGAAGGAGTGAGGGATTCGCGTTTGTCGAGCTTGAACGCTGGCGTAGCCAGCGTTCAAGCTCGACAGCGGATATGGGGCGGGACAGGTAGTAGCCCTGGGCAAAATCACAATCAAAGTCGGCCAGGAGATGCAGTATTGCCTCGTCTTCTATACCTTCGGCGACGATGTGCAGACCGAGGTTATGCGCCAACATGATGGTTGAACGCACGATAGTAGCATCGGTCTCCACTTCTAGCATGTGTTGGACGAAGGAGCGGTCAATTTTGAGTTCGTCGATGGGTAAGCGTTTCAGATACGCCAGGGACGAGTATCCCGTGCCAAAGTCGTCTACCGAGATATGTATGCCAAGCGCGGAGAGACGATTTAGCACATCCGAAGCGCGGTCGGTATCGGTCATGACCGCGCTTTCGGTTAACTCGACTCGTAACAGGTTCGAGGGTACAGCGTAGCGTGTCAGTAAGGACAGAATAGTTTCAGGCAGAGAGATATCGCGCAGGTTCCAGGCAGAGAGATTGACGGCTATACTCAAGTTCAGTCCTGCATGAAGCCAAATACTACACTGCCGTACAGCCGTTTCTAATGCCCATGCCGTTAGCGCGTTGATGAGACCGGTCTGTTCGGCCAGTGGAATAAATTGGTCGGGCGGCACAAAACCGTGCAGGGGGTGTTGCCAGCGAGCCAGCGCCTCAACACTCGTGGTCAAGCCAGTTTTGAGGTTCACCTTAGGTTGGTAGTACAATGTCAATTCGTTGGCCGGGATAGCCTGGCGTAGTGCACCAATCAGGGTGAGGCGGTGTTGGCTATACTGATCATCGTGGGTTGCTTTGTAGAAGGCGACGCCGTCGTGATTACTCTTGGCTGCATACATGGCCACGTCAGCTCTACGCATCAGCGTCAAGCCATCAGTTCCGTGGAGTGGGTATAAGACGACACCAACACTGGCCTCGACGTTGAGCGGGTAGCCAGCGATGATAAAGGGGTCTTCTAGTATAATGCGCAGTTGCTCAGAGATGATGCCTGTACTCTCCTCATCCGCCTTTGGCAGTAAAATAGCAAATTCATCACCACCTAAGCGGAAAACCACACCGGCCCCGCCAATGGCCTGGACGAGCCGTACACTGACCTGTTGGAGCAGGAGATCACCATGTTGGTGACCAAAGGTATCATTGATCTCCCTAAAGCGGTCAAGGTCCATCATGAGCAAGGCCACACAATTGTGCTGGCGTTCGGCATTCACGAGTGCCTGATCAAGTCGTTTTTGTAGAGAGGTGCGATTGGGAAGATCGGTGAGGGCATCGTGCAATGCCTGGTGTCGTAGCTTCTCTTCCAACTTGATTTGGTCAGTGATGTCGCGGGCATTGACAATAAACCCTTGCACTGCTGGGTCTTGCAAGCAATTACGCCCGGTACATTCTAGAGTCAACCAAGTCCCGTTTGCGTGTGGGAAACGGAAGGCTGTTTTTGCCACTATTTCGGGGTCCCTGTAGGCAAGGGTGAATGCAGCTATGACCTGTTTTCTATCTTCGGGGTGGATGAAGGTGAAGACATTCTTGTTGAGCAGTGTTTCTGGATCATAGCCCATGATGCGTTTATGCGAGGGACTAACATACTTGTATGTACCATCTAGGCTAGTAATGAGTACAAGGTCGGTGGCCTGTTCACTTAATGCCTCGTAAATTTGCCAATTTCTACTCAAGTGTTTTTCACTGTTTTGCAGGGCTGTTTCCAGTCGCTTGCATTCATCTAAGAGGCGTTCCTCAAGTTGGGTGGGTTTGCCTCCTGCAACATGGGTGGTCACATCCATAAAGCTGGCTACGACCCCAATAACCACGCCTTCCATGTCTTTCACGGGGAGGGCGTCTATTTGTAGCCAACAGCATTTCCCATCGGGGCGTATAAAGCCTTCTAGCACGTTGTAGTGTGCAACGCCAGTTTGCCATGCAAGTGTTGAGCATTGTTTCTCTAAGGGAAGTGGAGAACCGTCAGCGTAGAGGAAGACGCCGTCAGGATGTGTTGTCAGGTGCTGTTGTAACTCATAAAAGGTCATACCCAGAATACGTTGGGCGGCTTCGTTGGCATCAATAAGATGGTTAGCAGCATCCCAGATGACGATACCACAGCCAATAGTGGCGTACGTTTGCGTTGGTAACAAGGGTTGTGTGCTATACTCGTCCAATTTCATGACATCGGACAGCAAATCATCTGTGATTGACTGTGTTACCTGGTCAAGTAGCTGCGTTACTTCTGTGATTGTTAGATGGACCTGGTCTTCTACCTGTTCCATAAGGTCTTTTCACCACCCTTTGCCTTGATGCCCACCTTGCCTGATGCCCACTAGGGGCCGGACGCCCACAAGGGACGTCCCTATATGTCATGTTGTTAGTATCGGCATGAAACAGTGGCAACATTAATGAGGGTGAATAAGGATGATGGAGGATGGTGAATACGCTATGGGCCGGACGCCTACCAGGGACGTCCCTACATGAGAAGCAGAAAAATCGACGCACCCTGAAGGCCTATACAATTTGACGTAACCTGTTATGGTGGTTATAATGAATGGAATATGTTGCTTCGGACCCCAGATTCTTCGCTTCGCTCAGAATGACAAGGGCTTCGCTCAGAATGACAAAGCCGAAGAGATTCTTCGGCTGCGGCCTCAGAATGACAAAGCCGAAGAGATTCTTCGGCCTTCGCTTCACTCGAGGGCTTCGGCTGCTGCGGCCTCAGAATGACAAAGCCGAAGAGATTCTTCGCCCTTCGCTTCACTCGAGGGCTTCGGCTACTGCGGCCTCAGAATGACAAAGCCTAACAGAATGACAAAGCCTAAAGGAACAAATCAATGCCAAAAATGTATGGATGGGTGCGTGAGGTAGTGCCTGAAAGCCCTGCTGACCGTGCAGGACTGCAACCCGGTGATCTTATTCGCACAATAAATGGAAATATGGTACGCGATCTGGTGGATTATCGCTTCTATGTCGCCGATGAAGAGTTGACCATTGGCTTCGAGCGGCAATTGAACGCCCATGAAGTGCGGATCACGAAGTCGAGTGATGAAAATCTTGGTGTGCTCTTCGGTGAAGAACCCGCACCTTTTATACGGCAATGTGCCAATAAATGTGTGTTCTGTTTTATTAAAGGCCTACCTGAACGCTTTGCGCCCCAACCAGGCTTAGCACACGGCATGCGTTCCTCACTGTATATCAAGGATGATGACTACCGCTATTCCTTCCTTTTTGGCAACTTTATCACCTTGACCAACCTGAAAGAACACGATTGGCAGAGACTGGACGAGCAGAAGTTGACACCCCTTTATGTCTCTGTTCACTGCACTGATCCCGACCTGCGTCGCAAAATGGTGGATGGGCCACGAGCGGGGGATGTGCTCGGTCACATCAAACGCCTGGGCGATATGCATATTACCTGCCATACGCAGTTGGTGTTGTGTCCCACTATCAACGATGGAGCGCAACTTGAACGCAGTTTGGCGGATTTGGCGGCATTGCGCCCTATTGTTGAATCAATTTCGGTGGTGCCGATTGGTCTCACGAAGTATAACAATATGATCAAAACGGGCGATTTGCCGCCGCTACGGCACTATACGCGTGAAGAGGCCGAAGTAATCATCGAGCAGGTGGAGGCGCAGCAACGCCGTTTTGCCGCAGAGGATGTCGATGGATATCCATTCGTCTATCTCTCCGACGAGTGGTACTTTATCACAGGCCATGAGTTCCCGCCCGCGGAGCACTACGGCTCCTATGCTCAGATTGAAAATGGTGTCGGCATGACCCGTTACTTGATCGAACAATGGAAGCGCAGCAAGCGCAAATTGCCGACCAGCATGTCCACGCCCCGACGTGTGACCCTCGTCACCAGTGTCATGGCTCAGTCAGTGATCGAGCAATTCGCGGCAGACCTGCGCCAGACGGAGCAACTAGACGTGCAGGTGTTGCCCGTGGTAAACACGTTCTTCGGCGCGGAAGTCACTGTCGCTGGCTTATTGTGCGGACAAGATGTGCTGGCAGCCCTGGAGGCGAATAGCAATCTGGGCGACCTCGTGCTCTTGCCACGCGTAATGCTGGACAATGAAGGTACGCGCTTCTTGGATGACGTTCCGGTAGAAGAGTTCAAAGCGCGTCTCCCTGTTCGTGCCGAATTCGTGCGCAATGCCCAGGAGACGATAGAGGCAATCCGCTCTCTGGCTGCTGATAAAAACGAACGAGTGGATGCGCCCAGGGCGGCGGCACGCATAGTGGCAAGGTAAATTGCTTGCGCTACGCAAGCAAGGCCGCACCTTCGTTTTTAGGATTATTCACCAGGCGCGAAACCGGTCGGGCCGTCATCTGAGCGGCCGGATACGAGGCTAGCAGGGGCAGGAGTGCCTGCTCCTCG
Source organism: Ktedonobacterales bacterium (assembly GCA_038209195.1). Classification (GTDB taxonomy): domain Bacteria; phylum Chloroflexota; class Ktedonobacteria; order Ktedonobacterales; family Ktedonobacteraceae; genus JBBQXY01. The sequence goes on along the minus strand of JBBQXY010000012.1, from coordinate 26,351 downwards.
TGCAGTGCGCTATCCAGCCACATCTCACGGGCTTTTGTTGGCAGAATGGCGGGCATGCGGTCATGAATGGTGGCGACTAGCTCGTTGGGTTGGGTGGTGATTATCGTGCAACTATGGATATCGCGTCCATCGGGGCCGTGCCAGATATCCCACAGGCCGGCGAAGGCAAAGGGCTCACCGTCTTTCATGGTAATAAACATGGGGGTTTTGGCTGTGCCCTCTTTTCTCCACTCGTAGAAGCCATCGGCCACGATCAAGCAACGTCGATTGCGCAAAAGCCGCTTGAAGCTCGGCTTCTCCGCCAGTGTCTCCGCCCTGGCATTAATCATCTTTGAACCAATAGTCTCATCCTTTGCCCAGGTTGGCACTAATCCCCACTGCAACCACTCCATATGCGGGGGAGTAGCCTCGCTCTCGCGCAGAATGGTGACGACGTCTTGCATAGGCGCCACATTATAGCGTGCTGAACTATCTAACGTTGGTGCAATACCAAAGGCTTTGGCAATGGTGTCGATATTGATGGTAAGTGTAAAGCGTCCACACATGGTTTTCTCCTCACCAGATTGAAATGCCGCCTACGGCGGCGAGAGAGGGAGGGTTCTAGGGCTGCGCCCTAGAACCCTGGCCTGACTTTATATCACAAGTCTAGTCGATCTGTTCGGCCTGCTTGGGAGGCGGCCTCCCAAGGATCAGTTTGAGCGATTCTAGCTCAGCCAGAAAAAGCGGGGAGCCGTTTCCATCGGCTTGCTGCTTGGCTTCATACCCTCTCGATTAAACTTGTGATAAACAGTCAGGAACCCTGGCAAGGGGCGGCCGCCCCTTGCATCCCTGCTCGTCAACAGACTACTATCCTATTCTTTTTATACACGTTGAAAGGGAAATTGACAAGAGGCGTATCACATCAAATGATAATGTTACCGAGAATGCGAGAGTTTGCGAAATTGTAACATGTATGTTACAATACTGGGGTAACATACATGTTACAATAATTTTGTAGGATGGGTATTGTATGACTTGGAAAATCGAGTACTTTGAGCAAGGAGACACAACTCAACCTGCCGAGGTTTTTGAAGATGCTTTAGACCGCACACATCCCAAACTATCAGGAAAGTTGCTGCGGATTGCCCCTGAATTACAATTGCATGGTTATTCCTTGGGCGGTGGTTATATTGAAAATGTCATGAATACCAGGGGCTGTGGGAGATTCGAGTTATCCAAAGCGGAATGCTTGCGCGTGAGTTTTTTGGCTTTGATGGAGAGCACATTGTGTTGCTGCACGGTTATATCAAACGAACAGGTGAACCTGCATCAACTACTGACATGAGGAAAGCGTTCGCTTACTGGATAGAATACTTGCGTACTCGCCATGTCAGTCCAATACAGGAGGAAGATAATGAATAGATTTGAACAACGCTTACAAAAGCGTCTACAGAACCAAGAAGTTGCGGAAGGTTACTGGGAGATGGACGCAGAGTTGCATATCATGCATGCGATTGACCTGGTGCGCAAACAGCAGGATATCAGTCAGGAAGAATTAGCAAGTCGTACTGGAAAGAAACGAGAGGCAATAGCCCGTTTGCTTTCCGCGAATGATGTTAATCCAACATTAAACACGCTGATTGAGCTGCTCTCGGCTCTTCATGTAACCGCCGAGATTACACTTCGTGAGACCCAGGCGGGGGAAGGCCCTATCAAAGTTGCTATGCAAGTTGCACAAACTCTGGAAAATTCCTAGCAATACTTGTGCTATAATCCACGGATGGGATAAGGAAGAGATTCTTCGCCCTTCGCTTCGCCCTTCGCTTCCCCTTCGCTTCCCCTTCGCTTCGCTCGAGGGCTTCGGCTACTGCGGCCTCAGAATGACAAAGCCGAAGGGAAGTGTTTCTTTTGTCTTGCCGTCAAATTGGAGGTAATCATGGATCAGCCGATAGCATCAAACCAACCGGGAGGCGGCACTAGCGTTCCTACAACGACGGTGACACCGCTTGTTACAACGGGGGCGACAAATATCAATCTGTATTCACAGCCAGAAGCGAAAAAAGACATCATTCTCAACGCTATTGCCGGGGCACAGCAATCTATTGACCTGGCGGTGTATTTCCTGACAGACAATGATGTCATTGCGAAGTTGATGGGTGCGGCAAAGAGGGTAACTGTCCGCGTCATGCTCGATCAGCACGGTTATATTGGTCAAAAGGTGACCATTCAACAAGTTCACGATCAACTTACGCAAGCTGGTGCTCAGGTCAAGTGGGGCAGTGCTCAACTACCAGGGTACGCCTATCTCCATGAGAAGGTAATGGTTATCGATGCCACCACAGCATACATTACTACCTCAAACTTCGATACCTCTGGCCTTGGTGGTGGCTGGTGGGGTGCCAACCGCGAGTACGGTGTTATCACCAGTGACCCTGATGATGTTCGGGCAGTCAGTAGCATTTTCGCGGCTGATTGGAGCGGACAGCATATCGATGCAACCATATTTGCTGCTCCACATCTCGTGGTCAGCCCTTTTAACGCCTCCAATGTCATCACTACCCTGATTACCAGTGCTCAGCCAAACAGCAGCATTCAAATCGCCATGGAGGAGTTCCAGTATCCCGACATAGTAGCATTGCTGGTAGCGGTTGCCGCCAACAATGTTACCGTGCAGGTTTTGCTTCCCGCTGGAAACAATTCAATCGTCACGAATAATGATCAATTTTTGCATACTACCACCACGAATGGTATCCAGATTAAGAAAATCGGCCAGCCGTATATGCATGCCAAGATCATCATCGTTGATGGACTCGCTTTCGTTGGGTCGCAAAACCTTTCCAAAGATTCGCTGCTGCACAACCGTGAGATGGGCATTCTCGTTGCCGACCCAGTTGCTCTGGCTACCCTTAAGCAGACGTACCAGCTTGACTGGAATAATGTGAACGCTGTACCCTTCGCTGCCCCTCAACACAATGGATAGAGATGGTGACGTAGGGATTAAGGAATAGATTCTTCGCCTGCGGGCTCAGAATGACAATGGATAGAGAAACACGCGCAGGAAGTAGAGCGTTGCGTCTGCAAAGCGCCAGCGTTCCTCTGGTGCCATGTGGGATAGGAGACGGTACCACGTCAAAGCTCTGTACAAACTGCCCAGGCGATGCGCCAGTGCGAACGCGTGCTGCAAATCTTCCATCGGTGCGTATGTTGTCCAGGCTGAAAGGTATGCCTGGCGCAGGCGTGCCAGGGCCTCATCATCGTACTTTAGCCTGTATTTGGCGTCACGCAAGGCGATAAACATGGAGCAGAAGGGATGGGCCAGGCAAGCATCTCCCCAGTCGAAGAAGACGTAGCTCTCTCCGTTGGCGAGGACATTGCCGGTATGGAGATCGTCATGTTCCAGCGATTCCGGTATATGGTAGCTGGCCAGTTCAGCACACATCTCCTTGAGTTGGGGCGTATAGGCCAGAAGTTGCTCATACTCGTGGCGAGATAGCCCCTTTGGCTCGTCAATATGCAGCAGCGGTGTCGCGGCAAGCACTTCTTCATAAAGGCGTGGCAGTAGGTGCAAACGCTGATCTGGACAACCCGTGGCTTTCAGTGACTCAATATGGGGAGCCAACGCAATCTGCAACTCAGCATATTGACGTATTTCTTCCACCGAGCGATCAGGATGGTGTGGGCCACTACGGAACGGCACACCTCCATCCCGCATGAGCATCCAGTGGCGTTGTTTATCGACGACCAGCACAGGAGGTACATGCGCGGGGACAAGCCGACTGAGCATCTCTGTCAACTCAGGTTCAAATGCGAATATCGAGGTCGAAGCCTTAAAGTACAGGATGTCTGTAGTGGTGGGAATACGAAACGCGGTAGACCAGAAGTTCGTCCGTACCTGCTCAAAAGGCGCGGATGGGGTATAGCCCAAGCCGGCGAGTTGCTCGTCTATCCACGTTGTGACAGTGGCGAACCAGCCCAGGCTCTCCCACGGCGACTTTTGCTCTTGTCTCTCCAGATTCGCATACTCGTCAAACCAGGTTTCGAGGATAGCACGATGCTCTGGCACTGCGAGGTCCAGATTGGCTAGTGCTGTTCGCTCAACCCAGTGCCCATTGGCAGGAAGTGTCACGTTGGGACTATGGTTTTCCAGGGCGTAGACGCGGTGCTGCTCCTCGCGCTCCTCGTCTTGATAGCGATCATAGACACAAGCGAGAACCGTGGTTGTCAGTTCAAGTTGGGCCTTCATTGCGGCGTTGATTTCGTTGGGATTGGTGGCAGTATGTTGTGGCAATGTCCAACCCTCCTCTTTACATAAGAGTAGCACTTGTGGCTGGTTGCTATGCGCGATAAGACTGAAGTTGTCGTTCTGTTCGTCGGGCATATGTTTGCTTCCTTTCGATCTCTAAAACGAACACAAAAAGGCCGTAAGCGATTTTTAAAATCGCTCACGGCCTACGTTTCTGCTGTGCTTACCTATGAGTTACATTCATAGAGTAAACGGAGAAATCCCCTGAAAAAAGGGCATAGTACGGCTATGGGCGAGGCGTCGAGGCATCGCGAGACGGTCCTGCATCCGCGGACACATTCCATGAACCATACGAGTTTGCTGCTCCCTTTGAGTTTGGTAGTTATTCTACGTGTATACCTATTATGGGTACACGCATAGAATAGCATGGATGATTTGGGGGCGTCAAGCCTGTTTTTCTCTGTTTCCTTGTTGCGCCAACGTGACCACCACTATAGACACGGCAATCGCAGCCGCCCCAATGATGACCTGCCAACTGAGGGGTTCGCCCAGCAGTGTTACCCCCAGTAGCACTGCTACGACCGGCTCAAAATAGATGTACACGGCTGCCTTGGCGGCGGGCATCTTGGTGAGGGCGGTATTGTAGACAAAGTAGGCAATCACCGAGCAGACTATGGACAAGAAAAGCAACGCGCCCCATTGCGTCCCATCCAGCCGCGTGATTGCGCCCCAATTGTTTCCTACTGGGTCGAGTAGTGTGAGCAAGACCAGTCCCACCGCTCCACTGAGCATTGTGCCTCCCGTCATCACCAGCGGTGAAATCTTCGTCATCCAGCGTTTGCTGAGAGTTGAGTAGGCCGCGAAGGCAAAGGCGTTGCCAATGAGACAGAGCGCACCAAAGAGAAAACCCGATGCCAGTGTTACAGCCAGCGGCTTTTGGAATACGATGATGACCACGCCGCTGAAGCCAAGCAACAGTGCGAGCATATTGGCCCAGCGGAGCTGCTCCTTGCCGATAAATTGCGCGAAAATAGCGGTAACTACGGGAATGAGGCCAACCACGAGGATAGAGGAGATGCTGGCGTTTGTCTGCTGAACGCCAGTGTATTGCAGCCAGAAATAGAGCGAGAAGGTGATTTGTCCGAGCAAAGCCATGCGCAGCAGGTCACGCCAGGAGATTTGACGTTGCACCAATGCTCTGGCGAGAGGCACTACAAAGAAGAGGGAGGCTATGCTGAACCGTACTGCTGCTAGCAGTGTGGGGCTGAGTGCAACTAATCCCGTTGCCGCTGGATGCAACAAGTAACGTGCCGCCACAAACGATGTTCCCCACGCGATGACAGCGAACCACACGCCCACGTAAACTATTATGCGATGGTTTGTCTGCTGGGGAGTATCTTGTGCTATGATCTGTTTCTTCATAGTGGTCTTTATGGATAGAAGTTCTTTCGCTGGTTGCACATCAGTTAGTGGGCTTTCTGAAGATCAAATAAGTCCCGTATCCATACGATAAGATGTTGTGCATCTGGAGAAGCCGGGTTTAGATAGCGTTTTGTGATGGCTTGTCCCATTGGTTTTCCGGGTTCTTCTTGCCAGGAAAGCCATGTGTGGATGCGCGCCTTCATTTCTTGGGTCAGTGGGAAACGCCTTTCTTTCGCCATGACCTGTTGTACAATGTCTTCCGCCATAGGCCAAAGTACATCACTGGCTGGGATGAGGAGGTGCATAAAGTCTTCCAGCATACCGGGAAGGATATTGTTTGGCATTAGCCAGATACCTACAACGGGTCGTCCTTCCTGTCGCAGTATCGTACCCGTGGGATCAGGCTGAAGCGGTACTGACGTATATTCTGCCTCTATTAACTTGTGACGCATTGCTTGCCAGCGAGCAGCAAAATCGGTATCGGCATCAACTACAATACCAATTCGAGTTTCTGCGCGTCTTCTCAGTTCAACTCTCAGAGATGCTATTAGTTCGTCAATACCACCTTTTTGTTGGATAGTGATATAGTTAACTAGATTAAAATAGCGTAACAGATGAAAAAAGACTTGCGCATCGTCTGGACCTTCTACAAGCAGGTAGTTTAACTGTTTATCCCCTTTAATTACTTCGTTATTCACAACTAACGCACCTCAATTTGTTCACGGGTTGCAATGCCCAGCATTTCTTCATCAAATGTTGTCGCGACAACATCGCCTTGCTTATTTTCCAGTCTAATAAGTAAGCCATCCGCTTGCGGCTCATTGTGTAGGGCTTGTTGAAAGGCTTCGATACAATCCCAGCTATGTGTGGTAGCGAAAACCTGAATATTGAGACGATGTGCTACCTGGAAGATTAGTTGCCATATATCTGGCTGGACGGTATAGTACAGTCCATTCTCGAACTCGTCAATAAGCAAGATACCATTGCGAGCGTTGACGAGGGCTAAAGCGATACCAAGTGCGCGATACATTCCATCGCCAAGACTATATAAGGGGAGTGGCTCATCACTGTCTTTTATACGTACAATGGGTATGCGCGCTCCTCCTGAGAGCGGCGTGCTAACAAAATTGAGATTTACCAGTCCTGGGGCAATAAAGCGCAAGGCGGACAAGACGTCATCTTCCACCTTTGTCAGAGCAATATTGTCCCACAGGTTGGTGATACGTTGCTCAGAGAGGCCACCTGACGGTGTATAAATACAGGCAATCTCGTTAGAGTTTAGCCTGAGTATTCCTTGCGGAAGTGAGGGATCGATGGGATAGCTGATAGTGGCACCAGCAGCTTGAATGGTAAAACGGGGTGAAAGATTATCAGCGGTGTAGTCTTCTCCTGGTTCCAACGGCCTTGTATGTTGTGTACCATCACGGTTCTCGGTAACAGACCAGTCTATGACGATAGAGAGCATTTCTTGTGGCGCATTCATAGGGCCAATTTGAATCGGTGGTAATCCAGGCAGAATATTGTTGCGCCCATAGAATAGATACTTAAGGGCGGCAAGCATATCCTTAACATTGACAAAGGGCTGTCTGACCTCACGCCGTGTCATCATTATTTCCCAAATAAATGTGGGAGTTGAGGCTCTGCTCGCATAGAGCCTTATCGCTTCAAGCAGGCTTGTTTTTCCAACGTTGTTTTTGCCCACGAGAAGATTGACTCGACCGAGATGCTCTATCTTCAAGTCTCGGAAGGCACGGAAATTGCGGATCTCAAACGAGTTCAGCATCAGGTTGCTCATAAAAAGGGCCTCCCATCTCTATACGTGTCGAAGCTATTGCAATTTTGCCTGGCGTTGTACGGGCACCGGTAGTTCTGCAAAAAGAGTGTGAAATTGCTTCGTGCGTTTCGACTTCAAGAGAGAAAATCATCTCCTCTGATCTCTTCCGTTTCCCCGAATGCATCTTCTGCCAGTGCCTCATTTACTAATTTCTCAAGCAGGAGTTCAGATTGGGGGTCGGAAAGAGAGTTTGCCAGCGATGTTCTGAAGCGAGTTCTTGTCGTATAATCTCAATGATATATCGTTGCTCGTCTTCGGGTAGCTGTGCTACTTCCTTAAAAGCTTCTTCTAGTGCATCTATCATGGCTTACTCCTGCTCTCCATGCATAAGGATATCGTGCGTTGCCTTTCTATTGTCCGTTAGTAGTGTACTATTACTCTTTATTGAGAGCAAGGCTGCTGGGGTGAGGACAGACATTTGGAGAAAAGGCCTGTCATCCTGAGCGCAGAGATTCTTCGCTGCGCTCAGAATGACAAAGCTGCGCTCAGGATGACAAAGCTGCGCTCAGGATGACAACGTTGCACTCTTCTCTGAGAAGTGTTAAAATATATCCTAGTGAATTAGTCGGATTAAGCGGAGGTATTTCCGAGGAAATCGGCGATCACTGTGTGTATGAAGAGAAGGGAGAAAGCCATGAACTTAGGAATATCGACAAAAGGCGAATATGGCGTGCGGATCATGGTCGATCTCGCTCGGCATTATGGTGAACGCCCTCGCTCACTTACTGATATTTCACAGGCAGAAATGCTGCCATTGGCGTATCTTGAGCAATTAGTGAAACTCTTGCGCGAAGCCGAACCACCACTGGTGAGTAGCACGCGTGGCGCACATGGCGGCTACAGGCTCAGCCGAAATCCGGAAGAAATCTTCATGGGTGAGATTGTACGTGTGCTGGAAGGACCAATTGCCCCGATGATCTGCGCAACCGAAGGCGAAATGACCCAGATCTGTGGCTTTCTTGACTCGTGCAGAACGAAATATCTCTGGACGAAATTGCGTGATGTCGTGGCACAAACCCTGGATGCCATGTCGTTAGCTGACCTGGCTAAAGCAGAAGCCGCACAGGAGCACACTACGTCCTCCCGTTTCATTGCTCTTGCAGATATTCAGGTAGTGCCGAACATGAGGTTTGCCCTATCTGCCAAAGAAAGCGAACCGCAGGTTCGCCCGCTGTCCTAAAAAGACTTTTGAGAAACCTTGTCGGAATAAGAGAGGATATGTTTTTATAATGGGATCAGAACTTGTAATTAAAAACCTTCATGCGAATATTGAAGGCAAACCGATTTTACGTGGTGTGGACCTGGTCGTGAAACAGGGCGAAATTCACGCGCTAATGGGGCCAAATGGCTCCGGCAAAAGCACCCTTGCCAATGTTATTATGGGCAACCCGAAATATGAAGTGACCGATGGTGAAGTCTGGTTCAAAGGCGAGAACATTCTGGAATATTCGCCGGACCGCCGCGCTCGTATGCGTCTCTTCCTGGCTTTCCAATATCCGATGTCCATTCCTGGCGTGAGCGTTGCCAACTTCCTGCGCCGTTCGCTTGAGGCGGTACGCGAAGGTAATAAGCCGTTGGAAGAGGGCGAAAATCCCACGGGCAAGATGGTCAAACGCAAAAGCATTCCACCTAGAGAGTTCCGCACCCTGTTGCAAGAGAAGATGCGGCTACTCAAAGTAGACAATAGCTTTATCAACCGCTCGATCAACGATGGCTTCTCCGGTGGTGAGAAGAAACGCGCCGAGATTTTGCAGATGGCCTTGTTGGAGCCAGAGATTGCCCTAATGGACGAGACCGACTCCGGCTTGGATATCGACGCACTCAAGATTGTCTCCGAGAGCGTTAACGCCTTGACTGGCCCGAACCTGGGCATCCTGCTTATCACCCACTACCAGCGCATGTTGAACTACATCACGCCTGACTATGTCCATGTGATGTTCAACGGGCGCATCGTCAAATCGGGTGGAAAAGAACTGGCCTTTGAACTCGAAGAGAAGGGCTATGAGTGGCTCAAACCCACCGAGGAAGCGAACGAGGTGAGCGTCAATGGCTAATGATGTGTTACGTGGACTATCGCGCGACGCGGTAGTGGAGCTATCGCGCCAGAAAGGGGAGCCTGAGTGGATGCTGCAAAAGCGTCTGCACGCCTGGGATGTGTACGAGAGCATGCCAGCCCCACTGGGACGACGTGGCGACCTTGGTACATTGCGCACGGTGGCCAATTATAATTTCCAAGAAATGAATCCCTACGTTCCCGCTAGCAGCAATGGTGCGTTGTCAGCCGCTATTGAGCAATCTCTCACAGAGGCACTAGTGGATGCGCGTGCCGGACTGCTTGTGCAGCGTAACGCCTCGGTGGTACGCGCGGAACTTGATCCTGCGCTGCGGCAAAAAGGTGTCATCCTGACCGATCTCGATTCTGCGGTGCGCGATTATCCTGAACTGGTGCAGCAATACTTCATGACGACCTGTGTGCCCGTGGAAAGCAACAAATACACTGCCATGCACGCGGCCTTCTGGAGTGGTGGTGCCTTCCTCTATATTCCCAAGGGCGTCGAGATTGAAGAACCCATTCTCACGCAAATCTGGTTGGATGTGCCAACATCTGCCACGTTCGCCCATACGCTGATTATCGCGGAAGAGCTGAGCAGTGTGCGCTACGTGAACGAATACAACTCATCCTTTGAAGGCGAAGAACCTGCCTTCTTAAACGATGTAGTGGAGGTGTTCGCCAGGAACGCGGCCCGTGTCGAGTTTAGCAATATGCAAGACCTGGGTCAGAACGTCTGGAATGTCACCAACAAGAACGCGGTGCATGAGAAAGATGGCAGCGTCACCTGGGTCATGGCCGACCTGGGTAGCAAAGTGACATTGGCAAACATTGGTGCATCTTTGCGCGGCAACGGTAGCGTCGCGGAACTGGTGGGCGTTTTCTTTGCCGACCATGACCAGCGTTTTAGCATGAACACGCTCTCCGATCACAATGCTATTGCTACGAACGCCGAGACGCTGGTCAAGGGCGTATTGACCGATAAGTCGCGAGTGGAATTTCAAGGCATGATTCGCGTGCAGCCCAAGGCTCAGCAAACGGCCTCCTTCCTTTCAGATCACACGCTTCTTTTGAGTAGCGAGTGCCGAGCGGAGTCCATCCCTGGTCTGGAAATTGGGGCGAACGAGGTGAGTGCCAGCCACGGTGCCACCACTGGACAGATCGACGAAGAGCAACTCTTCTACCTGATGGTGCGCGGTATAGCTCGTGGCGAAGCTGAACGCATTATCGTGCAGGGTTTTTTCGAGCCGGTGCTGCAGCGTGTGCCGTTGGAAAATCTACGCATCCGCCTGCGCCGCAGTATTGTGCGCCGCATGAGTGGTGCCTACGAGTCCGAAGCCGATACCTGGGTGGATGCCCAGGAACGCTGGGAGATCGAAGGCGTAGATGAACACGCCATCAGCCTCGACAAACCCACAGTCGATGAAGAAATTAAACTGACGGAGTATTAAGCCCGCCTCCCGTCCCCAGGGTACCCGCAAGGGGGCCTTCATCATCCCCCGGATGCGGCACCCCTACCATGGACGGGACAGTTCCGTCCATGGTAGGGGTGCCCCTTGCGGGTACCCTGGGGTGGACGGGCAGGGATGAGGACAAGGCAATGCAGAACACGAAAGTCCGTTCGATTACAGAGATTCGCAACGACTTCCCTATTTTGTCGCGTACCGTGCATGGGAAACCATTGGTCTACCTGGATAGTACGGCTAGCTCGCAGAAGCCGCGTGCTGTTATTGAGGCCATGAGCGGATATTACGAGACGTTCAATGCCAATGTGCATCGCGGCGTTTATGAGATCAGCGAAGAGGCCACGGCGGCGATGGAGAAGGCGCGTGTGAAGGTGGCACGGTTCATCAATGCACGGCAGAGCAAACAAGTCATCTTTACCCGTAACACTACGGAGAGCATCAATCTGGTGGCCTATAGCTGGGGCAACGCGAACATCGTTGCTGGCGATGTCATTGTGTTGACCGAGATGGAGCATCACAGCAACCTCGTTCCCTGGCAACTGCTGGCGCAGCGCACGGGAGCGCGTTTGGAGTTTATCCCTATCACCGATGATGGTCTGCTGCGCCTCGATATCTACGAACAACTTTTGCAACAGCAGCCCAAGCTGGTAGCCTTCACCCATTTCTCGAACGTGCTTGGCACGATCAACCCTGCCCGTGAGATGATTGCGCAGGCGCACGCCGTGGGAGCTATTGTTCTCGTTGACGCGGCCCAGAGCGTGCCACATATACCAGTCGATGTACAGGCACTGGACGTGGACTTCCTCTGTTTCAGTGGACATAAGATGCTGGGGCCAACGGGCATTGGCGTGCTATATGGCAAACGTGACTTGCTGGAAGCCATGCCTCCATTTATGGGTGGTGGCGATATGATACGCTCGGTTGGGTTGCGCCAGTCCACCTGGAATGATCTACCCTGGAAGTTCGAGGCTGGTACGCCAGCTATCGCCGAGGCGATAGGCATGGGAGCCGCAGTTGATTACCTGAACGCGCTGGGTATGCAGAATATACAGCACCACGAGCAAGTATTGACGCACTATGCCATGGAGCAGTTGCAGACTGTACCAGGGTTGACTATCTATGGGCCGGAGGCGGCGCAGCGCGGCGGTGTGGTATCTTTTACACTGGGAGATATTCATCCCCACGATCTGGCCTCTATCCTTGACCAAGAGGCAGGTGTCGCGGTTCGCGCTGGACACCACTGTGCGCAACCATTAATGGAACGTTTGGGATTAGCGGCTACAGCGCGAGCCAGTTTCTATGTCTATACATTACAGGAAGAGATCGATGCCCTGGTGCAGGGGCTGCACCGGGCAATACAAATTTTCCGCCTGTAGGGGCGCGATTTAAGGAATAGATTCTTCGTCTGCGGACTCAGAATGACAAGAAAAAAGCGGACTCAGAATGACAAAGCCGGGGGCGTGGAGAATTACGCCTAAAAAGGGGAGATGCCCTATGTCGATGGATTATCGTGATTATATACTGGACCATTATCGCAACCCGCGCAACTATGGGACGTTGGAGGCACCAACCGCCCATGCCGAGGACACCAACCCGTTATGCGGAGATCAACTTGGTATTGATCTTCAGGTAGAGGGAGACCGTGTCACAGAGGTGCGTTTTAAAGGGCGCGGTTGCGCGATCAGCCAGGCCTCTGCCTCGATGCTCTCCGAGATGATCGAGGGTAAGACGGTAGAAGAGGTGGTACAGCTTGGCAAGCAGGACGTACTGGAGTCTCTGGGTATTTCCATCAGTCCAGCGCGCATGAAATGTGCCTTTCTGTCACTGCGTGTGTTACACCGCAGCCTCGCACTCGCGGGCCTGGAAAAACCACAGGATCGCGGTGACGACGAAGAATTGTAGTGATGTCCCTTGTGGGCATCATGTAGGGTGACAGGTGAGGACGGGCCGATAAATCGGCGGTGGCGGCGATAAATCGCGCCCTACGTTTCCCCCGGAAGGATGGAGGGAGGGAAACCGATGCGTCTAAAAGATCATGTAGTGATTATCACGGGCGTGAGCCATGCTGGGCAGGCAGGTTTCGCGCTGGCGAAGGCGTTTGCTCGTGAAGGTACACACCTGGCAATCAGTTCGCGCAGTGCTGAACGGGTCAATGCGCGTGCGGAAGAGTTACGCGTCGAGGGTACCCGTGTTCTACCTGTTGCCGCCGATCTGACGACGGAAGAAGGTGCTAACTCCCTCATACAAGAAACGTTGGCGGCCTATGGGCGCATCGATAGCCTCGTCAACCTGGCGGGCGGTTTGACAAAATATATGCCCTCGGCTGAATTATCGTTAGCGGACTGGGACGACGAACTGAATAATAATTTGCGCACGACGTTTCTCTGTACTCGCGCCGTATGGCCGGTGATGAAGCAGCAGGGTGGTGGCAAAATTCTCAATTTCAGCCGAGCCGGAGGCGTTGAGGGTGCCAGCCCGAATATGCTGGCCTATAACTGCGCCAAGGCTGGTGTTGATGCCTTGACGCGTACTTTCGCCAAGGAAGGCAAACAGGCTGGTATTTATGTGAATGCGATTGGCCCTGGCCTGATTATTACCCAATCGAACATTGAATCCATGAAGCCTACCCCAGAAGAACTAAGTAAGAAGTGGGTCAGCGTGGAACAGGTGGCGGAGGCGGCAATCTTTCTGATCTCACCCGCGAGCGATGGTGTGAATGGAGTCATTCTGCCTGTACAGGCAAAAGGAATATAACGGCGTATGGCAAATTTTATTAAAGTTGCGGAACTGGATGAAGTAGACGAGGGCGCATTACTGCCGGTAGAGGTCGATGGCGAGTTGGTCTGCCTTGCCAATGTAGATGGCGAAATCTGTGCCTTTACCGATAACTGTACGCATATCAGTGGCCCCCTCAACGAAGGCGAATTGGAGGGCGATGTGCTGACCTGCCCATGGCATGGCGCACGCTTCAATGTGCGTACTGGCAAGGTCTTACGCGGCCCTGCTCGTCAGGACATTCTCACCTATCCGGTACAGATCGAGGGCAATGCGATCATGATCCAATTACCGGAAGAGTAAATCCTCTTAAACACCGAGAAAAGGCAAACTCACCAGTCCAGAAGGACTGGTGAGTTTGCCTTTTCTCGGTGTTTACTGGCGTCCCTGACTCAAGCTTTCTGCGCACAAGCTGAGAGGCGAATTGCGCTTTACTCATTAAGGTTGGGTATCAGCGTATTGGGGGTGAATAGACAGGAAACGAACGCTAGCACAAAAATGAGAGTTTCTTGACAAGTATAGTGACTGGTCTATATACTAGAAGTGAGAACTGAAGGAGTGAGATGAATTCAACACGAGAACAAATAATTGAGACAACTTGTGAACTACTAGAAGCTCAAGGATATCACGCGACGGGTTTAAATCAAATTTTGACCGTGAGTGGGGCTCCCAAAGGTTCACTTTATTACTACTTTCCAGAAGGCAAAGAGGAACTGACCGCCGAAGCCATTAAGAGAACTGGTGAGCTTGTCGCCAGTCGGATTAAACAAGGGCTTGCAAGCAGTGATGATCCCTGTGAAGCTATTCAGTCCTTCGTGAATGGCATTGCGTATCATGTTGAAGCCTCCGGATTTCGTTCTGGTGGCCCATTGATGATTGTCGCCATGGAGACAGCTATCTCCAGTGAGCGTTTAAATAGTGCCTGCCTGGAAGCATATCAATTACTACAGGATGCGTTTCAGACGAAGCTGAGTGCGAGCGGTTATAGGGAGGTGTGTGCAGTGCAGTTGGCGATATTTATCACGGCTACCATCGAAGGGGGCATCATTTTAAGTCGCACAAACCATAGTGGTGACCCGCTCAGAAACGTCGCGGCAATGCTTGGACATGTGCTTAAGACATTTCCGAAAGATTGAATGCGAGTTTTCAATAAACCAGGCTATACTTTTTTATTGGAGTTGAATATACTGACTGGTCTATATATCCTCCGTGTACGAAAGTTAAAGCCAGAAAGCAGAAAATCATGAAAGCTATTCGAATATATCAAAGAGGCGAGCCGGCAGTGATGAAGTTAGAAGAACTTGCTATGCCGATACCGGGTGAGGGAGAAGTGCTGATCAAAGTTGTTGTGGCAGGTATAAATTATTCGGACATTGGACAGCGCAATGGGAAATATCCCAATTTAGTCACGTTACCGACGACGTTAGGGAACGAAGTTGGGGGTACAATTGTGGCGCATGGTCCGAACGTGACTGAGTCGGCCATTGGAACGCGCGTTGTGTCGTTAGTTAACGGTGGATACGCCGAGTACGCGCTTGCCGATGTGAGTAAAGTCGTGCCAATTCCGGATGAGGTGCCCTTCACGCAGGCAATTGTGCTGCCAATCCAGGGCCAGACATCCTATTTACTGTTGGAGAAAGCCGCGCGAATTCAGAAGGGCGAGCGCATCCTGATACACGCAGCTTCTAGTGGTGTTGGATCACTGGTCGTGCAACTGGCAAAGGCGTTGGGAGCAGGTATGATCATTGGCACTACCCATACGCCTGAGAAACTGGCTTTCATCCGTTCTTTGGGAGCTGACATTGCAATCAACACTAACGATGCCAACTGGATTGAGCAGGTGATGCAGGCGACACAGGGAAAGGGAGTGGACGTTGTGCTTGATGCTATCGGCGGCGGAATTGGACAACAGAGTATTGCCTGCCTGGCCCCTTTCGGTAGGATGGTCGTTTTTGGGTCATTGAGTAACGAGGTAACGCCTTTTGTGACACAAATGCTCATTCCCAAATGTCTCACGATCAGTGGCTATAACACCGTTGTGCAGGAGCATGAAGATCAGATGCGTGCCAGCCACGCGCTCCTTGAAGCTATGATGTCAGGTCAATTAAAGGTTATGGTTGATCATACCTATCCATTGGCTGAGGTGAGAGTAGCCCACCAGGCGATTGAGGAAAATAAAACACAAGGAAAAGTATTGCTCACTGTCTAAAGGTAGAGCATGTGCTCTGTCAAAATTGATAGTAAGGCACACTCTTTGATACACATAGATGCACACAGATACACATAGGTATGCAACAGGAGGAACATGATGAAACTCGCCATTTTCGGGGCTACTGGTCGAACTGGTAAACCTCTGGTCAGACAGGCATTAGAGGCCGGATATGAAGTTGTAGTGCTGGTGCGTACTCCAGCCAAGATGCCTTTGCAACATGATCGGCTGACGGTGGTACAGGGCGACTCCATAAAGGCCTCCAATGTTGAGAAGGTTGTGCAGGGAGCAGACGCCGTGATCAGCGTACTGGGACAGAGCAAAGATTCGCCCAAGGATTTGCAGACGGTCTCAACGCGCAATATCATTGCTGCTATGCAGAAATTTGGTGTGAAACGGCTTGTAAGCCTAACCGGAGCCGGTGTGGATGCGCCACAGGACAGGCCGAGGTTGTTCAATCACTTCATCAAATTCGCGCTCAAGGCCTTGTCTGGCCAGGTATTGAAGGATGGAGAAGAGCATGCCCAGTTGATCAAAGAGAGTTTGCTGGACTGGGTGATCGTGCGGGGCCCTATGCTGACTGAAGGACCATTTACGGGCAAGTATCGTATTGGTTGGGTGGGAGTCAATACAGGAGCACGTATTTCGCGCGAGGACCTGGCTGATTTCCTGTTGAAGCAGGTGACTGATACGACGTATCTACATCACTTGCCAATGGTGAGTGATTAAGGGAAGTATCTCACTGCTTTACGTTGATACGGATTCACCTCAAAATGCCCCACTTGATATTTGTTCCAATTCACTTTACAATGGCGCAATATCACTCTCAACTGTTTGAGAAGTCGAAAAAGAAAAGCATACATTGTGCGTGATGGGAGAGAAAAGGGATGGAAGGTAGATCACATCTGCTGATTGGTCTAACGGCGGGGGTCATATTTGATAGTGTGGTACACTTAACGGGCGACCCATTGACGATGGCAAAGGTGGTGCCTTTGACATTGATTATCAAGAAGGCTGTCTATTATTTTATGGTAGGCTTTGGGGCGTTGCTGCCCGATATTGATAATGCGCGGAGCACCTTGGGACACAAATTGGGTTGGATCAGCAAGCAGATACAGCATCTGGCTGGTCATCGCACTCTATTTCACAGCTTACTTGGGCTATTACTTGGCTCGCTGATCGCTCTTGGTCTAGAACAACTCGTCAGCTACTTACTGATTCAACACGGTTTTGTCATTCCGGGCCAATTTATCCGTGGTTCTCATTTAGTGTTTAACGCGGTTTTATTTGGTTGCATTATGCATATCGCGGCGGATGGGATGACCGAGGGTGGAGTGCCCTTGCTCTGGCCCAGTCACAAACGTTTTGGCTTTCCGCCTAACCCGCATTGGCGTTTTCGCACGGGCACCTGGCCTGAATTTGTGATTGTATGGTCGTTTATGATCCTGGTTGGCATCGGTATCTGGCAGTCTATTATAGTAGTGTGAGCAGGAAGAGATTCTTCGCCCTTCGCTTCGCTCGAGGGCTTCGGCTACTGCGGCCTCAGAATGACAATTGGTGAGCAGGGAAGGTTATTGAACACACATAGACAGCAACGCGTGGCATGGAGCCTCTTCATTCTGTTTATGGTAGCCTATGCCATAGGGATGAGCATTGAGACTGTGTTGCGCTACGAGACCTTTAAGGCAACGGCCTTCGATCTCGGCAACTTGGACCAGGTGTTGTGGAACACGATTCATGGGCGACTATTCCAATTTACCAATCAGGCTGCTGATTGGTATGGACCTCCTACGCGCCTGGCAGTCCATGTTGAGCCGATTATTTTACCGCTCTCGCTGCTCTACGTTTTCCATGCTGATCCACGTATCCTGCTGGTCTTCCAGTCGCTGGCACTGGCGACAGGTGCGCTGCCCATTTTTCTCTTGACCCGCAAGTATATTCCAGCATGGCCGCTCATCGCTCCCACGATGGTGCTGGCCTATTTCTTAGCACCCGCGCTCTTGGGTCTGAATATCTTTGATTTTCATCCCGTTAGCCTGGCGACACCCTTTTTGCTCTATGCTGTTCTGGCCCTGGACTATAAACGCTATGGCTGGTTTGTGCTGGCTTGTATCCTTGCCGCGAGCTGCAAAGAAGATATTCCTTTGTACCTCGCTATTTTAGGCATTCTCGTGATCTGGAAATACAAGTTGCCGAGGTTGGGCAGTGTTTTGATCGTTGGCGGCATACTGTGGAGTGCCCTTGCTTTTGGGTTTGTCATTCCCCATTTTTATCCGGGAGCGCAGCATAATAACTTTTGGTACCGCTATGAAGCGCTGGGTAGCTCGCCGGGACAAGCTATTATCAATATCATCCTCCATCCGTGGTTACTGTTTACCACGTTTATTACGCTTGACCGCTTTTACTATGTGGCGAGTATCTTGCGCAGTACCGGATTTCTCGCCTTGCTGGCCCCTGAATGGTTGCTCGTATCCTTGCCTGGGCTGGCCGAAAACGTTTTAAGTACTGACTCGTTGACATTTAGCGGCGTCTATCACTATAACGCGGCGATCATTCCTTTTGTGATGATTGCGGCTATTCATGGTACACAACGCTTTCTGGCTATCTGGCGCGGCTGGCGCGGAGAAAAACCCGATGAGAGTGCTATGCCCCCATCTCAGGTTGAGGAGTATGATGGTCGGGTGACACGTGCCTTTGGCAGGAAGATATTCTTCGGCTGCGGCCTCAGAATGACAATTGCTGTGATTACAGCAAGCATGGTGGCGATCAAGAAATGTGTAGTGACAGTTCTGTCCTGGGTGAAGCAGCGGCGTCGCTACCAACGCTGGGTCAGCTTTTTTAAAAAGCAAGGCCAGAAGGCGATGCACGTAAGCACTGGGCAATGGCAACGCTTCAGCGAACGTATGATTCCTGTCGCCAAAGGTGCCTCTGTGGCACGCCTCCAATGGGTGGCGTGTTTATGGTTTGTGGGCATGATTGTGCTTAACTATATGGTGGAGGCACCAGCCTTAAATGGCTTCTGGGTCGATCATTTTCCTGGCAGCCACGAGCAACGCGTGGAGCAACTCCTGGCTAAGATACCGTCCACTGCATCTGTTTCTGCTGGTAGCAACCTCAATCCGCATCTGAGTGAGCGGCAACACCTGGCAGTTTTTCCAGAGTTCAAAGATACGAGCGATACTACCACGTATATTGCGCAATATATCATCCTTGACCTCAACGATGTTTTCCCACAGGATAGCATTACTACTGATAATCTCATTAACTATTTGCTGCATTCCGGTCAGTATGTCGAGATTGGGCGTGCGGAAGGGGTTATATTGCTCGTGCGCCGTAGCACAGCAACGGCATCTCATGGTATAATCGTGGAAGATAGTCAAAACGCGTTGCGTCCGTGAGTATGCGTATGTCAATTTCATCAGCAACCTGTCCGCACGACAGGTAATACATGGAGGAGAACAGGATGCGCAATAATCCGTATTCCGATGAACAGTTGCCTATTAATACGCAGGCTACTGACAGAATTCATCCAATGCCAGATTTACCACAGAAGGTGCTTCCACTGACACCCCCGATCCTAGATAGTGCGTCCCAAACTGATGAATTTGAGGGCGGAGAAGAAATCCAGCAAGAGCCGGGGCAAATTCTGAAATTTGCGATAGGCAAGGTGAATGATTTCTTACAATGGTTTGTCATCACCCTAGAAATTGTGCTGGGCATACGCTTTCTCCTCATGCTCATCGGAGCCGACCCATCCAACATTTTCGCCGCCTTCATCTATGCCTTAACCAGTGTGATCCTCTTTCCGTTCAGCAACATTGTCCATAATCCATCATTTCATGTCAATCAGGCCTTTGAAATCAGCACGCTCATTGGTATGGGCATCTACTTCCTAGTGTTCTGGCTGCTAGGCTGGCTGATCCGTATTACCATTAGCGACCCTAAACCCGTTGAGTAGATGGTGGTGCGTGATGGACACGATCGGCATAAGGGGCTTGGTGGGTGGGTTGTGATGAGGGCGTTATCCTACAGTACCTGTCTGGCTGATGCCGTTACAGGTGCTGCCCAACGGGGCTTTGTGCAGAGTGTTTTTCGTGCTGCCGCTAATATCACCTTTCCTGGTGACTTCATCCTGTCGCTTAACGCCCTTGAGGTCCCACGCGTACCCAATAGTGTGCAACTCTCTGCCCCTGGCGGTACACCTCCCTTTTCATCTCTCCGCATTGGTATGCCGGTTCTACTGGGAGCGCAACGTCTGCATATAGAAGCTCTCGCCCTCTCGCTTGACCTGACCCATTGTACTCAGTGGCACCCAAAAATCGTCAGGCCGCACCCATTGAATCTGGCAAGCATTGAGAAAAATAGTGCCTGGCTGAAGCAATATGTAGCGAATTTATCAGGGTACCCGCCAGGACAGGCACAAGGCCCCTATTACCTGTCCCCCAGACAGGGTGTCCACCTCAACCAGGCCTCCTGTCCCTACACACTAATTCAATCATCATTTACCTCTATCCACGATATGGCTCAGTACTTGTGTGGGCGTGGCCCTGGTTTAACCCCCAGCGGTGATGATATATTGGCTGGTTGGATGGCTGCTAACTGGCTTTTACATGGAGCTCATCCCCGTTTGCTGATGGCGTATCAGGATATTCTCTCCGTAGCTGAGCGGCAGACGCATCTTCTCAGTCAATGCTGGTTGCGCTATGCCGCCCAGGGATATGTCGCGGAGCCAATAGGGTTGCTATTGCAGGCTCTCACACGAGAGAACGAGAGGGAGCTTACAGCAGCGGCAGAGGCTGTCTTAGCACTGGGAGCTACTTCTGGTCGCGACGTTATTCAGGGTATCCTCCTGGGTGTGGCGGGCATTTGGAGAGAAGGCTTGTCATTCTGAGCGTCGCGAAGAATGACAAAGGTCGCGCTCAAGATGACACGGCTGCATCCCGACTTTTTGGATTTACATAAATCTCTTTCATATGATATACTCAATTAATTAGGAGGAGCGAATGGACGAGCTAAGCATCTTTACAGGTAACGCGAACCGCCAGTTAGCGGCAGCAATTTGTCGGCATTTACATATCCCACTCGGTGACGCTGATGTTTTTCAATTCAGTAACGAGAATATTTTTGTCAAAATTAATGATAACGTGCGCGGACGCGATGTTTTTGTAATTCAGCCTTTTAGTGCGCCTGTCAATCGTTCCATCATGGAATTGCTGATCATGATTGATGCCCTCAAACGCGCCTCCGCGTCTCGCATCACTGCTGTTATCCCCTACTATGCCTATGGTCGTACCGACAAAAAAGACCAGCCGCGAGTACCCATTACGGCTCGCCTTATCGCCGACTGCCTGACCGTCGCTGGTGCGCACCGCGTGCTCACAATGGATATGCATGCGGGTCAAATCCAGGGCTTTTTCAATATCCCCGTTGACGAACTGACCGCGCAAATTATCCAGGCGCGTTACTTTGTGCAGAAAGAGCTCGACAATTTCACCGTCGTTGCCGCCGACGAGGGGTATGCTAAGAAGGCGCGTCACCTGGCTGACCGCTTGGATGCTCCGCTAGCCATTGTGGAGAAGCGGCGTATTGGCAACAATGGGCACATCGAAGCGATGGGGATCATCGGTACCGTCACTGGTAAACATGCCCTGATCGTTGATGATGAGATCGACACTGCCGGTTCGTTGACACAGGCGGTGCGCGTTGTCAACGAACACGGCGCACGGGACATCTATTGCTGTGCTACCCACGGCGTCCTCTCCGGCCCCGCCGTTGAACGGCTCTCCAACTCACCCATAAAAGAGATTGTGATCACAGATTCTATCCCCTTACCCGATCAGAAACGCCTACCCAATATGACCGTGCTCTCCGTAGCCGAACTCTTCGCCGGTGCTATCAGCCGTATCCACGATGGTCGATCAGTGACGGAGTTGTTCCGTTAATGCATGAAGTGAGGGGAGGAATAGTGTATGATGGATAATCTCTTCTATAAAGCACAATATTATGAAGATGGCGACACAAGGCCAACTGTGTTGGACATATGTACCGGTGCAGGGGGCGAAGCTTTAGGAATAGAAAACGCGGGTTTTAGTAATGTAGCCTCCATTGAAATCGAACCCGTGGCCTGTCAGACGTTGCGTAACAATCGCCCGACTTGGCATGTGATTGAAAGCGATATTCGGGCCATCAATGGAGCAGATTTCAGAGGTGTAGATTTGCTCGCGGGTGGTGTACCTTGTCCACCTTTCACCATTGCTGGTAAGCAACTTGGAGCCGAAGACGAGCGCGACCTCTTTCCTGAGGCTCTCCATTTAATAGAGCAGGTTAGGCCAAAAGCGGTGATGCTTGAAAATGTACCTGGCTTTGCCTCTACTCGTTTTGCTGCGTATCGAAATGACCTCATAGGAAAGCTGATGCGACTACACTATGAGGTACGATGGCGCGTTCTGCAAGCATCAGATTACGGTGTACCACAGTTGCGACCACGTTTTGTATTGGTCGCGCTACGCCAACCTTATGCAGCAGCATTTTGCTGGCCTACTCCCATTAGAGGATGCACCACTGTAAGTCAGGCTATAGGCGATCTCATGGCTTCCAATGGGTGGCCTGGTGTAGTCCCATGGAGCTATAAAGCAAATGGCATTGCCCCAACGCTGGTAGGCGGCTCAAAAAAGCATGGCGGTCCTGATCTTGGTCCCACTCGCGCCCGAAAACAGTGGGCAATGCTGGGCGTTGATGGCTTAGGGATCGCAAATCAGGTGCCTGGAGAAGATTTTCCAATAGATGGCTTGCCACGGTTGACACTTCGCATGGCAGCACGCATTCAAGCCTTTCCCGATACATGGATTTTTGCTGGCGGTAAAACTGCGGCATATCGTCAGATTGGCAATGCCTTTCCACCACTTGTAGCTCAGGCCGTTGGAGAGGCTATTATGGCCGCTCTTTTGGAGAACAAACATCAAAACGATAGGGCATCCATCCCGTTTCAACCCACGTTATTTTATGGGGATGGAGTGCTACTTACTCCAACACTGCAAACCTTGGAGGTATACCGATGGTAGCTCAGCCATATAGAACTTTGATGCGTGTTGAAGAATACCTTGCGCTTGATCTTACCAGCACCGATGTTCGCTACGAGTATATCGATGGGTATGCTGTCATGATGGTTGGGGGGACGTTAGACCATTCTACTATCAGCATCAACTTGACGAGTCTGCTCCGTGCGCACCTGCGAGGTGGCCCTTGCTATGTTTACAATACCGATGCGCGGGTACGTTTAAGCGAGACACGCTATGTGTATCCAGATGCCTCGGTAAGCTGTGATGAACGAGATCGAGGTAAGATTGATACCATCACATTTCCTCGTATCGTTTTTGAAGTGTTGTCACCCAGCACGGAGGCGTATGATCGCGGCCAAAAATTTATCTATTATCGCACCTGCCCTACGATTGAAGAGTATGTCATGATAGACTCACAGCGGCAGGCGGTAGATGTGTATCGTCGTGCTACCAAGAATTTGTGGACGCTGCATATTTTTGGGCCAGGCGATATAGTGGAACTGACCACCCTCAGTATCAGCTTCCCTATCTCATCTCTGTACGAGGATGTGGCCTTTCCAGCAAGCGATGCTGATGGTCCAGAGTTGCAGTCTTGAAGTGGAAAGCGCATTTTTATGTTTTAATAGCCTCTCACGCACTAACCTTGGTCGTTGATGCACGTACTACCAGATGCGGGCTGACTAGTATCTTGAGGGGCTTTTCGGGAATATCGATGTGGTGGATGTAACGCAGGAGCAGTTCTGTGGCGGCGCGGGCCATTTCACGTTTGGGAGTGCTGATCGTGGTCAGGCGGGGATTGGAACGAGCGGCAAGGACGATGTCATCGACGCCTACAACTGAGATATCCTGGGGTACTGCCAGGCCCCGGCTGGCGATGGCTTCGAGCGCGCCAAAGGCCATCCAGTCGTTGCCGGTGAAAATAGCGGTGGGTGGCTCAGGCAGATCCAGCAGAGCCAGCGCGCCTTGATAGCCGCTCTCGAAGGATGAGTCTCCCTGGCGCACATATTCTGGCGGAAGGCTCAGTCCGGCTTCAGCGAGGGCAGATTGATACCCCTGGCGGCGCGTTAACTGCACTGGTTCCTCCAGGATGGCCGCGATACGACGGTGACCATACCCCAGTAGATGCTGCGTCGCCAACTCGCCTGCCAGGCGAAAATCGATATCCACGATCGGCAGGTTCTGTGTGCGCGGGTCTTGATTCCAGATGCTCAGGACCACTTCTTTGCCCGCGTTTTTGAGTGCCAGCACATCTTCAATATCTCCAGCCATACCCATGACAATAAAGCCATCTACCCAGCGACTGGCCATGCGCTCCAGATGCCGTTTTCCCTCTTCAGGATCATTATGGGTCATGCTCAAGAGCACTTCATAATCATGCTGATCGGCCACACGCTCAACCTCTTCCACCACTTCCGCGTAGAATGGATTCGAGATCGTTGGCACTACCAATGCTAACGTCAACGTCTTGCCTTGAGCCAGACCTCGCGCAACCAGATTGGGACGATAGCCTAGTTCTTCGATGGCCTTGAGCACGCGCGCACGCGTCTTTTCGCTCACGGGCACACGCTGGGTAATCACATTGGAGACTGTCGCCGTCGTTACTTGCGCCCGGCGCGCTACATCGGAAATCGTCGTCATCCCTATAATTACCTTCTCTCATTTAAACGCATATACCTTTTAAACTATATGATACAATCTCCGCTATGTCAATTTTCATGCTACTTCCGCTGCCTTTCACCGCACATTTGTGAGTTTTCTATACCCCTTGACAAACAATCAGCTTATCAGTATACTTACGTTTAACCGCTTAAATTTAAGCGGTTAAACGTAAGTATACTGATAAGCAACTTCTCTTTTTAGGAAGGAGGTGAGGCCTTTCTACTCCGGACTTATCACCCGGCAAGCATGTCGAGTACACCGACATTTCCCCCTGTACATTGTCACGCAAAGACTCGGAAATGCGGCACAGTCCGTACATTCTCCCAACCGACCAATCGCGTTTCTCTTTTTCGATCAAGATAGAGGATTTTTTTGCGCCTTCGAGGGATAGCAGGCGACGGAAAAAGCTGTGGCATTCCATCATCACAGACGCAAGGCACAAGCGAATCAGCGTTAGCAACAAGGAAAGTTCACCCGGCTCGCCGGACAACGTTGTCATCTATTTGAAAGGTTGGTTCATTATGCATTTCCCCTTGATTCCACGTAAACGGTCTTTTTGGACAAACATCGCCGTCTTTAGCCTTTTGGGTATGCTCCTCGCCGCCTGTGGCGGCAGCGGCGGCAGCGGCAGCACAACTACTAGCATTCACGGTAGTTGCGCTGTTGGCAGCAATACCAAATTAGTTCCGCTGTCAAGCGCTCATAAGGTTGCCTGGTCACAGAATGCTCTGGATGGTGCCTGGCGTTTCGCCGAAGAGGCGAGCATTGAGCAGCAGGCAGCAGCCCATGGCTTTCAGCTCTTGAAAACCAATGCGAACAACTCGGATGATCAACAGGTGCAGGACATCGAGAACCTGATCAACGACAAGCCTGATGTGCTGCTGGTTGACCCGCACACCGAGGACGCGGAGGTCAAAGCTATCCTCGACGCCCGTAAAGCTTGCATCCCGGTGATCGTGGTTGACCGCGACGTCAACGAGAGCTTGGCAACGCCAGGACGCGATTTCGCGACCTTCGTTGGCTCCGACTTCCAGAAGCAGGGGGCACTGGCCACTGACGCGCTCATCGAGGCGCTGGGTGGTCCTTCTACAAACGCGACTATCGTCGAGCTGAGCGGCACGACCGGCTCTTCGCCCGTCATTCTGCGCGGTGGTGGTTTTGATGGCGAGTTGGCCTCGAAAGCCCCTGGTATCAAAATCGTCGCTGAACAGACCGCCAACTTCGCGCGCGCGACGGGTCAGCAGGTGATGTCCACCTTAATTCAGCAATACCCCAATATCAAGGGCGTCTTCGCGCACAACGACGAAATGGCAATTGGTGCAATCACGGCGCTCAAAGCTGCTGGCAAACATCCAGGTCAGGACATCCAGGTCGTCTCGATCGATGGGACCAAAGATGCCATTAACTTGGTGCTCGCTGGCGAAGAATACGCGGTAGTGCAATCCAATCCGCGCCTCGGCGCGCTGGTCTTCCAGACGCTTGATCAGTACATCAAAGGTCAGGATCTGCCGGCGTGGGTCGTGCAACCGGATCAAGTCTTCAAGAAAGCTGACGGTTCAGCGCAAGCCTACCTCCCTAACGCGTTCTAACGTGCTTTAGTGCATTTGTATCATTGCGGTGCCATCTCTCTCCAGCACGATGGCACCGCAATGATGC